>NZ_BCAV01000022.1:0-164184 GCF_001320125.1 Pseudomonas sp. NBRC 111119
GCAGCTTTCGAGACACCGCAGCAACACCCCAAACGTTTTTTAGCAATTTCCCGCCCTGCCCGTCGGCGTGAGGATGGCCGCTGCCCGGCAACCCTGATAAAATCGCGCGCCTTCACAGACCACTGAAGTTCAGGCAGCCGCCATCAGGCAGCCAGCCCTGGCCATCACGGTCGTTTCTACGAATCCCTCCCTCTAAAGGCCTGGATCAATGAGCAAGCAACCCTCCCTGAGCTACAAGGACGCCGGTGTAGACATCGACGCCGGCGAAGCACTGGTCGAACGCATTAAGGGCGTGGCAAAACGCACCGCACGCCCTGAAGTCATGGGTGGCCTGGGCGGCTTCGGCGCCCTCTGCGAGATCCCGGCCGGCTACAAGCAGCCGGTGCTGGTCTCTGGTACCGACGGCGTCGGCACCAAGCTGCGCCTGGCACTGAACCTGAACAAGCACGACAGCATCGGCCAGGACCTGGTCGCCATGTGCGTCAACGACCTGGTGGTGTGCGGCGCCGAACCGCTGTTCTTCCTCGACTACTACGCAACCGGCAAACTGAACGTTGACGTGGCGGCCACGGTGGTCACCGGTATCGGTGCCGGTTGCGAGCTGGCCGGCTGCTCGCTGGTCGGTGGTGAAACCGCCGAAATGCCCGGCATGTACGAAGGCGAAGACTACGACCTGGCCGGTTTCTGCGTGGGCGTGGTGGAAAAGGCCGAGATCATCGACGGCTCCAAGGTGGCCACGGGTGATGCCCTGATTGCCCTGCCGTCCTCCGGCCCACACTCCAACGGCTACTCGCTGATCCGCAAGATCCTCGAGGTATCGGCCACTGACGTCGAAAGCACCCAGCTGGGCGGCAAGCCCCTGACCGAGCTGCTGATGGCACCGACCCGCATCTACGTCAAGCCGCTGCTGCAACTGATCAAGAACACCGGTGCAGTCAAGGCCATGGCCCACATCACCGGCGGCGGCCTGCTGGACAACATTCCACGCGTACTGCCGGCCAACGCCCAGGCAGTGATCGACGTGGCCAGCTGGCAGCGCCCGGCAGTGTTCGACTTCCTGCAGGAAAAAGGCAACGTCGACGAACACGAAATGCACCGCGTGCTCAACTGCGGCGTCGGCATGGTGATCTGCGTGGCGCAAGACCAGGTGGAAACCGCCCTGGCTGAACTGCGTGCCGCTGGCGAGCAGCCTTGGGTCATCGGCCACATCACCGAAGCCGCTGAGGGCGCAGCCCAGGTCGAGCTGCAAAACCTCAAGGCACACTGATGCCGAACGCGTTCTGCAATGTCGTGGTACTGCTGTCGGGTTCCGGCAGCAATCTGCAGGCTCTGATCGACAGCTGCCAGGCCCCGGGTAACCCAGTGCGCATCTGCGGGGTGGTTTCCAACCGTGCCGATGCCTTTGGCCTGCAGCGCGCCGCCGCGGCGGGCATCGAACATGTCGTGCTCGATCACACCCAGTACGAAGGCCGTGAGGCCTTCGACGCTGCGCTAATGGCGTGCATCGACGGTTTCGAACCCCACCTGGTGGTGCTGGCTGGCTTCATGCGTATCCTCAGCGGCAGCTTTGTGCGCCACTACCAGGGGCGTCTGGTCAACATCCATCCGTCCCTGTTGCCCAAGTACAAAGGCCTGCACACCCATCGCCGGGCGCTGGAAGCCGGTGACGCGGAACACGGTTGCAGTGTGCATTTCGTGACCGAGGAACTCGATGGGGGGCCACTGGTCGTACAGGCTGTTGTGCCCGTAGCCGCCGATGACACCGTCGAAACGCTGGCCCAGCGGGTGCACTGTCAGGAACACCTGGTCTACCCCCTGGCAGTGCGCTGGTTTGCCGAAGGGCGCTTGCGTCTTGGCGAACAAGGTGCATTACTGGATGGCCAGCCCCTGTCGGCCAGCGGTCACTTGATTCGATCCTAGGAGATTTTATGCGTCGTGCCTTGCTCTTGGCTCTAGCCGTGCTTGCCCTGCCCCTCCAGGCAGCAGACTTGAAGCCGTTTTCGGCCAGCTACACCGCCGATTGGAAGCAGTTGCCCATGAGCGGTACCGCTGAACGTAGCCTGGTCAAGAATGCCAATGGCACGTGGAGCCTGAACTTCAAGGCGTCCATGATGATTGCCAGCCTGACCGAGCAAAGCACACTGCGCCAGGACAACGATACCCTGCTGCCCCAGCAGTACCACTTCGAACGCGGGGGCCTGGGCAAGGCGAAGAAGGTTGACCTGAACTTCGACTGGGCCGCCAAGAAGGTGACCGGTACTGACCGTGGCGATGCCATCACCCTGCCGCTGAACCGCGGCGTACTCGACAAGTCGTCTTATCAGCTGGCGCTGCAGCATGATGTGGCCGCTGGCAAGAAGAGCATGACCTACCAAGTGGTCGATGGCGACGAGATCGACACCTACGACTTCCGCGTACTGGGCACCGAAAAGGTCACCACCAAGACCGGCCAGGTGGATGCCGTCAAGGTCGAGCGAGTGCGTGACCCCAGCCAGAGCAAGCGCATCACCGAGCTGTGGTTCGCCAAGAACTGGGATTACCTGCTGGTGCAACTGCGTCAGGTCGAAACTGACGGCAAGGAATACGTGATCGTGCTGCAGGATGGTACGGTCGATGGCAAGGCGGTTAAGGGTAACTGAGCCGGGCTTGCCTTGAGTAACGGAAGCCCCGCCCTGAGCGGGGCTTTTTTATGGACGATGGTGGGGCGGGCGCAGAGGCGCCATCAGCAGGCTTCATGAAACTTGTTTCATGGCGATTTTATTTACTTAGCCTGCTAACAAACTCTATAAAGGGGGTGTGCGACATACTGTCGCAGCCAACTGAAAATGTGGAGTTTACCGATGACAGTCCAAGTAACCGAACGCGACGAATCGAAAATGTCCCATGAAGGCCTGGCCGCTGGCGTGCGGATCTGGGACGTCCATCAACAAGGTCAACTGGTTGGGATGTTCCATAACGAACACGAAGCACAGCAGTACCGCGTCGAGCTGGAAGACCAGGAAAAGCAGCGCACCACGCAATGACCCCTCTTGAACGAAAAACCCCGCCAAGGCGGGGTTTTTGCTGTTACCACATCAAGTCATCCGGGATCTTGTAGGCCGCATACGGGTCATCATCGTCGGCCTCCTCCACATGGGTGTTGAGCAGCAACACCCGGTGCGGGTCGCGCTCCTGGATCTTCAGCGCCGCTTCACGCGGAATCACTTCGTAGCCGCCCCCATGGGACACAACCGCCAGCGCACCATTGCTCAGCTTGCTGCGCATCAGCGCATTGACCGCAATGCGCTTGACCTTCTTGTCATCGACGAAGTTGTAGTAGTCCTCGGTGGTGAGCTTCGGCAGGCGGGTGGCTTCGATCAACTGCTTGATCTGCGCGGCACGGGCTTTCTGCTCGGCCTTTTCCTGCTGCTGGCGGTTCAGCTCCTGGTCACGCTTGGCCTTTTCGGCCATCGCTTCCCTGGCTTGGCGCTGCTGGGTGTCGTCCACCTCTACCTGGCCTTTGTGTTCCAGGCGTTTTTGTTTTTTCTCAGCCTTGTTGGCCTGGGAGACCTGTTTCTGGTTGACCAGACCGGCTTTGAGCAATTGGTCGCGAAGGGAAAGGCTCATGAATGTTCACTCACTTATGCAACAGCTCAGCTGCAGCTGGGCAGGTTCTTTTCCTGACGCTTGGCTTCACCCCAAAGGGCGTCAAGCGCGTCAAGGTTACATTCTTCAATAGGGGTGCCACTGTCGCGCAATGCCTGCTCGATAAAACGGAAACGTCGCTCGAACTTGCGGTTTGCGCGGCGCAGGGCGTTTTCCGGGTCTTGCTTGAGGTGCCGCGCCAGGTTGACGGCAGCGAACAACAAATCGCCCACCTCGTCCTCCATCGCATCGGCGTCACCGTCGGCCATGGCCTGCAACACTTCATCCAGTTCTTCACGCACCTTGTCCAGCACCGGCAACGCTGCCGGCCAGTCGAAGCCGACCGTGGCGGCGCGCTTTTGCAGCTTGGCAGCCCGGGACAGGGCCGGCAAGGCTGACGGCACGTCATCGAGCAGCGACAGTTGCTCGGGCGTGCTTTTCTCGGCCCGCTCCTCGGCCTTTATCTCCTCCCAACGGGACTTGACCTGGGCCTCGCTCAGGCTGGGGGTATCCAGCGGCACATAAAGCTCGCCGGTAGGGAATACATGCGGGTGGCGACGAATCAGCTTGCGGGTGATGCTGTCGACCACGCCATCGAACTCGAAACGCCCCTCCTCTCGGGCCAGCTGGCTGTAGTAGACCACCTGGAACAGCAAGTCGCCCAGCTCACCTTGCAGGTGCTCGAAATCACCGCGCTCGATGGTGTCGGCGACCTCGTAGGCCTCTTCGAGGGTATGGGGGACGATACTCGCGTAGTTCTGCTTGAGGTCCCATGGGCAACCGTACTGCGGGTCGCGCAGGCGGGCCATGAGGTGCAGCAGGTCTTCGAGGGTGTAGGTCATGTAGGCAGGTCCTTCGGCGGTGGCTTCTTCGCGGGTAAACCCGCTCCCACAGGACGGATACAGGTTTTGAAATCTGTACGTTACCTGTGGGAGCGGGTTTACCCGCGAAGCAGGCGCCGCGGTCTCAAGGGGTACGATTACGCCGCGTCTCGATGATGTTCGGCAACTGCGAGATCCGCCCCAGCAGGCGCCCCAGCGCGTCCAGGCCTGGAATCTCGATGGTCAGAGACATCAGCGCGGTGTTGTCTTCCTTGTTCGAGCGGGTGTTCACCGCCAGCACGTTGATTTTCTCGTTCAGCAGCACCTGGGACACATCGCGCAGCAGGCCCGGGCGGTCATAGGCGCGGATGACGATGTCCACCGGGTAGGTTTGCACCGGGATCGGCCCCCAGCTCACCTGGATCATGCGCTCGGGCTCCTTGCCCGCCAGTTGCAGCACCGATGCACAGTCCTGGCGGTGGATGCTCACGCCACGGCCCTGGGTGATGTAGCCAACGATGGCATCGCCCGGCAGCGGCTGGCAGCAGCCTGCCATTTGCGTCAGCAGGTTGCCGACACCCTGGATCTGGATATCGCCACGCTTGCCACCGCGCGGCCCGCTGGGTTTGCGCGGGACCAGTTCGATCTGCTCGATGCGCTCGGGCTCGAGCAGTTGCTGGGCAGCATTGACCAGGTGCGCCAGGCGCAGGTCGCCGGCACCCAGTGCCGCGAACATGTCTTCTGCCGTCTTGACGTTGGTCTTGTCGGCCAGGCGCTCGAAGTCCACCTGAGGCAGGCCCAACCGGCTTAGCTCACGCTCGAGCAGGGTCTTGCCGGCGGCGACGTTCTGGTCACGTGCCTGCAGCTTGAACCAGTGCACGATCTTTGCCCGCGCCCGGGAAGTGGTCACGTAGCCCAGGTTCGAGTTCAGCCAGTCGCGGCTCGGGTTACCGTGCTTGCTGGTGATGATCTCGACTTGCTCGCCGGTCTGCAGGCTGTAGTTGAGCGGCACGATGCGCCCGTTGATCTTGGCACCCCGGCAGTTGTGGCCGATCTCGGTGTGCACCCGGTAGGCGAAGTCCAGCGGCGTGGCGCCTTTGGGCAGGTCGATGGCGTGGCCGTCCGGGGTGAACACGTAGACCCGGTCCGGCTCGATATCCACCCGCAGCTGTTCGGCCAGGCCGCCGATATCGCCCAGCTCTTCGTGCCATTCCAACACCTGGCGCAACCAGGAAATCTTTTCTTCGTAATGGTTGGAGCCAGACTTTACGTCGGTGCCCTTGTAACGCCAGTGGGCGCACACCCCCAGCTCAGCCTCTTCATGCATGCCGTGGGTGCGGATCTGGACCTCGAGCACCTTGCCCTCAGGGCCGATTACCGCCGTATGCAGCGAGCGGTAGCCGTTTTCCTTGGGGTTGGCGATGTAGTCGTCGAACTCCTTGGGGATGTGCCGCCACAACGTATGCACGATACCCAGCGCGGTGTAGCAGTCACGAACCTCCGGCACCAGTACACGTACGGCACGCACGTCGTAGATCTGGCTGAACTCGAGGCCCTTGCGCTGCATTTTGCGCCAGATGGAATAGATGTGTTTCGCCCGGCCACTGATATCGGCGTTCACGCCCGTGGCCAGCAGCTCGTTCTGCAACTGGTTCATCACATCACTGATGAAGCGCTCGCGGTCCAGCCGACGCTCGTGCAGCAGCTTGGCGATCTGCTTGTATTGATCGGGCTCGAGATAACGGAAGGACAGGTCCTCGAGTTCCCACTTAATGTGGCCGATGCCCAGGCGGTGTGCCAGGGGGGCATAGATGTCGAACACCTCGCGGGCAACCCGCAGGCGCTTCTCGTCGTCGGCGCCCTTGACTGCACGTATCGCGCAGGTGCGCTCGGCCAGCTTGATCAGCGCCACGCGCACATCGTCGACCATGGCCACGAGCATCTTGCGCAGGTTCTCGACCTGCGCCTGGGAGCCCAGCACCAGCGACTGCCGGGGGCTGAGGCTGGCGCTGATGGCAGCCATGCGCAGCACGCCGTCGATCAGCTTGGAAACCACCGGGCCGAAGCGCTGGCTGACCTCGGCCAAGGTCACCTTGCCCTCGCGTACCGACCGGTAGATGACCGCTGCCACCAGGGAGTCCTGGTCGAGCTTGAGGTCCGCGAGGATCTCGGCGATTTCAAGCCCGGCCTGAAAGCTGGAGGTACCGTCTGCCCAGGAATGCTTGGCAGGGTTGCCCTTCTTCTCGACGTCCAGGGCAAACTCGCAGGCGTCTTTCAGCGCAGCGCGGTCCAGTGCCGAATCGACGCTTACCACGTGGTCCAACCAGCCTTCGAGATTGATACTGCCGTCGGTGTTGACCGGCTGGTGCACTCTCACCTGTACCATCTTTGTTCTACCTTTCCATACAGCGCACCCCACGGATGCACTGGCAATCACCGCACGGCTGCCAATCCTTGAAAGCCGTACCAAGGGGCCAGCAGCGTGCTAGCCCGCTTCGAATAACGCCATGGCCTCGACATGTGCCGTCTGAGGAAACATGTCGAGAATCCCGGCCCTTTTTAACCGGTACCCCTGCCCAACCAGCACTTGCGCGTCTCGCGCCAACGTTGCCGGGTTGCACGATACATAGACCAGCCGTTTGGCCTTGAGGCGGGCGATGCCTTGCACCACCTCGAATGCACCGTCACGCGGTGGGTCCAAGAGTACCGCAGAAAAGCCTTCGGCGGCCCATCCGGAGCCGGCCAAAGGCTGCGATAAATCGGCCTGAAAAAACCGTGCGTTATGCACATTGTTGCTTCGGGCGTTGGCAGCGGCCCTGTCGACCATGGCCTGCACGCCTTCAACTGCTACCACCTCACGCGCCTGGCGGGCCAGTGGCAGGGCGAAATTGCCCAACCCGCAGAACAGGTCCAGCACCCGTTCGTCAGCCTGCGGTGCCAGCCAGGCCAGGGCCTGCTCGATCATCGCCGTATTGACCTGGGCATTGACCTGCACGAAGTCCCCTGGTCGCCAGGCGAGCTCCAGTTGCCAGGGCGCCAGGGCAAAGCCCAAGGGTGCACCCTGCGTCACCGGGGCAGGCTCACCCTCCCCCTGCAGCCACAACTGGGCGCTGGCCTGCTCGCAGAAGGCCTGCAACCGGGCCAGGTCTTCGGCGGGCAACGGCGCCACATGGCGTACCAGCACCGCCTCGGCAGTGCCGCTGAACAGTTCCACATGCCCCAGGGCCTGCGGCTTGTCCAGCGAGCGCAGCACGGTTGGCAGATGCCGCAGAATCGACTGCAAGGGCTGTACCAGCACCATGCAATCGTCGAGGGCGACGATGTCCTGGCTGGCTTCGGCGCGCAACCCCACCTCCAGGTGCCGCGCCTTGGCGTCCCAGCGCACGGCCACCCGCGCACGGCGCCGGTAGCCGAACTCCGGCCCGCTCAGCGGCGGCGCCCACTGCTCGGGCTGCACGCCAGCCACCCGCTGCAACTGTTCGGCCAGGGTGCGCTGTTTCAACGCAAGCTGCGCCGCATGGGGCAGGTGCTGAAGGTTGCACCCGCCACAGCGGGCATAGTGCCGGCATGGCGCCTCGCGGCGCTCGGGGCTGGCTTGCAGCAGCCGCTCCAAGCGCGCGTCCACCACCTTGCCGCGGGCACTGAGCACCCGCGCCTCGACCACCTCACCTGCCAGGGCGCCACTGACGAACCAGGTGCGCCCGTCATGAAAGGCAATGCCTCGGCCGTCGCCGGCCAGGCGCTCCATAGTCAATTGCTGCTTCTTGCCCACAGGTACCTGGGGGCTTCGGTTACCGCCGGCTGGCTGGAAGCGCAGGCCGCTGTTGCTCTTTTTCTTGGACATTTAGCTGTGATCGAACAAGCCAGTGGACAGGTAGCGGTCGCCACGGTCGCAGATGATCGCGACCAAGGTGGCATTTTCCACCTCGCGGGACAGACGCAGCATGGCGGCCACCGCACCACCGGAGGACACGCCGCAGAAAATGCCCTCTTCGCGGGCAAGCCGGCGCATGGTCTCTTCGGCTTCCTGCTGGGACATGTCGACGACGCGATCAACACGGGCGGCATCGAAGATTTTCGGCAGGTACTCTTCTGGCCAGCGGCGGATGCCAGGGATGGCAGAGCCCTCCATCGGTTGCAGGCCGATGATCTGCACCGCCGGGTTCTGCTCCTTGAGGTACTGCGAGCAGCCCATGATGGTACCAGTGGTGCCCATGGAACTGATGAAATGGGTAATGGTGCCCTGGGTCTGCTGCCAGATTTCGGGGCCCGTGCTGTTGTAGTGGGCGATCGGGTTGTCGCCGTTGGCGAACTGGTCCAGCACCAGGCCACGGCCTTCGGCCTGAAGCTTTTCGGCCAGGTCCCGGGCGCCCTCCATGCCTTCTTCCTTGGTCACCAGAATCAGCTCGGCGCCGTAGGCGGTCATGGCGGCCTTGCGCTCGGCGGTGGAGTTGTCGGGCATGATCAGGATCATCTTGTAACCCTTGATCGCTGCCGCCATCGCCAAGGCGATACCGGTATTGCCGGAGGTGGCTTCGATCAAGGTGTCGCCGGGCTTGATCTGGCCGCGCAGTTCGGCCCGGGCGATCATCGACAGCGCCGGGCGATCTTTCACCGACCCGGCAGGATTGTTACCTTCAAGCTTGAGCAGGAGGGTATTGCTGGTTTGGCCAGCCAGGCGCTGCAGGCGAACCAGAGGCGTATTGCCGACGCAATCGGCGATGGTTGGGTACTGCAAGGTCATGGTGTGCTTCACAATCCAGGCGGCAGGGGCGCCTATCATACCGGCAAACCCTTGCGCGCCATATCACGCAATCTGTGGTGCATATAGCTACACGCTATATCAAATGCCCAGCCATTGATTTCAGCCTGGCACATGGGCTGGCAAGCGCAGCCACAGGCGCAACCCACGCGGCCCATTGCGCGCCCATAGGGTGCCGCCCTGGCGCTGAATGGCACTGCGGGCGATGCTCAGGCCCAGGCCAAAGCCGCCGTCCCCGGGCCGTGAGCCGTCCAGCCGGGAGAACGGCGCGAAGATGCGCTCCAGGTCTTGTTCGGCCACTCCGCCCCCTTCATCCTCAAGCCACAGCCACCAGAACCCCGCCTCCCTGCGCCCACCCAGACGCACTATACCCTCGGGGGGCGAGTGACGAATGGCGTTGCGCAGTAGGTTCTCCAGCGCCTGGGCCAGATAATTGAGGTTGCCCTGCACCCAGCAGCCCGCGGGCACCTCACAGTGCAGGCGGGTGGGTGACCAGCCGCACTCATAGCAGGCGTTCTCGGCCAGCAGGTCCCACAGCGCCTGCACCTCGATGGGCTCCAGGTTCATCGGCGCACGCTCGGCGTCCTGCCAGGCCAACTGCAAGGTGCCTTCGACCAACTGCTGCATGCAGTCCACTTCTCGCCTCAGGCGCTCGCGCAACCCCTGTAGCTCGGGCTCGCTGTCGCAGGCCACGCGCAAGCGGCTCAGGGGCGTGCGCATCTCGTGGGACAGGTCACGCAGCAACTGCTGCTGGATAGCCACGGTGCCTTGCAAGCGTTCAGCCATCTGGTCGAATGCCCGCGCCAGTTCGCCCAGTTCGTCGTGACGGGCCAGGAGGCGTGGTGCCAGGCGCGCCGACAGCTGGTCGGCACGCCAGGCATTGGCCTGCTCGCGCAGTTGGTTCAGCGGCACGATCAGCATGCGGTAGAGGCCCACGCACAGCAGCAGGGTGAACAGCCCAGGGATGATACCGTTGGTGAGGATGCGCCACAGCAGCAGGTACTGGCCTGGGTTGAAGCGCTGCGGCAGCTCGATGACCAGCATGGCCTGCTCTGCGGCGCCCGGGAACGGAACACGCATCCACGGCTGGTCGACGCTGCGCCTGCTCATGGGCCAGTCAACCCCCCGCAGGCGGGTCAGGCGCTGCAGGGCTTGTGCATCGAGCGTGGCGCTGTCCAGCGGCCGCAGGTTGGCGTCCAGCACACCCACCCAGCCGTGCTCACGCCGGTGCATCTGCGCAACCCAACGGTCCAGGCCCTCACGCCCACCGCTGCGCCAGGCGTGCTCAGCCTCGGCCGCATAGGCGCGCAACGCTGCACGCGCAGCCTCGTCGAGGTAGGCGTTGCGGGTTTCCATATGCCGGCCCCAGGTGAAGCTGAGCCCGATCATCAGCAGGCAGAACCCCACCAGCAGAATGGCAAGCTTCCAGAACAGCGAGTGCCGGTCGAGCACGGCCTACTGCACCTCAAGGGCGCTGAGCACGTAGCCTTTGCCCCAGACGGTACGGATCTGCCGCCCTTCGTAGCCGATGCCCTTGAGCTTGCGGCGCAGCTGGCTGACGTGCATGTCGAGGCTACGATCATGCTGCGAATAGCCCCGCTGCAGCACCTGCTGGTACAGGAAGGGTTTGCTCAGCACCTCGTCGGGATTACGGGTCAGCATTTCCAGCAGCCGGTATTCGCTGGGTGTCAGGCCCGCCGCGCAGCCGGCCAGGCGCACGTCCAGGTGCGCCTCGTCGAACTCCAGTTCGCCCCGATCCGCATGCTGGAGCGGCGGCCGGTAGTGGCGCTCAAGGCGCACGCGGCGCAGGATTGCTTCGATACGCACCTGCAATTCGTCCATGCTGAACGGCTTGGGCAGGTAATCGTCCGCGCCACGCTTGAAACCGACGATGCGGTCAGCCTCGGCGCCCAGCGCCGACATCAGGATGACCGGGGTGGCGCCCTGCCTGCGCAGCTGGGTCAGGGCTTCCAGCCCATTGAGCCCGGGCAGCAGGATGTCGAGCAGCACGACATCGAAGACCCGGCGGCTGGCCGTTTCCAGGCCCTCCAGGCCATTGCGGCACCAAGTGACCTGAAAGCCGCCGCGCTGCAATTGCTCGTGGAGGTAGGCGCCCAGTACGGGGTCGTCTTCAATGGCGAGGATGGCGGGGCTGGGCGTCGCTACAAGATTCATTGGCAACTGCCATTTATTCTCAATTGCCAGATTATTCAGCATCCCGTAGGCGACAGGCAACTGCATCCCGTGCAGCTTGGCCACAGAAGGCAAAAACACCGACTAAACAGGTGCATTAGCCTGGCAGGCGGAGTAACGTCGCCCCTTGGCCGTCACACACGACGGTGTCCAGGCACATGACAGGAGGCGGTGTGCTCGATCGTTTGGGGATTCGCAGCCGGGTGCTTCTGCTGGCCTTGCTGCCGGCCGGGCTGATGGCGCTGGTACTGGGCAGCTACTTTACCTGGCTGCAACAAAGCGACCTGCGTACGCAGTTGCTGCAACGCGGCAAGATGCTCGCCGAGCAACTGGCGCCCTTGGCTGCACCCGCCATGGCGCGGCCGGCGCCCGCGCAACTTGAACGCATCGCTGCCCAGACCCTGGAGCAGCCCGACGTGCGTGCCGTCGCCTTCCTCGCCCCGGACCGCACACGGCTGGCCCATGCCGGCCCCAGCATGCTCAACCAGCCCCCCAGCGGCGGCAGCGGCACGCAGCTGCTGCAACGCACTGGCAACGACGCCACCCGTTACCTGATGCCGGTCTTCGGCCACCATCGCGACCTGGCCACAGAAGCGGTGCCGGCCGAAGCCGAACGCTTGCTGGGCTGGGTAGAGATCGAACTGTCCCACGACGGCACGCTGCTACGGGGCTACCGCAACCTGTTCACCACCCTGCTGCTGATCCTCGCCTGCCTGGTACTCAGCGGGCTGTTGGCACTGCGCATGAGCCGTGCCATCAACCACCCTATCGAACGCATCAAGCATGCGGTCAACCAGCTCAAGGACGGGCACCTGGAAGAACGCCTTCCGGCCATGGGCAGCCATGAACTGGATGAACTTGCCCGGGGCATCAACCGCATGGCCGAAACCCTGCACAATGCCCATGAAGAGCTGCAGCACAGCATCGACCAGGCCACCGAGGACGTACGCCAGAACCTTGAAACCATCGAGATCCAGAACATCGAACTGGACATGGCGCGCAAGGAGGCCCTGGAGGCCAGCCGGATCAAGTCTGAGTTCCTGGCCAACATGAGCCACGAAATCCGTACCCCGCTCAATGGCATCCTGGGCTTCACCCATCTGCTGCAGAAAAGCGAGCTGATGCCGCGCCAGGTGGACTACCTGAACACCATCGAAAAATCTGCCGACAACCTGCTGGGCATCATCAACGAGATTCTCGACTTCTCGAAGATCGAGGCCGGCAAGCTGGTGCTCGACAGCATTCCGTTCAACCTGCGCGACCTGATCCAGGACACCCTGACGATCCTGGCCCCGGCCGCCCACGCCAAGCAGCTGGAGCTGCTGTGCCTGATCTACCGGGACACGCCATCGTCACTGATCGGTGACCCGCTGCGGCTCAAGCAGATCCTCACCAACCTGGTCAGCAATGCCATCAAGTTCACCCGCGAAGGCACGATCGTGGTCCGCGCCATGCTCGAAGACGAACACGAAGACAGCGCGCAGTTGCGCATCAGCGTGCAGGACACCGGCATAGGGTTGTCGCCCCAGGATGTGCGCACCCTGTTCCAGGCCTTCAGCCAGGCCGACAACTCACTGGCTCGGCAACCCGGCGGTACCGGCCTGGGCCTGGTGATTTCCAAACGCCTGATCGAGCAGATGGGCGGCGAAATTGGCGTTGACAGCACGCCCGGGGAAGGCTCGCAGTTCTGGATAAGCCTGAACCTGCCCAAGGCCCACGACGATGTCGAAGCGCTGCCATTGCAACCCCTGCTCGGCCGCCGGGCCGCCATCGTCGATGGCCATGAACTGGCGCGCCAGGCACTGGACCACCAGTTGCAGGACTGCGGGCTGAGCGTCAGCCAGTTCGCGTCGTACGATCAGCTGGTGCAGGCAGTGCAGGCCGCGAGCCAGGCGGGGCAGCCATTCGACTTCGCGGTGATGGGCGCCAACCTGGGCACCCTTTCGCCCGAGCAACTGGGCGAGTACTACCAGCAACTCGAACGCCACCACTGCCAGTGCGTGGTGCTGTGCCCCACCACCGAGCAAGCGCTGTACCACCCTTACCTGTCCAACGGGCACGGCCAACTGCTGTCCAAACCCTCCTGCACCCGCAAACTGCGCCGCTTGCTGCTGGAGATGGTGCAACCGCGCCGGCCGCAAAATGAAACCAGCCCACTTCACGGCCAGCACCAGCCAAAGATCCTCTGCGTGGACGACAACGCGGCCAACCTGCTGCTGGTGCAGACCCTGCTCGAGGACCTGGGTGCCAGGGTGGTGGCGGTGGACAATGGCTACGCTGCCGTTCAGGCCGTGCAGGACCAACCCTTCGACCTGGTGCTGATGGACGTGCAGATGCCCGGCATGGATGGCCGGGCCTGCACCGAACAGATTCGCCTGTGGGAAAACACCCAGAGTGGCAACCCACTGCCAATCGTCGCCCTTACCGCCCACGCCATGGCCAACGAAAAACGCGCCCTGCTGCACGCCGGCATGGACGACTACCTGACCAAGCCGATCAGCGAGCGGCAACTGGCCCAAGTGGTGATGAAGTGGACCGGGCTTAGCCTGGGTTCGCCCCAGCAGGCCCAGGCCGAGCTGCCACCCAACGCCGACGAACTGAAGGTGCTGGACCACGAAGAAGGCCTGCGCCTGGCGGCCGGCAAGGCAGACCTGGCAGCAGACATGCTGAGCATGCTGCTGGCCGCGCTCGATGATGACCGCAGGGCCATACGCGCTGCCCGTGATACCCAGGACCGCACTGCGCTGATCGAACAGGTGCACCGTTTGAACGGCGCCTCCCGTTATTGCGGCGTGCCGCAGCTACGGGCGGCCTGCCAGCGCAGCGAAACCTTGCTGAAGCAGGACAGTACACAGGCAACCCAAGCCCTGGATGAACTGGACAGCGCAATCGCTCGCCTGGCTGCACAAGCCCGGTCGACCGGCTGAGGTTAATTGCCGACGGGCAGCATTCCACGCCGTTGGCCACGGACACACAAGGAGCCAGACATGCGTGCACTGCTGTTCAGTTGCCAGCATTACGATCAGGAGAGTTTTTCGCGGGCCGCCCAGCATTACGGTGCTGACCTGCACTTCCAGCCCGCCCGCCTCACCCTCGACACCTCTACCCTGGCACAAGGGTATGAGGTGGTTTGCGCATTCATCAATGACGCGCTGGATGCGCCGGTGCTCGAACACCTGGCAAGCGGTGGCACGCGCCTGATCGCCCTGCGCTCTGCCGGCTACAACCATGTCGACCTGGCCGCCGCACGGCGCCTGGGCCTGGCCGTGGTACGTGTGCCGGCCTACTCGCCCCACGCCGTGGCCGAACATGCGGTAGCGCTGGTACTGGCGCTGAACCGCCGGCTGCACCGCGCGTATAACCGCACCCGTGAGGGAGACTTTACCCTGCATGGCCTGACCGGTTTCGACCTGCACGGTAAAACCGTCGGCGTGGTTGGCACCGGGCAGATCGGCGCCGCCTTTGCTCGTATCATGGCCGGTTTCGGCTGCCAGTTGCTGGCCTACGACCCCTACCCCAACCCTGACCTACTGGCCTTGGGCGCTCGCTATCTACCGTTGCCCGAGCTGCTGCACGAGGCCCACATCATCAGCCTGCACTGCCCGTTGACCGAAGGCACCCACCACCTGATCAACGCCCAGAGCCTGGCGCAGTTGCAGCACGGCACCATGCTCATCAATACCGGGCGCGGCGCACTGGTGGACACCCCAGCGCTGATCGACGCGCTGAAAAGCGGCCAGCTCGGCTATCTGGGCCTGGACGTGTATGAAGAAGAAGCCCAGCTGTTTTTCGAGGACCGCTCCGACCAGCCCCTGCAGGATGACGTATTGGCGCGGCTGCTGACGTTCCCCAACGTGATCATCACGGCCCACCAGGCCTTTCTCACCCGTGAGGCACTGGCGGCCATTGCCGAGACCACGCTGGAAAACATCAACCGCTGGGCGGCGGGCAATCCGCAGAACCTGGTGGTGGGTTAGTGCTAGGATACGCGGCATTTCTGGAGGACCCATGGTCGAACACGATTTTCGCTACACGCTTTTCAACCCGCAACACACCCTGATCGAGTGCCGCGCATTGGTGCCGGGCCGTTATCAGGTCACAGGCAACGGCGGCTCGATGCACAAAGGCGACACCTTGCTGGTGACCCTCAAGGGCAGCAAGGACCTGTCCATGCGCTTGGCCGTCGAAAGCGTACGCCACCTGATCAACCCACGCGGCCAATGGGTCGCCGTGGCCAGTGGCCCAGTGTTCAACGAGCTGGAAATCCTCAACTGGCAGGTTGAGTGCAACAGCTGCGCGGCAGTACTGGATTTCGAATTCGCCGTGGACGCCAAGCTGGGCAAGAAAGCCCGCCAGCCTGCTGCCAGTGCCCGCATCGCTGAGCTGGGTTGGGTAAGCCGCGACGAGAAGCACCTGTGCCCGCGCTGCCAGGGGGGTGCCCAATGAAAAACCTGCTGACCGGCGCGCTGATCACCACCGGCCTGCTTGGCTGCGCCGCACAGCCTGCCAAGCTGCAACAGGAGCGCAGCTATGTGCTGGAGTGGATCGGCGAGCGCCCACTGATCGACGACAGCCACCTGACCCTGACCCTGGCCAGCGACGGCCGTGCCTACGGCAACGCCGGGTGCAACCACTGGTTTGCGCCCTACACCCTTGACGGTGAGCGCCTGAGCTTCGGCCATGTGGGCAAAACCCGCAAGCTGTGCGCACCCGCCTTGATGGAGCAGGAAAAGCGCTTCCTGCAGGCGCTGGAAACAGTCCAGCGCTGGGACATGTCCCCTGTGGACCAGCTGCGCCTGTGGCCTGCCGAGGGCAAGCCCCTGCGCTTGTGGCCCGAGGAAGGGTGAGGGGTGGTGGGCCGCACGCTGAGCGGTGCTCACGCGCACCGGTTCGGTAACGCGCCCTAAATGCGGCTCGCCCTATTTACGCGCCCTTCAACGCCTTGATCTTCGCCTGCAAGCCTTCCAAGGTCTGCTCGCCCAGCAGTTGCTCGCGCACCTTGCCCTTGTCATCGATGATGTAGGTCACCGGCAGCGCCTCGCTGCGTGGCAGGTCATAACGCTCGGCCGGGTCCTGGGCCAGTACGGTGAAACCAATACCCAGGGTTTCGGCTGCTTGCTTCAGGTCCTGGCCCTGCAAGCCATCGAAGTTCACCCCCACCACCCTGACACCGTCAGCCGCCCACTGCTTGGCCGCAGCGTTCAGTTCAGGGATTTCGGTACGGCACGGCCCGCACCATTCTGCCCAGTAGTTGAGCACCAGCCAGTGGCCGTCAAGCTGCTCGGCCTTCACTGCATTACCGTGTTGGTCCACGCCATAATCGGCACCGCAACCACCGAGCAACAAGCTTGCGGTGATGGCCAGTACTGCTGCCAGACGCCTTGCCATGGGTCAATCCTTCTCGAGTTTTAGAGCAAATGGGGCGGTCGCTGCGGTTAGAATAGCCGCCACACCCTGCTGGATGCGACCCCACATGACCGACCTGACGCTCTATCATAACCCGCGCTGCTCGAAATCCCGCGCCGCCCTGGAACTGCTCGAGGCCCGCGGCCTGGCGCCCACCGTGGTGCGCTACCTGGAAACACCTCCCGATGCTGCCACCTTGCGGGCCGTACTGGGCAAGCTGGGCATTGGCGCGCGCGGGCTGCTGCGCACCGGCGAAGACGAATACAAACAGCTGAACCTGGCCAACCCCGCACTCACTGACGCACAACTGGTCGAAGCCATGGTCAGCCACCCCAAGCTGATCGAGCGGCCCATTCTGGTGGCCGGCGACAAGGCCGTGATCGGCCGCCCACCTGAGCATGTGCTGGAGATTTTGCCGTGAGCGAACCCTACATCCTGGTGCTCTACTACAGCCGTCATGGTGCTACCAGCGAGATGGCCCGGCATATCGCCCGTGGCATCGAACTGGCAGGCCTGGAGGCGCGCCTGCGCACCGTGCCGGCCATCTCCACCGAATGCGAAGCGGTAGCGCCCGACATCCCCGCCAGCGGCGCCCTGTACGCTAACCTGGACGACCTGCGCCACTGCGCCGGCCTGGTGCTGGGCAGCCCTACCCGCTTCGGCAACATGGCAGCACCGTTGAAATACTTCCTCGATGGCACCAGCAGCCTGTGGCTGGGCGGTGAACTGGTGGGCAAGCCTGCTGGTGTATTCACCTCCACCGCCAGCTTGCACGGCGGCCAGGAGACCACCCTGTTGTCGATGATGCTGCCACTCATGCACCACGGCATGCTGGTGATGGGGCTGCCCTACAGCGAGTCGGCACTGCTGGAAACCCGTGGTGGTGGCACCCCCTATGGCGCCAGCCACCATGCTGGCGCCGACGGCAAGCGCGAGCTGGACACCCACGAAATCGCCCTGTGCCGTGCCCTGGGCCAACGTCTGGCGATCACTGCCAAGGCCCTGGAGGCTGCGCGTGGCTAAGAAGCCCAAGGTGCTGCCGCCGCTGGAGTGGCTGGCGCCGCGCCTGCGCCTGGCGCGGGCAACGAGCCTGGCGTTGTTCTTCGGCCTGATCGCCCTGCTGGTGGTGAACAACCTGTGGTTCGCCAACCTTCACGGCGCCCGAGTCGGCGTGATCCTGGCGATTGAGCTGATCCCGTTGCTGTTGCTGCTGCCCGGCATGCTGCTAGGCAGCGCGCGGGCCCATGCCTGGACGTGCTTCGTGGTGAACATCTACTTCATCAAGGGCGTACTGGCCGCGTTCGACCCGGGGCGGGCGGTGTTTGGCTGGGCCGAAGTGCTGATCAGCCTGGGGCTTTTCATTGCCGCATTGCTGTATGTGCGCTGGAAATTCCAGCATGAGCGGCGCATGGCGGGTGAAGGGGGATAAGTTCAGGGGGCTGCGGTGCAGCCCCGGCGGCCTCAATGGTTGACAGTATGCGCCAGCATCACTGACAACTGGCACAGCGGCCGCCCGCTCTCGGCGTGCCACTGGTTGAAAACCTGCTGGACCAGGGCCAGGTCGCGCTGGCTGGTCGGCGGCTTGTCGATCACTTTCTGCGCGATCAGCGCTGCCGCCATGTCGTCGGTGGGCACAAAGGTATCCTTGCCCACCATGCGCAGAAACCGCGGCGCCGACAGCCCGCCCAGCTGGTTGCCCTGTTTGGCCAGGTACTTCCATAGCCCGACGATGTCGTTAACCGGCCAGTCGGCGATGAACGCACCAAAGCTGCCGTTCTCCTTCGCCACGTCCAACACCATCTGCGCATTGCGCGGCACGCTTTTGAGCTTGCCCAGGTGGCGGATGATGCGCGTGTCCTGCATCAGCCGCTCCAGGTGCTCGGCCCCCATCAGCACGACCTTCTCCGGATCGAAACCGAAGAACACCTGCTCGAATGCTGGCCACTTGGCATCCACGAGGCTGTGCTTGAGCCCGGCCCGGAACACACGCAGCGCCAGCGTGGACAGATAACGGTCGTCGGTTATTTCACGCAACTGCGCTGGTGTACGCGGCTGCGGCAGAAAAGCCTCCAGGGCCTGGGCGGAGCCAAAGCGATTCAGGCAGAACTCGTGCAACCACTGGTAATCGCGCATAGGTTCAGATGTTCACCACATCAAGGAAACGGGGCGCAGCGGTTTCGTCGATCTTGAGGCTGGTGAAGTCGAACAGGTTGCGGTCGGCCAACTGCGACGGCGCTACGTTCTGCATCGCACGGAAGATGCTCTCGGTACGGCCTGGGTGCTTGCGCTCCCACTCCACCAGCATGTCCTTGACCACCTGGCGCTGCAGGTTCTCCTGCGAACCGCACAGGTTGCACGGGATGATCGGGAATTCCTTCATGTCGGAGTAGGCCTGGATATCCTTCTCGCTGCAGTAGGCCAGCGGGCGGATGACCACGTTGCGGCCGTCATCGGCGCGCAGCTTCGGCGGCATGCCCTTGAGGGCGCCGTTGAAGAACATGTTGAGGAAAAACGTCTCGACGATGTCGTCGCGGTGGTGACCGAGCGCCATCTTGGTTGCGCCGATTTCATCGGCGAAGGTGTACAGGGTGCCACGGCGCAGGCGCGAGCACAGCGAACAGGTGGTTTTGCCCTCCGGCACCAACTCCTTGACCACCGAGTACGTATCCTTCTCGACGATGTGGTACTCGACGCCCAGCGCCTTCAGGTACGCAGGTAACACGTGTTCAGGGAAGCCTGGCTGCTTCTGGTCCATGTTCACCGCGACGATCTCGAACTGGATCGGCGCCACCTTCTGCAGGTGCAACAGAACGTCGAGCATGGTGTAGCTGTCCTTGCCGCCGGACAGGCAGACCATGACCTTGTCACCATCTTCGATCATGTTGTAGTCGGTGATGGCTTCGCCGGCAAGACGACGCAGGCGTTTTTGCAGTTTGTTCTGGTTGACCGAGAGGGTGCCCATAGCGCTTGAATCCGCGAGGTGTGACAAAAGCCGGCTATTTTACGCACAAATGCGCCAGCACTGTAGGCATTCCGACAAAGACTTCACGGTAATCAGCAGCAGGCGTGCGAGTGCGATTTGCTCTAAAGGTGCTGCCTTGATCGAGTCACCGCTTCCTATACTGCGTGATAGGGCCAACGTCCCGCTCGCTCGGTGTTCAGGCCCCGGGCCGCTGCGCTCCATAGAGGGCGACTGGCAACATTCAGAGGAGTGACCGGCATGATTCATCACGTCGTTGGGCTATTTACCCACCCCGACCGGGAATGGCGGGAAATCCGTGGCGAAGACGAAACCATCAGCCACATGTACCTGACCCATACCTTGATACTGGCGGCGATACCCGCCCTTTCGGCATTTATTGGCACTACCCAGGTTGGCTGGGTGATCGGCGACCGGCCAGCGGTGATGCTGACCCTGCAAAGCGCACTCTGGATGAGCATCATGTCCTATGTCGCCATGCTCGCCGGGGTGGCGGTGATGGCGGCCTTTATCCACTGGATGGCACGTACCTACGATGCCAATCCGTCCATGGCCCAGTGCACGGCCTTTGCCACCTACACCGCCACCCCACTGTTCATTGCCGGCTTGGCGGCGCTCTACCCACACCTATGGCTGGGCATGCTGGTGGGCACAGCGGCTATCTGCTACACGGTGTATCTACTGTACGTGGGCCTGCCGACCTTCATGAACATCCCGCAGGATGAAGGTTTTCTGTTTTCCAGCTCCGTCCTGGCGGTAGGGCTGGTGGTGCTGGTGGCGATCATGGCGGCCACTGTCATCATCTGGGGCTTGGGTGTAGGGCCTGTCTATACCAACTAGAGCGGGTGTCAGCGCGCTGCCCGGCCCCCCCAAAGGCCTCGGGGCGCGCTGACAGGTGGCTCGGCGGCCTCCCCGCGGTTGCGGCATAATGACGGGCCAGGAGAACCATTGCGCCATGCCCGAGCTGCTTATCCAACGCGTCGAAACCTGTTACCAGCAAGCGGAAACCTTCTTCAAACGCCCCTTCCTCCGCCCGGAAGTGAACTTCAAACTGCGCGGGCAAAAAGCCGGGGTCGCCCACCTTCACGAGAACAAACTGCGCTTCAACCTGCAGCTGTACCGAGAAAACCAGGAAGATTTTCTACGCCAGACGGTGGCGCACGAGGTCGCGCACCTGGTGGCCCACCAATTGTTCGGCGACAGCATTCAGGCTCATGGCCAGGAGTGGCAGTTGATCATGCGCGGCGTGTACGAACTGCCGCCCAGCCGCTGCCACAATTATGCAATCGAGCGCCGCCTGGCGACCCGGTACATCTACCGCTGCCCATGCCCGCAGAGTGATTTCCCGTTCACGGCCCAGCGGCACACGCTGGTTCGCCAGGGGCGGCGCTACTTGTGCAAACGGTGCCGGGGGATATTGGTGTATAGCGGTGAAACGCGGCTGGAATAGAGAGGTCGTGCGCTAGCTGGCACGCCAGCCGCCCAGGCACGAAAAAGGTGGCACCGAGGCCACCTTCCTGTACCCGCCTGCGCCTTACTTCTCGACGAAGGCGCGCTCGATCAGGTAATCACCTGGCTCACGCATGCGCGGGGAAATCTTCAGGCCGAAGCTGTCCAGCACTTCGCTGGTCTCGTCGAGCATGCTGGGGCTGCCACAGATCATGGCACGATCGTCCTGCGGGTTGATCGGCGGCAGGCCGATGTCGCTGAACAGCTTACCGCTGCGCATCAGGTCGGTCAGCCGGCCCTGGTTCTCGAACGGCTCGCGGGTAACGGTGGGGTAGTAAATCAGTTTTTCGCGTACCGCTTCACCGAAGAACTCGTTCTGTGGCAGGTGTTCGGTGATGAACTCACGGTAGGCCACCTCGTTCACGTAGCGCACGCCGTGTACCAGGATCACCTTTTCGAAACGCTCGTAGGTTTCCGGGTCCTGGATGACGCTCATGAAAGGCGCAAGGCCGGTGCCGGTACTGAGCAGGTACAGGTGCTTGCCCGGGTTCAGGTCATCGAGTACCAACGTACCGGTAGGCTTTTTGCTGATGATGATTTCATCGCCTTCCTTCAGGTGCTGAAGCTGGGAGGTCAGTGGACCATCCGGCACCTTGATGCTGAAGAATTCCAGGTGCTCTTCCCAGTTCGGCGAGGCGATGGAGTAGGCGCGCATGAGCGGGCGGCCGCTGTCTTGTTGCAGGCCGATCATCACGAACTGACCGTTCTCGAAGCGCAGGCCCGGGTCACGGGTGCACTTGAAGCTGAACAGGGTGTCGTTCCAGTGGTGCACACTGAGGACACGTTCGTGGTTCATGTTGCTCATCTAAAGGGGCTCCTGAAAAAAGACGCGGCGCAGAGGGCGCGTAGTTGCGCGATAGTTTAGGGGCAGCGACAATATCTGTTAACTGAATTATCAAGATATGTGTTATCGGTTATATCGATATGCGATTTACACTTCGTCAACTTCAGGTCTTCGTGGCCGTCGCCCAGCACCAGAGCGTGTCGCGAGCAGCCAGCCTGCTTGCGCTGTCGCAGTCTGCTGCCAGCACTTCCATCACCGAACTCGAGCGCCAGTGCAGCTGCCAGCTGTTCGACCGCGCGGGCAAGCGCCTGAGCCTCAATGCGCTGGGGCACCAGTTACTGCCTCAGGCTGTCGCCCTGCTTGACCAGGCCAAGGAAATCGAAGACCTGCTCAATGGGAAGTCCGGCTTCGGCTCGCTGGCCGTGGGCGCCACGCTGACCATTGGCAACTACCTGGCCACCTTGCTGATCGGCAGCTTCATGCAACTTCACCCGGAAAGCCAGGTGAAGCTGCACGTGCAAAACACTGCGCATATCGTGCAACAGGTTGCTCACCATGAAATTGACCTGGGTCTGATCGAAGGCGATTGCAACCATCCAGACCTTGAGGTCCAGCCCTGGGTGGAGGATGAGCTGGTGGTGTTCTGCGCGCCGCAGCATCCGCTGGCCAAACAGGGCCGTGCCGATGTACAGACGCTGGCCGGGGAGGCCTGGATTCTGCGCGAACAGGGTTCAGGCACGCGCCTGACGTTCGATCAGGCGATGCGACACCACCGCTCTCACCTGGATATCCGCCTTGAGCTGGAGCATACCGAGGCCATCAAGCGTGCGGTGGAGTCTGGCCTGGGCATCGGCTGCATCTCGCGCCTGGCGCTGCGCGATGCATTCCGCCGGGGCAGCCTGGTTGCCGTGGAAACCCCGGAGCTGGACCTGATGCGCCAGTTCTACTTCATCTGGCACAAGCAGAAATACCAGACATCGGCCATGCGCGAGTTCCTGCAGCTGTGCCGCAACTTCACTGCCGGCGTCACCCGCAGTGATGAAATCGTGTTGCCGCCTATCGCCTAGAGCAGGATCACGCCCCACACCAGCGCCACCATGCTGAGCGACACGAACTGCGCAGCGCTGCCCATGTCCTTGGCATTTTTCGACAGCGGGTGGCGCTCGAGTGAAATGCGGTCGATGGCTGCCTCTACCGCCGAGTTGAACAGCTCCACGATCAAGCCCAACAAGCAGACAGCGATCATGATCGCCCGCTCGGCACGGCTGACCGGCAGCCAGAAGGCGATGGGGATCAGCAGCACGTTGAGCAGTACCAGCTGACGAAATGCCGCTTCGCCCTTGAATGCGGCGCGCAGCCCGTCCAGCGAATAGCCAGCAGCATTCAGGATACGTTTAAGGCCGGTCTGGCCCTTGAAGGGTGATGGAGTCATGAGGGTCGCTTAACAACGAAAAGGCCAGCAGACTAGACCGGCATGGGTCAAAAAAGCGTGAAGCCACGCGCAGTCAGGTGCTGGCAACCGATTCAAGTTGTTGCAGCAACAGCGCGGCCTGGGTGCGCGTACGCACGCCCAGCTTGCGGAAGATGGCCGTGACATGGGCCTTGATGGTGGCTTCGGATACGCTCAGTTCGTAAGCGATCTGCTTGTTCAGCAGGCCTTCGCACACCATCGTCAGCACCCGGAACTGCTGCGGCGTCAGGCTCGCCAGGCCTGCACTGGCGGCCTTGGCCTCGGCCGGCACATCAACCTTCTCGAACGCCTGGGGCGGCCACCATACTTCACCGTCCAGCACCTTGCGCACGGCGTCCTGGATCACCTCCAGGGTACTTGACTTGGGGATGAACCCGCTGGCGCCGAATTCGCGAGACTTGACCACCACGGCGGCCTCTTCCTGCGCAGAGACCATCACCACAGGTATCTGCGGGTACTGCCCGCGCAGCAGCACCAGCCCGGAGAAACCATAGGCGCCTGGCATGTTGAGGTCCAATAGCACCAAGTCCCAATCTGCTTTTTCGCTCAGGCGGGTTTCCAGCTCGGCGATGCTGGCAACCTCTACCAGGCGAACGTCCGGGCCCAGGCCAAGCGTTACGGCTTGGCGCAAGGCACCGCGGAACAGCGGGTGGTCATCGGCAATCAGGATTTCGTACGTGGCCATCGATCTAGTGATCCTGTTCTATACCCGGCGCCCGGTCTCAAACGGGGCTGCCCGGCGGGGAATCGGCGCCAAGGATGCCGAGCGCGGCCCAGGAAGGCAAGCCAGCCGCCCTGCCGTCTCGCCTGTCCTGGCTGCCCGGCCCCATCATTATGAACCAAAGCCCGGGGCATGCCCCTTGGACTATAGAAAGGTATGCAAACGGCGATGGGTGTCATCCTGTTCGTCCAGCGGCACCCGCCGCTTGCCGCTGAGGTAATGCAGGCTGAAGACATCCAGGTAGGCATCCAGCGCCTGGGAGGCTACCGCGTCCCCGGCCAGGTCCAGGCACATGGCCGCAACCTCGGCGGTACAGAAGTGGTCATCACGCCGGGAACGGCGCAAGCGGTAGCGTGACATCTGCTCGGCCTGCAGGCTCAGCACCGGAAAGCGGTTCAGGTACGGGCTTTTGCGGAACATCTTGCGCGCCTCGGTCCAGGTGGCATCCAGCAGGATGAACAGCGGGCGCTTGCCGGGCTCGCGCACCACTTCATTGACCACACGTTGTTCAGCAACGAATTCACCGGGAAAGACGATATAGGGCTGCCACTGCGGGTCGTCCAGCAATGCCAGCAAGCCCTCGTCGACCGAGGTGCGGAGCCAGCCAAAGGCGGAAGTGTCCTCGATCAGGTCGGCAATCAGCCAGCCAGTGTTGGTGGGCTTCAATGGCTCGGTGTCATGCATCAACAGGCAAATCCCTGACTCGGCTTGCACCTTGGGCTTCCAGGCACACAGGCAGTGCGTGGCGATTACCCGGCAATCGGGGCAGCGTTGCGCCCGTGATCCACGGGCAACGAAGGGCTTGTTACTGCGGGCCAGGCGTTCGGCACGCAGGCGCGCTACCGCGTGGCTCATGCCGGCAGGCCTCCAGGCAGGTTGAAAATAGGCACGGTAATAGCTCGAGCAAAAACGGCGTGCAGTTTAACAGAAGCGCCACCCATTGCTGTGCAGCGGGCGACGCGCCCCCTATAATCGCCGCTTTATGCCAGGCACAGGCGCCGTGCGGTGCTCACGGAACGCCGCAGATGCATGCATGTCCAAGCGCCAGTCACCGAACAGGAGAGATTCATGCTGCGCCTCATCGCCCCCGCCCTGAGCCTGATGCTCGCCCTGCCCCTGGCAGCCCAGGCGGCTTCCAAGCAGGACTACGACCTCAACAAGATGCTGCAGAAGGTCGCCAAGGAAAGCAGCGTCGGCACGCCCCGCGCCATCAATGAAGACATTCTCGACCAAGGCTACACCGTTGAAGGCAAGGCCTTGATCAACCACCTGAGCGTGCGTGGCGAGCATGCTGCGCGCATGCAAGCCAACCCCGAGCAGGTTCGCAGCCAATTGGGCGACAGCGTGTGCCGCAACAGCGGGTTCCGCAACCTGATGTCCAAGGGTGCCGTGATGGTCTACCGCTTTACCGTGTACAAGACCAACCAGCCTGTGATGGATCAAGCCTTCGACAGCGCCAGCTGTGTAGCAGGCAACAAGAAGAAGTAATGGCCGCATTGGCCGGTTGCCTGGGCGCCACGGCGCCCATTGCCGGCTGACCGGCAGCCATTGCGGCTGGGCATGATGCCGCGCAACCGGCTAGATTGAGAGGGTGCAGAAGGAGAAGTTGCATGCCTTATCAATCGAATGAACTGCTTTCCGGCCATTTCCGCGACAACAACATCGATCTCAGCCACATCGACGCACAGTTGCAACTCGTGGCACCCACCAGCCCCAACCTGCCGCTGTACCGCGAGATGATGCTGACCGTTCTGCGCATGGCTCATGACGATGCCGACCGCTGGAGCGCCAAGATCACAGCGCAGGCACTGCGTGAACTTGACCAGTCTTTCCGTGCCCTGCAGCGGTACAAGGGCCGCCGCAAAGTCACCGTATTCGGCTCGGCGCGCACGCCACTGCAGCACCCGATGTACGCTATCGCCCGCGAACTGGGCGCCACCCTTGCACGCTCGGACCTGATGGTAATCACTGGTGCCGGTGGCGGCATCATGGCCGCAGCGCACGAGGGTGCCGGCAGCGATCACAGCCTCGGTTTCAACATCACCCTGCCCTTCGAGCAACATGCCAATGCCACGGTGGATGGCACGGACAAATTGCTACCTTTCCACTTCTTTTTCATCCGCAAGCTGTTCTTCGTCAAGGAGGCCGATGCGCTGGTGCTCTGCCCTGGCGGCTTTGGCACACTGGACGAAGCGCTTGAGGTGCTGACCTTGATCCAGACTGGCAAAAGCCCGCTGGTACCCGTGGTACTACTGGACTCACCCGACGGCACCTTCTGGCGCGATTGCCTGGCTTTCATCCGCAATCAACTCGAAGAAAACCGCTACATCCTGCCCGGCGACCTGAAGCTGGTCCGCCTGGTGCATACAGCTGATGAGGCGGTGGAGGAAATCAACCAGTTCTACCGCAATTACCATTCAAGCCGTTGGTTGAAGAGCCAGTTCGTGATTCGTATGCAACACGCGCTGAGTGCCGCCGCACTCCAGGACATACGGGAAACCTTCGCGGACTTGTGCATGAACGGGGAATTTGAACAGCAGCCCGACAGCAGCGCCGAACATGAAACGGCCGACTACGGGCACCTCACCCGCCTGTCCTTCGCCTTTACCGGTCGCGACCAGGGTCGGTTAAGAGAGCTGGTGAACTTCATCAACCTGCCGGAGAACTGGCTGATATAACACGTCAGTCGTCCAAATCGCGCCCGCTGAGCAAGCGACCGATCATATCAAGAGGGAAGCCGCGGTAGGCCAGAAAGCGTGTTTGCTGCGCACGACCGCGCGGGTCCTGCGGGCGCTGGCCGGCGAATTTGCGCTGCCAGACATCCCGCAAGCGCTCCCCCCAATCCACTTCGCTTTCACGCAGTGCCTGCTCGATATCAGTTCGAGCCAACCCACGTTGACCAAGTTCTTCGCGAATGCGCGCCGGGCCATAACCAGAGCCTGAACGGTATCTGATGAAGCTTTCCAGGTACCGGGCTTCGCTTAGCAGCCCTTCATCGCAAAGCCGATCAAGCTCAGGCTCGATCAGCTCGTCCATTGCACCACGCTGGCGCAACTTGCGTGTCAGTTCAACGCGACCGTGCTCACGTCGCGCGAGCAGGTCCATGGCAGCCCGCCGAATGGCGACAGGGGTGTCGAGTACGGCGGGCATAATTTAGCAACGACCGCGCGATCAATAACCAGCGTCGGCGTCAGCCATGTCGTCGGCGTCAGCTTTTGCGGCTGCAGCTTTGCCAGCCGCAGCTGCGGCGGCAGCGGCGCCTGCGGTGAGCAATTTGTCGCGAACCTGCTTCTCGATCTCGTTGCCGATGGCTGGGTTTTCTTGCAAGTACTTGGCGGCGTTGGCCTTGCCCTGACCGATTTTATTGCCCTGATAGCTGTACCAGGCACCCGACTTTTCGACCAACCCTTGGGATACGCCCAGATCGATGATCTCGCCGTTACGGTAAATACCCTTACCGTAAAGAATTTGGAACTCAGCCTGGCGGAACGGCGGCGAAACCTTGTTCTTCACCACTTTGACGCGAGTTTCGCTACCCACCACTTCATCGCCTTCCTTGACCGCGCCAGTACGGCGGATGTCCAGACGCACCGATGCGTAAAACTTCAGGGCGTTACCACCGGTGGTGGTTTCCGGGCTGCCGAACATGACGCCGATCTTCATCCGGATCTGGTTAATGAAGATCACCAGGCAGTTGGCGTTCTTGATGTTACCGGTGATCTTGCGCAAGGCCTGGGACATCAGGCGAGCCTGCAGGCCCACGTGCATGTCACCCATTTCGCCTTCGATTTCCGCCTTCGGCACCAGCGCAGCTACGGAGTCGACGATGATCACGTCAACCGCGTTGGAGCGCACCAGCATGTCGGTGATTTCCAGGGCCTGCTCGCCGGTGTCTGGCTGCGAGACCAGCAGGTCGTCGACATTGACGCCCAGCTTGCCGGCGTATTCCGGGTCCAGGGCGTGCTCGGCGTCGACGAACGCGCACGTGGCGCCGCTTTTCTGGGCTTCGGCGATGACCGACAGCGTCAGCGTGGTTTTACCCGACGACTCCGGGCCGTAGATTTCGACGATACGGCCTTTTGGCAAACCGCCGATGCCCAACGCAATGTCCAGCCCCAGGGAGCCGGTGGAAATGGCGGGGATGGCCTGGCGCTCGTGGTCGCCCATGCGCATGACCGCGCCCTTGCCGAATTGGCGTTCGATTTGACCCAGGGCCGCAGCCAAGGCGCGCTTCTTGTTGTCGTCCATTGAAATCCTCACGTGTTCGACTTGGCCCTGACGGCCGGGATACCTGTATAAGTAGCCAGTATTATTCCACAGGCCAGCGCCTACGCAAACCCCTGTCGTCGATTTACCGCGGGGCAAGCTGTAACAAGCCTTCTAAAGCGGCGATCACAGTCTGCCGGCGCACCGCCTCGCGGTCGCCGTCGAACTGGCGGCGTATGCTGACCACGCGGCTGCCATCGCCCCAGGCCAGCCATACGGTAC
Source organism: Pseudomonas sp. NBRC 111119 (assembly GCF_001320125.1). Classification (NCBI taxonomy): domain Bacteria; kingdom Pseudomonadati; phylum Pseudomonadota; class Gammaproteobacteria; order Pseudomonadales; family Pseudomonadaceae; genus Pseudomonas; species Pseudomonas sp. NBRC 111119. The sequence continues at coordinate 28,760 of NZ_BCAV01000022.1, forward strand.
CCACCGGCTTGGCGGGCGAACCACCGCCAGGGCCGGCCACCCCACTGACCGCAACGGCAAAACGTGCGCCACTGGCGGCTTGCGCCCCGCGCACCATGGCTTCGACCACCTCCTGGCTCACCGCCCCGACCTGCCCGAACAACTGCTCAGGCACGCCCAACTGCCGGGTTTTCTGCGCATTGGAATAGGTCACGTAACCGGCCTCGAACCATGCCGAGCTGCCGGCGATGCGGGTGATGGCCTCGGCGATACCGCCGCCGGTGCAGGATTCGGCAGTACTCACCTGCGCACCAGTGCGCTGCAGGTGTTCGCCCAGTTGGGTGGCGAGCGTGGTGATCGGGTCCATGACAGGCTCCTGAAAGAGTGGGCGCTACCCTACCATCCTGGTAGAGCCACTGGCCGGTCAAACGTTCAGGCTTTCCCGCGCAATCTTGCTGATGACGCGCTCATCCCTGCGCTTGAGCCGCGGCAGCCCTGCAGGCCAGCCATTGGTCCAGTCGAGGCCGCCGAGCATGCGCATGTCGTCGATCGCCGAGCGCCACCACACCACCTTGCAGGCCTGCAAATACTCATCACCACTGATCGCACTGCCGTAAAGCAGCTTGCGGGCAACGCCACGCAGTTCACGAGGCACGCGCAGCAGGCTCAGCTTCACACCAACGCGCATCAGCCACGAGGGCAGCGGGCGGTACGCTGGCACCTGCAGCGCCAAGGCCGGCATGTCGGCATGAAAGCCCTCGCCATGGCGGGCAAAGAACACGTCCTGGATGGCATGAAGGTACGGTTTCATGGCGTAGTAATGGCTGATCAAACCCCGTGCCTGATTGATGCGCGCGCCATAAATTTCAAACGAAAAGGCAATCTGCTCGATGGTCAGCAGCTCACGGCTGTAGGCGGCCCAGTCGTCGATCCGGGCGATCGCCCGCTGGGCAACGGCTGCGTTTTCATGCGCAAGGCCCAGTACCCCACTGTTGCACAGCTGCAGGTCGTCGGGTGGCAACTGGCCTGTCGCCGCCAACCCGCGGGCGAGGGCGCGGTAATGGCGCTTGCGCGAGGCTTTAGCCCAGCTCGACTCCACTTCGTCGATCAGGAACTGGTCGGCACCCACCTGTTCGAAGAGCCGCTGCACAGGTTGCAGAAACACCGTATCGGTGTCGATGAAAATGGTTTTTTGTGCCCATTGGCAAGCTTGGGCAATGGCGCAGGCCTTGCGCCGATGGGTGTAACTGCCATCGGGCGCCCAGGCTTGAAGGGTCTGCGTGTCCAGCCTGACCACTTCCACGGGCCACCCGGCAAATGCCTGGGGCTCGTCGGTAAGCACACGGATAACGGGGCACTGGCCGGGCTCACAGCGCGCCAAGGCGCTGAGAATGCTGAACTTGGCCTCTAACTGATAGGTACGACGCTTGCCGTACAGAAGGTAGATAAGTTGCTGGTCTACAAAAGAAACGCGCGTGGAGACATTCATGCAAATAGCGGCTTGGGTCTTCATCGGGGCTCGCCATTCTAAAGCTTGATGTGGCCTGGCTCCACCCCCGAGCGCCAACTGCGCCGATTTGCCCACTTGCGGGCGCCTGCATGGCAAGCAAAAAGGCTGTACCATTGCGGGTTTACCATCGCCAACCAGATCACCCGCTGTAAGGCCCCGAATGTCTGATCTTTCCGCACACACCCCGATGATGCAGCAGTACTGGAAGCTGAAGAACCAGCACCCGGACCAGCTGATGTTCTACCGCATGGGCGACTTCTACGAGATCTTCTACGAAGATGCGAAAAAGGCCGCCAGCCTGCTGGACATCACCCTGACCGCCCGCGGTCAGTCAGCCGGCCAGTCCATCCCCATGTGCGGCGTGCCGTTCCATTCGCTGGAAGGCTACCTGGCCAAGCTGGTGAAGCTGGGCGAGTCGGTGGTGATCTGCGAACAGATCGGCGACCCGGCCACCAGCAAAGGGCCGGTCGAGCGCCAGGTGGTGCGGATCATCACGCCCGGCACAGTCAGCGACGAAGCGCTGCTGGACGAGCGGCGCGACAACCTGATTGCCGCGCTGCTGGGCGATGACCGCCTGTTCGGCCTGGCTGTGCTGGACATCACCAGTGGCAATTTCAGCGTTCAGGAGCTCAAGGGCTGGGAAAACCTGCTGGCCGAACTGGAACGCCTGAACCCGGTGGAACTGTTGATCCCGGACGACTGGCCGCGCGACCTGCCCGCCGAAAAGCGCCCGGGGGCTCGCCGCCGTGCGCCCTGGGACTTCGACCGCGACTCCGCGCGCAAGGCGCTGTGCCAGCAATTTGCGACCAAGGACCTCAAGGGCTTTGGCTGCGACAAGCTGACCCTGGCCATCGGCGCCGCTGGCTGCCTGCTGACCTACGCCAAGGAAACCCAGCGGACCGCCTTGCCGCACCTGCGCAGCCTGCGCCATGAACGCCTGGACGACACCGTGATCCTCGACGGTGCCAGCCGCCGCAACCTGGAGCTGGACATCAACCTGGCGGGTGGGCGTGACAATACCCTGCAATCGGTGATCGACCGTTGCCAGACCGCCATGGCCAGCCGCCTGCTGAGCCGCTGGCTGAACCGGCCGCTGCGCGACCTCAAGGTGCTGCAGGCCCGGCAGGATTCGATCCGATGCCTGCTCGACGGCTACCGGTTCGAAAAACTGCAACCGCAGTTGAAGGAAATCGGCGACATCGAACGTATTCTGGCGCGCATCGGCCTGCGTAACGCACGTCCCCGCGATCTCGCCCGCCTGCGAGATGCCTTGGGCGCACTGCCCGAACTGCAGAACGCCATGGCCGAACTGGAAGCCCCTCACCTGGCGCGTCTGGCTGCCATTACCGGCACCTACCCGGAGCTTGCCAGCCTGCTGGAACGGGCGATCGTGGACAACCCACCTGCGGTCATCCGTGATGGCGGTGTGCTCAAGGCTGGCTATGACAACGAGCTGGATGACCTGCTGGCGATCAGCGAAAACGCCGGTCAGTTTCTCATCGACCTGGAAGCCCGTGAAAAAGCCCGTACTGGCCTGGCCAACCTCAAGGTCGGCTACAACCGCGTGCACGGTTACTTCATCGAGTTGCCCACCAAGCAGGCAGAACAAGCGCCGGGCGACTATATCCGCCGCCAGACGCTGAAAGGCGCCGAACGGTTCATCACCCCCGAGCTGAAAGCATTCGAGGACAAGGCGCTGTCGGCCAAGAGCCGGGCCCTGGCCCGCGAAAAGATGCTCTACGACGCCCTGCTGGAAACCCTCATCAGCCACCTGGCGCCGCTGCAGGACAGCGCCGCAGCCCTGGCCGAACTGGATGTGCTCAGCAACCTGGCCGAGCGCGCGTTGAACCTGGACCTGAACTGCCCACGCTTCGTCGACCACCCTTGCCTGCGCATCGAGCAGGGCCGTCACCCGGTGGTCGAGCAGGTGCTCACCACCCCGTTCGTGGCCAACGACCTGGGCCTGGACGACAACACACGCATGCTGGTGATCACCGGGCCGAACATGGGCGGTAAATCCACCTACATGCGCCAGACCGCGCTGATCGTGCTGCTGGCCCACATCGGCAGCTTTGTACCGGCAGCCAGCTGCGAACTGTCGCCGGTAGACCGGATCTTCACCCGCATCGGCTCCAGCGATGACCTGGCTGGCGGGCGCTCCACGTTCATGGTGGAGATGAGCGAAACGGCCAACATCCTGCATAACGCTACAGACCGCAGCCTGGTGCTGATGGACGAAGTCGGCCGCGGTACCAGCACGTTTGACGGCCTGTCGCTGGCCTGGGCAGCGGCCGAGCGCCTCGCGCGCCTGCGTGCCTATACCTTGTTCGCCACCCACTACTTCGAGCTGACGGTACTGCCCGACAGCGAGCCGCTGGTGGCCAACGTGCACCTTAACGCCACCGAGCACAATGAACGCATCGTGTTCCTGCACCATGTGCTGCCCGGGCCGGCCAGCCAGAGTTATGGCCTGGCGGTGGCGCAGTTGGCCGGGGTACCCACTGCTGTCATCCAGCGCGCACGGGAGCACCTGGCACGCCTGGAAACCAACAGCCTGCCCCATGAACCGCCTGCTGTGCCGGGTCCGAAGGGCGCGCCACAGGTGCCGCACCAGAGCGACCTGTTCGCCAGCCTGCCCCACCCAGCCATCGAGAAGCTGGGCAAGCTGCAGCTGGATGACATGACCCCGCGTCAAGCTATCGAAATGCTATATCAACTAAAGAACCTGTTATAACGGCGTCCACTACAAGCTGGTAGAATCCGCCGCGGTTTGCTGGTGCTGCAGGTTATTAGCCTGGCCTGCAGCCATGTACCCGTAAACCGCGCGGCCCCAAGAGGAAGGGCCGCCGCCGTCGCCTGAGGAGAGAATTAGAAATGACCTTCGTCGTCACCGACAACTGCATCAAATGCAAATACACCGACTGCGTGGAAGTCTGTCCGGTGGACTGCTTCTACGAAGGCCCGAACTTCCTGGTCATTCACCCGGACGAGTGCATCGATTGCGCCCTGTGCGAACCTGAATGCCCGGCGCAAGCCATCTTCTCGGAAGACGAAGTGCCTTCGGGCATGGAAAACTTCATTGAGCTGAATGCCGAGCTGGCAGAGATCTGGCCGAACATTACCGAGCGTAAGGACGCCCTGCCCGACGCAGAGGAATGGGATGGCAAGACCGGCAAAATTGCCGACCTGCAACGCTAAGCAGCAGCGCAATACAAAAAGGCCCTTGCAGGGCCTTTTTTGCTTTCTAGCGGGCAAAAAAAAGGGGCGGTTTGACCCGCCCACATTTTTTTCCGTAGTCCCTGCTTGTCCTGAACATCGTCCTGATGAAATCGCTTCTTGCGATGTCCCTGGCTTTCTTCCTGAAGGCCTGTGCATGTCCGTGTGCACAGTTCGAATACTAGCGATTCGGCTGAGGGAGGCAACCGGCAAAGCTCTCACAATGTTGCGTTGGATACATTTCCTCACAGGTAAAAACATCATACTTTTCAGCCACTTGTAAAAATAGACAGACTGAAAACGACAATGATTTACTCCCCCTCGCATACATGGCTTACGCGACGAGTAAGCAAACACTTACACGCCGAGCTGCAACCTGTAGGCGTTGAGTGACTCTGTTAGGGGTTGGGGAATATTCGAGTGATTACCTCACACACGAAAACGCCCCGGCATACCGGGGCGTTTCAGGGGTAAAGCAGCAGCTGCTTATCGAAACAACGACTCGCTGGACAAGCCGTTCTTCTCGAGGATTTCGCGCAGACGCTTCAGCCCTTCTACCTGGATCTGCCGAACGCGCTCACGGGTCAGGCCGATCTCCAGCCCGACATCTTCCAACGTGCTGCTCTCGTGGCCACGCAGGCCAAAACGACGCACTACTACCTCGCGTTGTTTATCAGTCAGTTCACCCAGCCACTGATCGATACTCTGGGACAGATCATCGTCCTGGAGCAGTTCGAAAGGATCGGTCGGGCGGTCGTCGGTGAGCGTATCGAGCAAGGTCTTGTCTGAGTCCGGCCCCAGCGAGACGTCGACTGACGATACCCGCTCGTTGAGACCAAGCATACGCTTGACCTCCGCAACGGGCTTTTCCAGCAGGGTAGCGATTTCTTCCGGCGAAGGCTCGTGATCCAGTTTCTGGGTGAGCTCACGGGCTGCACGCAAATAAACGTTCAACTCCTTGACCACGTGGATGGGCAAGCGGATGGTGCGGGTCTGGTTCATGATCGCCCGCTCGATGGTCTGGCGAATCCACCATGTGGCGTAGGTGGAAAAGCGGAAACCACGCTCCGGGTCAAATTTCTCAACGGCACGGATCAACCCCAGGTTGCCCTCCTCGATCAGATCGAGCAACGACAAGCCACGGTTCACGTAACGGCGGGCAATTTTCACAACCAGGCGCAGGTTGCTTTCGATCATGCGTTTGCGGCCAGCAGGGTCGCCTTTTTGCGACAACCGCGCAAAATGCACTTCCTCTTCCGGCGACAACAGGGGCGAGAAGCCGATCTCGTTGAGGTACAGCTGAGTGGCATCGAGCGCCCGGCTGTAATCGATGTACTTGTGTTGTTTGAGCGAAGGGCCCGACTTGGCCCTGGTCCGAACCGAGGATACAGCAGGTTCGTCTGACACCACATCCGTTTCCAAAACGATACCCGTCTCCATGAGGAGGACGTCATCGTCGATGTCAAACTCCGGCGCTTCTTTACTGAGAGCCATTGTTATAGTCCTTTGCTGAGTTCGAACTCAGACTCAAGCGGCACCTGTATCCCTGGCAGCGCTGGAGCCTGTCCCCTCTACGTCACGGGAAACAGGCCGGTACAACGGTCAACGACGTGGCAGGAACTGGAGAGGATCGACGGGCTTGCCCTGACGGCGAATCTCGAAATGCAGCTTCACCCTGTCTGTGCCTGTGGACCCCATTTCAGCAATCGACTGCCCTGCCTTGACCTGCTGCCCCTCCCGAACCAACAGCCTGCGGTTGTGACCGTAGGCACTGACGTAGGTATCGCTGTGTTTGATGATGATCAACTCGCCGTAGCCCCTTAAACCACTCCCGGCGTAGACCACTGTACCACCCGACGCAGCAAAAACAGGCTGTCCCAAATCACCAGCGATATCAATGCCTTTATTCAAACTACCGTTTGAAGCAAATTTTCCAATCAGCACCCCATTGGCCGGCCATGTCCAGCCACCCACCGCACGTTCTGCAGCGGGCACCGTAGCCACCACGGGGGCAGTGGTCGTAGTAACGGTTTTGGTAGTGCTGGCAGGGGCCGCCGGCGAGGTGCCCACCGGACGACGGGTCACGGTGGTGCGGCTGGAGGAAGACGGGCTGGCAACCACCGTTGTGCTGCCCGACGCACCCGTGCTGAAACGAATGGCCTGGCCGGGGCGTATGGTGTAGGGCGGTGCGATACCGTTGCGGGCGGCCAGCTCTTTGTAGTCCCAGCCATAGCGGAAAGCGATGGAAAACAGCGTATCACCCGGTTTGACCACGTATTGCCCGGACGTCACCGTGGGCCGTTTGGGCGCAGCGCTGTTGCGGTCGACCACCCGTGCGTTGTTGCTACCGCTGCTGGAGCACCCCACCAGCAGCGCGCCCAGGGCCATGGCGAGCACCACGAGCTTGAAAGCCGAGCTGTCCTTGCGCTGCCGAAAGACTGTGTGAACCACCCGCGCTCCCCTCATGGTGCCGAAATCTTCTTTGAACAAGAAATGCAATAGTATTGCAATTATAACGAAGCTCGCCGGCATTCCCAGGCAGATGCAACACGCTGCTGCAAAGGCCGATCATAGCCCGGCGCAACCTGTGCGTACCGCCTGATAGACAGGACGACGCGGCAAGAATTCGCTGCTGTTGTAAAAATAGCCCGCCGGTAAGGCCGGCGGTTCAGGCCACAGGCCCATTCAGCAACGGCACGAAACGCACCGCGCCCAGAACCCGGCGCGAGAAGCCATGTTCTTCACGCACGATCAGCATCAGCTGCTGAGCCTCGCCGGCAGGCCCTACAGGGATCACCATGCGCCCACCGGGTGCCAGCTGGTCCAGCAACGCCTGGGGCACTTCCGGCGCCACCGCCGTCACGATGATACCGTTGTAGGGCGCCAATGCCGGCCAGCCCTCACAACCATCGCCCCAGCGGAACACCACGTTGCGCAGGCTCAACTCAACCAGACGCTCCTTGGCGCGATCCTGCAGCACCTTGATGCGCTCAACCGAGAAAACCCGCTCCACCAGTTGCGCCAGCACGGCGGTCTGGTAGCCAGAGCCGGTGCCGATCTCCAGTACCTTGTCCAACGGCCCGGCTTCAAGCAGCAACTCGCTCATGTGCGCGACCATGAACGGTTGCGAGATGGTCTGGTTGTGCCCGATCGGTAGCGCGGTGTCTTCATAGGCCCGGTGGGCCAGGGCCTCGTCAACGAACAGGTGACGGGGCGTGCGACGGATGACATCCAGCACCTGGGTGTTCGATACACCCTCTTCGCACAGGCGCTGGATAAGCCGCTCCCGGGTGCGCTGGGAGGTCATGCCGATACCGCGCCGCAGCATATCGTCTTCGCGCATCAAAGCAGCCCCTCCAGCCAGCCATCGAGCTGCTCGAAGGCATCACTGAAGGTGCGGTCCAACTGCAGCGGCGTTATTGACACATACCCCTGCATGACCGCATGGAAGTCGGTACCCGGGCCGCCATCCTCGGCGTCACCGGCCACGGCGATCCAGTAGCCTTCCTTGCCACGCGGGTTGACCACCTTGGTAGGGGCCGCCGCCCGGGCCCGGTGCCCCAAGCGGGTCAGCTGGATGCCGCGGATGCGCTCCAGCGGCAGGTTGGGGATGTTGACGTTGAGCACGGTACGCGGTGGCAACACCAGGCGCGACTGTGCCTCTACCAAACGACGGGCGATGTGGGCGGCAGCCGGCAAATTGTCGGGCTGGCGAGACAGCAGCGAGAACGCCAGCGATGTGCCACCCAGGAAACGCCCCTCGAGCGCCGCTGCGACCGTGCCGGAGTACAGCACGTCATCGCCCAGGTTGGCGCCCAGGTTGATGCCTGACACCACCATGTCGGGCGCCTGCGGCAACAGGCCGTTGAGCCCCAGGTGCACACAGTCGGTGGGCGTGCCATTGAGGCTGATGAAGCCATTGGCCAGGGTCACGGGATGCAGCGGGCGGTCCAGCGTCAGCGAACTGCCGGCGCCGCTCTTGTCCTGGTCAGGGGCGATTACCGTGCACTCGGCGTAATCCGCCAGCGCAGCGTGCAGCGCGGCGATGCCGGGTGCAGTAACACCATCGTCGTTCGAAATCAGAATACGCATGGGCTGTCCGTCTGCCCTGCCGGCACCAGATCCACCACTTCGCGCACTACTACGGTGGCGAAGCATCCGGCCGGAAGGACGAATTCCAGTTGCAGGATATCAGGCTCGGGATAATGCCACGTCAGGCCGCCAATAGGGAGCCGCATGATGCGCCGTTCGTGATCCATGCCCGCCTGCGACAACCAGTGGCATAGTGCTGGCTGACGCGCGGCGATGGCATTTTCCAGGCCTGCGCAGGCGCCAGCAGCGGGTGACGCGCCTTCGCCCCACAACGGGCCGGTGGGATGCAGGTCGAGCACCGCCAGCCGTGGGTCACTGCATTCGGCCTCACCCGCCGGGAAGAAACTGCGGCTATCGGTGAAGGCCAGCAAATCGCCTACCTGCGCCTGGTCCCAGTTGCCTTGGGCCACGCGCGCAGCCAGCACCTGGTTGAACAGATAGCTGCGCCCGGCCGAGAGCAACCGCGAGCGCACGTTGCGCTGCTCGGGCAGGGCCTTGCGTGCCGCCCACTCGAGGGCATCCTGCACATTGCTACCGCCGTGACCGAAGCGCTGGGTACCGAAGTAGTTGGGCACCCCTTGCTGCTTGAGCAGCGCCAAACGCGCATCGATGGCCTGGTGATCTGCCTTGAGGGCCGTGAGGCGCAAGGTGAAACCGTTGGCGGAGTGGGCGCCACGCTGCAACTTGCGCTGGTGGCGCACCTGCTTGAGCACGCGCAGGCTGGCATCTTCGGCCCGCGACAGGTCCGGGTCGGCCTTGCCAGGCAAGTGCAGGCTGAACCACTGGCGGGTCAGCGCCTGGCGGTCCTTGAGCCCTGCGTAGCTGATAGCACGCGCTGGCACACCCGCAGCACGGGCCAGGCGGCGAGCGGCCTCCTCGGTGTTGAGGTCGCGCTTTTCCACCCATAGCCACAGGTGTTCGCCCTGCCCGGACAACGGAATATCCAGCACTTCATCCACCTGGAAGTCTTCAGCTACCGCCTTGAGTACGGCGCTGCCCAGGGGTTCGCCCGATGCGCGCGGGCCCAGCAGTTCCTGTTCGGTCATGCTGGCAGCAGCAGGGCAACCGAATGCACGGCAATCCCCTCCTCGCGGCCTGCGAAGCCCAGTTTTTCGGTGGTAGTGGCCTTGACGTTGACCTGATCGAGGCCAACCTGCAGGTCGTCGGCCAGCAGTTGGCGCATGGTGTCGATATGCGGCGCCATCTTGGGCGCCTGGGCGACGATGGTGGCATCCACGTTGCCCACCTTCCAGCCCTTGGCCTGGACCACACTCAGCACATGGCGCAGCAGCACACGGCTGTCCGCGCCCTTGAACTGCGGGTCAGTGTCGGGGAAGTGCTTGCCGATATCGCCCAGGGCCGCAGCCCCGAGCAGCGCATCGCTCACGGCGTGCAGCAGCACGTCGCCATCAGAGTGGGCCAGAAGGCCGTATTTGTGGGGGATACGCACCCCGCCCAGGGTAATGAAATCACCGTCGCAGAAACGGTGCACATCGTAGCCGTGGCCAATACGCATAGAAAAACGCCCTGAATGAGTCAGGGCGTGATTCTACCTGTATTTGCAGGCTAGCGCCCCAATGCCGCGGCGTGATGGCGCAGGTGGTCCTCGATGAAACTGGCAATGAAGTAATAACTGTGGTCATAGCCAGGTTGCAGGCGCAAGGTCAGGTCGTGACCGCCTTTGCGCGCAGCCTGCTCGAGTGCTTCAGGCTTGAGCTGCTTTTCCAGGAAATCATCGCGGTCGCCCTGGTCCACCAGCAACGGTGGGCACTGCCCGGCCGGGGTTTCGGCCAGCAGCACGCTGGCGTCCCACTCGCGCCAGCGGGCGCGGTCTTCCCCCAGGTAGCGGCTGAACGCCTTCTCGCCCCACGGGCAATCCATGGGGTTGCTGATGGGTGAAAACGCCGATACCGCGCGGTAGCGCCCCGGGTTGCGCAAGGCGCACACCAGCGCGCCGTGCCCGCCCATGGAATGGCCACTGATGCTGCGCTCCCCCGACGCGGGGAAGTGTGCCTCGATCAGCGCGGGCAACTCCTGCACTACATAGTCATGCATGCGGTAGTGCTGGGCCCAGGGTTGCTGGGTAGCATTCAGGTAGAACCCGGCGCCCAGGCCGAAGTCCCAGGCACCGTCGGGGTCGCCCGGTACCTGCTCGCCACGCGGGCTGGTATCGGGCGCCACAATGATCAACCCGAGCTCCGCAGCCAGGCGTTGGGCACCGGCCTTCTGCATGAAGTTCTCGTCGGTGCAGGTCAGGCCGCTTAGCCAGTACAGCACCGGCAGCTTGGCGCCCTGCTCCGCTTGTGGCGGCAGGTACACAGCGAACACCATGTCGCAGCCCAGCACTTTGGAGTGATGCCGGTAACGCTTGTGCCAGCCGCCGAAGCTTTTCTGGCAGGAGATGTTGTCCAGGCTCATGGCAAACCTCAGAAATGAATGACGCTGCGAATGCTCTTGCCTTCATGCATCAGGTCGAACGCCTTGTTGATGTCTTCCAGGCCCATGGTGTGGGTAATGAAGGTGTCCAGCGGAATCTCGCCGTTCTGCGACATCTCGACGTAGCTCGGCAGCTCGCTGCGCCCGCGCACCCCACCGAACGCTGAACCGCGCCATACCCGGCCGGTAACCAGCTGGAACGGACGGGTGGCAATTTCCTGCCCGGCGCCGGCGACGCCAATGATCACCGACTCCCCCCAACCCTTGTGGCAGCACTCCAGCGCTGCGCGCATCAGCTGGACATTGCCGATGCACTCGAAGGAGAAGTCCACGCCGCCGTCGGTAAGGTCGACAATGACTTCCTGGATCGGGCGGTCGTACTCCTTCGGGTTGATGCAATCGGTAGCACCCAGCTGGCGAGCGATCTCGAACTTGGCCGGGTTGATGTCGATGGCGATGATGCGCGAGGCCTTGGCCTTGACCGCGCCGATGATCGCCGACAGGCCGATGCCGCCCAGGCCGAAGACCGCGACGGTATCACCCGGCTTGACCTTGGCGGTGTTCAACACCGCGCCGATGCCGGTGGTAACGCCACAGCCCAGCAGGCAGACCTTCTCCAGCGGGGCTTCTTTCTGGATCTTGGCCACAGAGATTTCCGGCAGCACGGTGTACTCGGAGAAGGTCGAGGTGCCCATGTAGTGGAACAGTTGCTGGCCTTTGTACGAGAAACGCGTGGTGCCGTCTGGCATCAGGCCCTTGCCCTGGGTGGCACGAATGGCCTGGCACAGGTTGGTCTTGCCCGACAGGCAGAACTTGCACTTGCCGCATTCAGGGGTGTACAGCGGGATCACGTGGTCACCAACGGCAACCGAGGTGACGCCCTCGCCTACCGCTTCGACGATTGCGCCACCTTCATGGCCCAGAATCGACGGGAAGATGCCCTCCGGGTCGGCGCCCGACAATGTGTAGGCGTCGGTATGGCAAACGCCGCTGGCGACAACGCGCAGCAGCACTTCCCCGGCCTTGGGCATGGCCACGTCGACTTCGACGATCTCCAACGGTTTCTTGGCTTCGAAGGCTACGGCAGCGCGGGACTTGATCATCAAAGGTCTCCATACAGGTCTTGAACAATGGCCTGCAGTGTAATTCACCTTCATTTGATGAATAATCAGCGTCAGCTCAAAACATTATTGCTGTACAGGGACAATCAATGCTTAACCGTTGGGAAGGCATAGACGAATTCGTTGCGGTGGCCGAGTCTGGCCAGTTCACGGCGGCGGCCGAGCGCCTGGGGGTTTCGTCATCCCACGTGAGCCGCCAGATCGCCCGCCTTGAAGAGCGCGTCCAAACACGCCTGCTGTACCGCAGTACCCGCCGCGTGACGCTGACGGAGGCGGGGCAGACTTTTTTGCAGCATTGCCAGCGCCTGCAAGACGGCCGCGAGGAAGCGCTGCGCGCCATGGGTGACCTGGCCAGCGAGCCCAAGGGGCTGCTGCGCATGACCTGCGCGGTGGCGTATGGCGAACGGTTTATCGTGCCGCTGGTAACGCGTTTCATGGCCCTGTACCCGCAGTTGCGGGTGGACGTGGAGCTGAGCAACCACACCCTCGACCTGGTGCATCACGGCATGGACCTGGCGATAAGGCTCGGCCGCCTGGCCGATTCTCGCCTGGTGGCCACGCGCCTGGCGCCACGGCGCATGTACCTGTGTGCCTCACCTGCCTACCTTGAACGCTACGGCAGGCCACACAGCGTGTCCGAGCTCGCCCGCCACAACTGCCTGATCGGCAGCTCGGACGTGTGGGCGCTGCAGCTGGAAGGGCGCGAGCTCAGCCAACGGGTGCAAGGCAACTGGCGCTGCAACAGCGGGCAGGCAGTGCTGGATGCTGCGCTGCAGGGGATCGGGTTGTGCCAGTTGCCGGACTACTACGTGCTGGAGCACCTGAACACTGGGGCGCTGGTGTCACTGCTGGAGGCACACCAGCCGCCGAATACGGCAGTGTGGGCGCTGTATCCACAGCAACGGCACTTGTCGCCGAAGGTGCGGCGGTTGGTGGATTACCTGAAGCAAGGGTTGACGGGGTTGCCGGAGTATCGTTTCGGCTGAAGGGATGTGCTGCTTAATACTGGCCTCTTCGCGGGTGAATCGGATCGCCGCACCGCCGCTCCCACAGGTACTTCACAGATTTCAGACCCAGTGGAGACCATGTGGGAGCGGGTTCACCCGCGAAGAGGCCAGTATAGGAGAGCGACCATCAGCGCCTACCCGCCCAGCGCTGACGCAACCATTCCAGGTCTTCGGGGCGCGTGACCTTGATGTTGTCACTGCGCCCTTCAACCAGCAGCGGCGCCTGGCCGGACCATTCGATGGCCGAGGCCTCATCGGTCACTACCACATCAGACACCAGGCACTCGGCCAACGCCCGGTGCAATGCCCCAAGGCGGAACATCTGCGGCGTGTAAGCCTGCCAGATGGTGCTACGGTCCACGGTAGCGCTCACCCGGCCATTGCTGTCGGCACGCTTGAGGGTGTCGCGCGCCGGCACCGCCAGTAGCCCCCCCACCGGGTCGTCTGCCAGCTCCGACAACAACTTGTCCAGGTCGCTGCGTGCAAGGTTCGGCCGCGCCGCATCGTGCACCAGCACCCAGTCGCTGTCCGAGGCCCCCTGGGCATGCAGCAGCAACAAAGCATTCAGCACCGAGTCCGCACGCTCACGGCCGCCATCGGCGCGCCGTATGCGCGCGTCATTGGCACACGGCAGGCCAGGCCAATAGGGGTCATCTTCGGCAACACTCACCACCACCCCGCTTAACGTGGGGTGGCCCAGGAAACAGTCGAGGCTGTGCTCAAGAATAGTCTTGCCGGCCAGCTCCAGGTATTGCTTGGGGCGGTCGGCAGCCATGCGGGCACCCACGCCGGCAGCCGGGATCACGGCCCAGAAGGCCGGTAGATGCGCGTTCATTTCTGCGGCAACTGGAAGAGGGTCTCGCCCTCCTTGACCATTCCCAATTCATGACGAGCCCGTTCTTCGACGGTCTCCATGCCCTTCTTCAGTTCCAGCACTTCGGCATCGAGCACGCGGTTACGCTCAAGCAGGCGCTCGTTTTCGGCGTGCTGCTCTTCGATCTGCTGCTTGAGCTCGGCCACCTGCGCCAGGCTGCCATTGCCCACCCACAAGCGGTACTGCAGGCCACCCAGCAGCAAAAGCAGGACCAGGAACAACCAATAAGGACTGCGCATCAAGATATCCAGGTTGAAAGACCCTGTCGGTTCAGGGGCTCAGATAGCACAAAGCCTGGCCGAGGCCAGGCTTCGTAAACAGAAACCCGTTGGGCTACAGGCATTAGTACGCGTGTGCCTGCAGCGGCGGCTGCTGCCTTTTTACCATCTCTTGCTTAGGCGCGAAACTCGGCACGACCACGGTATACCGCCTTGGCACCCAGTTGCTCTTCGATGCGCAGCAGCTGGTTGTACTTCGAGACGCGGTCGGAGCGGCACAGCGAGCCAGTCTTGATCTGACCTGCAGCAGTACCCACGGCCAGGTCGGCGATGGTGGAGTCTTCGGTTTCGCCGGAGCGGTGCGAGATGACTGCGGTGTAGCCTGCAGCCTTGGCCATCTGGATGGCTTCCAGGGTCTCGGTCAGCGAGCCGATCTGGTTGAACTTGATCAGGATCGAGTTACCGATACCCTTCTCGATGCCTTCCTTGAGGATCTTGGTGTTGGTCACGAACAGGTCGTCGCCCACCAACTGCACTTTGCTGCCGATCTTGTCGGTGAGGATCTTCCAGCCCGCCCAGTCCGATTCGTCCAGGCCATCTTCGATGGAGATGATCGGGAAGCGCTCGGTCAGGCCCTTGAGGTACTCGGCAAAACCTTCGGCGTCGAACGACTTGCCTTCGCCCGACAGGTTGTACTTGCCGTCTTCGTAGAATTCGGAAGCTGCACAGTCCAGGGCCAGGGTCACATCGGTACCCAGCTTGTAGCCGGCTTTTTCGACAGCTTCAGCGATGGCACCCAGGGCATCTTCGTTGGACGCCAGGTTAGGCGCGAAACCACCTTCATCACCCACGGCAGTGTTCAGGCCACGTGCCTTGAGCACGGCCTTGAGGTGGTGGAAGATCTCGGTGCCCATGCGCAGCCCGTCGGAGAAGGTCTTGGCGCCAACCGGCTGGACCATGAACTCCTGGATGTCGACGTTGTTGTCGGCATGCTCGCCGCCGTTGATGATGTTCATCATCGGCACCGGCATGGAGTACTGGCCTGGGGTGCCGTTGAGGTTGGCAATGTGCGCGTACAGCGGCAGGTCCTGGTCCTGGGCGGCAGCCTTGGCGGCAGCCAGCGACACGGCGAGGATGGCGTTGGCGCCCAGCTTGGCCTTGTTCTCGGTGCCGTCGAGTTCGATCATGGCATGGTCCAGGGCCTTCTGGTCGGAAGGGTCCTTGCCCAGCAGCAGCTCGCGAATCGGGCCGTTGATGTTGGCGACAGCCTTCAACACGCCTTTGCCCAAGTAACGGCTCTTGTCGCCATCACGCAGCTCCAGCGCTTCGCGCGAGCCGGTGGAAGCACCGGACGGCGCACAGGCGCTGCCGATGATGCCGTTGTCGAGCAGTACATCGGCTTCCACGGTGGGGTTGCCACGCGAATCGAGAACTTCACGACCTTTGATGTCGACGATTTTTGCCATTGTTGTAAGCACTCCAGAATTGACGAAAACAACGCAGCTTAGGGAATTCTTGCCGTTCACCGGGAGGGTTTGCGATGGCAGGCCCGGCGAAGGGAGCCCCTGACCGAATGGTCAGGGGTGGGTCGGGCGCTACTTTACCCGAGAAACGCGCTTTACGCGGTTTCTACCGTCGGAAAACTTTTCACCAGGTCGTCCAGTTGCTTGAGCTGGGCCAGGAATGGCTCCAGCTTGTCCAGGCGCAGGGCGCAGGGGCCGTCGCACTTGGCGTTGTCCGGGTCCGGGTGGGCTTCGAGGAACAGGCCCGCCAGGCCCTGGCTCATGCCGGCCTTGGCCAGGTCGGTGACCTGGGCGCGGCGCCCGCCTGCAGAATCGGCGCGACCACCCGGCATTTGCAGGGCGTGGGTCACGTCGAAGAACACCGGGTACTGGAACTGCTTCATGATGCCGAAGCCGAGCATGTCCACGACCAGGTTGTTGTAGCCGAAGCTCGAACCACGCTCGCAGAGAATCAACTGATCGTTACCGGCTTCTTCGCACTTGGCCAGGATGTGTTTCATTTCCTGAGGCGCGAGGAACTGGGCCTTCTTGATGTTGATCACTGCGCCACTGCGGGCCATGGCCACCACCAGGTCGGTCTGGCGCGACAGGAAGGCGGGCAACTGGATGATGTCGCAAACCTGGGCCACCGGCTCGGCCTGGTAGGGCTCATGCACGTCGGTAATCACCGGCACATTGAAGGTGCGCTTGATCTCTTCGAAGATCTTCAGCCCTTCTTCCATGCCAGGCCCACGGTAAGAACTGACCGAGGACCGGTTGGCCTTGTCGAAGCTGGCCTTGAACACATAGGGGATACCGAGCTTGTCGGTAACCCGTACATATTCTTCGCACACTTTCATGGCCAGGTCGCGGGATTCCAGCACGTTCATGCCGCCAAACAGCACAAACGGCTTGTCGTTGGCGATCTCGATGTTACCGACGCGGATGATCTTCTGGGTCATGGATCAGGCCTTGTTCTTCTGGGCAAGGGCCGCCTTCACGAAGCCACTGAACAGCGGGTGGCCGTCACGCGGGGTGGAGGTGAATTCCGGGTGGAACTGGCAGGCGACGAACCATGGGTGATCCTTGGACTCAACCACTTCCACCAGCGCGCCGTCTTCGGAACGGCCGGATACCACCAGGCCAGCATCGACCAGTTGCGGCAGCAGGTTATTGTTCACTTCATAGCGGTGGCGGTGACGCTCGGTGATCACATCCTTGCCGTAGCAATCGTGCACGTTGGAGCCGGCTGCCAGTTGGCAGTCCTGTGCACCCAGGCGCATGGTGCCGCCCAGGTCGGACGCTTCGCTGCGGGTTTCGACCGCGCCGGTGGCATCAGCCCACTCGGTGATCAGGCCCACGACCGGGTGGCCGCTGTTGCGGTCGAACTCGGTGGAGTTGGCGTCTTTCCAGCCCATCACATTACGGGCGAACTCGATCACGGCCACCTGCATGCCCAGGCAGATGCCCAGGTACGGTACCTTGTTCTCACGGGCGTACTGCACCGCGGTGATCTTGCCTTCCACGCCGCGCAGGCCGAAACCGCCCGGCACCAGGATGGCATCGGCGCCTTCGAGCAGGCTGGTGCCCTGGTTCTCGATGTCTTCGGAGTCGATGTAGCGCAGGTTGACCTTGGTGCGGTTGGTGATGCCGGCGTGGCTCATCGCTTCGATCAGCGACTTGTACGCATCCAGCAGCTCCATGTACTTGCCGACCATGGCGATGGTGACTTCATGCTCAGGGTTCAGCTTGGCGTCCACCACCTTGTCCCACTCGGACAGGTCGGCACCGTTGCACTGCAGGCCGAAACGCTCGACGACGAAATCGTCCAGGCCCTGGGCATGCAGCACGCCTGGGATCTTGTAGATGGTGTCGACGTCTTCCAGCGAAATGACCGCACGCTCTTCAACGTTGGTGAACAGGGCGATCTTGCGGCGCGACGAGGCATCGACCGGGTGGTCGGAGCGGCAGATCAGTACATCGGGCTGCAGGCCGATGGAGCGCAGTTCCTTCACCGAGTGCTGGGTCGGTTTGGTCTTGGTCTCGCCCGCGGTGGCGATGTACGGCACCAGGGTAAGGTGCATCAGCATGGCGCGCTTGGAGCCGACTTCGACGCGCAGCTGGCGGATGGCCTCAAGGAACGGTTGCGACTCGATATCGCCCACGGTACCGCCGATTTCCACCAGGGCCACGTCGGCATCGCCGGCACCCTTGATGATGCGACGCTTGATTTCGTCGGTAATGTGCGGAATGACCTGGATGGTGGCACCCAGGTAGTCACCACGGCGCTCCTTGCGCAGCACGTGCTCGTAGATCCGGCCCGTGGTGAAGTTGTTGTTCTGGGTCATGGTCGTGCGGATGAACCGCTCGTAATGGCCCAGGTCCAGGTCGGTTTCGGCGCCGTCCTGGGTGACGAATACTTCACCGTGCTGGAACGGGCTCATGGTGCCTGGGTCGACGTTGATGTACGGATCCAGCTTGAGCATGGTGACCTTCAGGCCCCGCGCTTCCAGGATGGCCGCCAGGGAAGCCGAGGCAATGCCTTTCCCCAATGAAGAAACAACACCGCCCGTGACGAATATGTAGCGCGTCATGAAAAACCCTAGAAGTCTGCGTTAAGGCGGCCAGCGCCGCCGGAGAAAGCGAAGGAAGGCCGAAGCCTCCGATCACCTGCGTCAATCACAGTGCATCTCGAAAAACTGCCGCGTCTGTACAGACCAGGGGTATCCCCGGCATGGAGCTCGCTCGTCATTTCTCAGAATCAGCCCAGCAAAAAACTGCTTGGTAATCGGCAACCCCTGTGTTTTCGCGGAACCCACAGAAGCTGTATCAAGAAGGGAGGGTAGTCTACCCGAATGTACCCATCAGCTCAAACCTTGCGCGTTGCTCGGCAGTAGCCAGTGCAGTTGGCAATCGCCCCGCCCCAGGCCTGGCAGGTTGGCGACCGCCAGCAGTTGCTCGCCCTGGTACAGCAACGGCAGGCGCGCGCGCAGAAAGTGCGGCACTTGCAGTTCGTTGAGCAGGCGCTTGAGATCACGCCGCCCCCGCCCGGGGACGTCCAGCACTTCGCCACCTTGGCGGTAGGCAATGTGCAGGCCTGCCAGCGCGGCTGCGCCAACAAGTCGCACGCAGCCGTTACCAGGCAACGCCAGAGGCGCCCCGGCATCGGCCCAGCTCAGGCCGCCTGCAGGCTGTCGTAACCATTCACCACTGAGCCACCAGATACGCCCCTGACTGCGCACCAGCTGCCCATCGGCAAGCCGCCACACGGGCTGGGCATCGGCTGCGGCGTCGCGCAAATCTGCCCACCCGGCCCAATGACGCGTATCGGGCAGTCGGGTACGGCTGCTGAGCCAGTATTCCAAGGCGTTACGCTGCCGCGCGGGCGACAGCGCCCCCAGGCTGGCCAGCGCCAGCGAGTCCAGCCCTGGCCAGGTGCCCGGTGCCCCTTGCGCGGCCGATGCCAGGTCGGCCCGGGCCAGCTCTTCGAGCAAGCCCAAGGCTTCGCCCAGGTGCTCGGCGGCGCGGGCGAGGCTCTGGCCGGCCTGGGGCCAGCGCCGCTCAAGCACCGGTACCACTTCAGCACGCAGGTAGTTGCGAGCGTACTGGAGATCGCTGTTGGAAGGGTCTTCAACCCAGGCCAGGCCATGCGCCTTGACATAGCCTTGCAACTGCTCCCGGGGGCAGCCCAGCAGCGGCCTGACCAGCACCCCCTGCCCCAGCGCGCGCTGTTTGGCCATGGCCGCCAGCCCCCGCAGGCCTGCGCCGCGCAACAGCCGAAACAGCACAGTCTCGGCCTGGTCATCCAGGTGCTGCCCGGTGAACAGGATGTCACCCTGCCCCATGAGCGCTTCAAAGGCGGCGTAACGCGCATCGCGGGCGGCTTGTTCC
The DNA here is from genome assembly GCF_001320125.1 of Pseudomonas sp. NBRC 111119. NCBI lineage: Bacteria > Pseudomonadati > Pseudomonadota > Gammaproteobacteria > Pseudomonadales > Pseudomonadaceae > Pseudomonas > Pseudomonas sp. NBRC 111119. The sequence goes on from NZ_BCAV01000022.1 coordinate 48,606, forward strand.
AGGCTGGCGCCGCGCACGACGTCGACGTGAATAATGCGCAGTTCGACACCCAGGTGGTCGCAGGTGCGCTGGCAATGGGCAGGCCAGGCATCGGCAGCCGCCTGCAGGCCATGATGAACGTGGACGGCGCACAACGGTGGGCACGAATGCTGGCGGGCGTAAGCCGCCAGGCAGTGCAGAAGGACGGTGGAATCCAGGCCACCCGAAAAGGCGATGTACCAGTGAGGGGCGGTTACCCAGGGGGTTGGGTCGATCATCAGGGCCTCTGAAACCACTCGCGGGCGACCCCGCCCCTACAGACAATAACTGTCTGTAGAGGCGGGGTCACCCGCGATAACCGGCAACGCCGGTGCCATTACCTGACAGCCGGAATAATCAGACGCCGTAGCTCATCAAGCGGTCGTAGCGACGCGCCAGCAGCGCGTCGTGATCGAGCTTGCCCAGCATGTCCAGCTGCTGCACCAGGTCGGCACGAATGCTTTCAGACATGGCAGCCGGGTCGCGGTGGGCGCCGCCCAGCGGCTCCTCGATGACCTTGTCGACGATATTCAGGCTCTTCAGGCGCTCGGCGGTGATACCCATGGCTTCAGCCGCGTCAGCCGCTTTGTCGGCAGTCTTCCATAGAATGGAGGCGCAGCCTTCAGGCGAGATCACCGAGTAGGTGGAGTACTGCAGCATGTTCAGCTGGTCGCACACACCAATGGCCAGCGCGCCGCCGGAACCACCCTCACCGATCACGGTGGCGATGATCGGGGTTTTCAGGCGGGCCATGACGCGCAGGTTCCAGGCGATGGCTTCGCTCTGGTTGCGCTCTTCGGCGTCGATGCCCGGGTAGGCACCCGGGGTATCGATGAAGGTCAGGATCGGCATGCGGAAGCGCTCGGCCATTTCCATCAGACGGCAGGCCTTGCGGTAGCCCTCGGGGCGTGGCATGCCGAAGTTGCGGCGCACCTTCTCGCGCACTTCGCGGCCTTTCTGATGGCCGATGACCATCACCGGCTTGCCGTCCAGGCGCGCAGTACCACCAACAATGGCAGCATCGTCGGAGAAATGGCGGTCGCCGTGCAGTTCTTCGAATTCGGTGAAGATGTGTTCCAGGTAGTCCAGGGTGTAGGGACGACGTGGGTGACGGGCCAGGCGAGCGATCTGCCAGCTGGTGAGGTTGCCGAAGATGCTTTCGGTCAGGGTATTGCTCTTGTCTTGCAGACGGGCAATTTCATCGCTGATATTCAGCGAATTGTCGTTGCCTACCAGGCGCAGGCCTTCGATCTTGGCTTGCAGGTCGGCAATCGGCTGTTCGAAATCGAGAAAATTCGGGTTCATAGTCATCCGTCTTGGGTCTACGGCCAGGCGGCCGGCCGGTTGATCCGTTTGGCGCCATACCTTAAGGGATCAGGCGCATTCAGGTCGAGATTAAATTTGGTCGGTTCAACGATATTGCAGAAAGACGTTCTCACGCCCGAACTGGTCACGCAGTGTCTGAATCAACCCATCGGCCGGGTCGATTGCCCACTGCTCGCCAAACTGCAGCATGGCCTTGGCGTCACTGCCGGTGTACTCCAGGGTGATCGGGCAGGCACCCCGGTGGCGGGTGATCAGCTCGCCCAGCCATTTCAGCCGGTCGCCCTTGAGCGCCTCGTGCGCCACTTTCAGGCGCAGGCTCTCGGCCAGCTTGGTACGGGCGTCTTCCAGGGTCATGACCTGCTTCACCCGCAGGCGCAAGCCGCCCGAGAAGTCATCGTTGCTGACCTCCCCTTCCACCACCACCATGGCGTCGGTCTGCAACAGGGACTGGGCGGTGATGTAGGCATCGGCAAACAATGATGCCTCGATGCGCCCGGAACGGTCATCCAGGGTCACGAAGCCCATCTTGTCGCCCTTCTTGTTCTTCATCACCCGCAGGGCAATGATCATGCCCGCGATGGTCTGGGTATCGCGTGACGGCTTGAGGTCAATGATGCGCTGGCGCGCAAAACGACGGATCTCGGCTTCATACTCGTCGATCGGGTGGCCGGTCAGGTACAGCCCAAGGGTGTCCTTCTCGCCTTTGAGCCGCTCCTTGAGTGTGAGGGGCCGCGCCTTGCGGTGGTTGGCATAGACGTCGGCATCCACCGCATCGAACATGCCACCGAACAGGTCGATGTGACCGCTGTCTGCCGTGCGGGCAGTCTGCTCGGCGGCTTTGATCGCTTCGCCCAGTGCCCCCAGCAGGATTGCCCGGTTGATGTCGATGTGGGCGTGGTAGGCCTTGATCTCGTCGTGGAAGTGCGGGCCAAGCCGGTCGAGGGCGCCACTGCGCACCAGGGCATCGAGGGTGCGCTTGTTGACGCGCTTGAGGTCGATGCGCTCGCAGAAATCGAACAGGTCCTTGAATGGGCCACCTTCGGCACGTGCCTCGACGATCGCCTCTACCGGCCCTTCGCCAACCCCCTTGATCGCACCCAGGCCATAAACGATGCGCCCATCATTGTTGACGGTGAACTTGAAGTCGGAGAAGTTCACGTCCGGGGCGTCCAGGCGCAGCTTCATGCTGCGCACTTCCTCCACCAGCACCACCACCTTGTCGGTGTTGTGCATGTCCGCAGACAACACGGCGGCCATGAACGCAGCCGGGTGGTGGGTTTTCAGCCAGGCAGTCTGGTAAGACACCAGCCCGTAAGCGGCGGAGTGCGACTTGTTGAAGCCATAGCCGGCGAATTTCTCCACCAGGTCGAAGATGTTACCCGCAAGATCGCCATCGATACCGTTGTTGGCACAACCCTCGATGAAACCGCCGCGCTGCTTGGCCATTTCCTCGGGTTTTTTCTTGCCCATCGCCCGGCGCAGCATGTCAGCACCGCCCAGGGTATAGCCAGCCATCACCTGGGCGATCTGCATCACCTGCTCTTGATACAGGATGATGCCGTAGGTGGGCGCCAGCACCGGCTGCAGGCCGTCGTACTGGTAGTCAGGGTGCGGGTAGGCCAGTTCGGCACGGCCGTGCTTGCGGTTGATGAAGTCATCCACCATGCCCGATTGCAGCGGGCCCGGGCGGAACAGCGCCACCAGTGCGATGAGGTCTTCCAGGCAGTCGGGCTTGAGCTTCTTGATCAGCTCCTTCATGCCCCGGGATTCAAGCTGGAACACCGCCGTGGTTTCGGCTTTTTGCAGCAACTCGTAGGTTTTGCGGTCATCCAGCGGGATGAAGTCGATGTTCAGATCCGGCAGGTTTTTCTTGGCCTGCTCGCGGTTGATGATCTCCATCGCCCACTTGATGATGGTCAGCGTACGCAGGCCCAGGAAGTCGAACTTCACCAGGCCGGCGGCCTCGACGTCGTCCTTGTCGAACTGGGTTACCAGGCCGCCGCCCTCTTCATCACAGGCGATGGGCGAGAAGTCGGTGAGCTTGGTCGGCGCGATCACCACGCCCCCGGCGTGCTTGCCGGTACCGCGGGTGACGCCTTCGAGCTTCAGCGCCATGTCCCAGATTTCGCGGGCGTCTTCGTCCCCCTTGAGGAAATCGCGCAGGATCTCTTCCTGCTCGTAGGCCTTTTCCAGGGTCATGCCCACTTCGAACGGGATCATCTTCGACAGGCGGTCGGCCAAGCCGTAAGACTTACCCTGCACCCGCGCCACATCCCGCACCACGGCCTTGGCCGCCATGGTGCCGAAGGTGATGATCTGGCTGACCGCGTTGCGGCCATAGGCTTCGGCCACGTAGTCGATCACCCGGTCGCGGCCGTCCATGCAGAAGTCGACGTCGAAGTCGGGCATGGAGATACGTTCAGGGTTGAGGAAGCGCTCGAACAGCAGGTCGTAGGCCAGCGGGTCCAGGTCGGTGATCTTCAGTACGTAGGCCACCAGCGAACCCGCACCCGAACCCCGGCCGGGGCCCACGGGCACGCCGTTGTTCTTGGCCCACTTGATGAAGTCCATCACGATCAGGAAGTAACCGGGGAAGCCCATCTGGATGATGATATCCAGCTCGAACTTCAGGCGGTCCAGGTAGACCTGGCGCTTTTCTTCGTAATCCGGCGTGGTGTCCTTCGGCCACAACACTGCCAGGCGCTCTTCAAGGCCCTCGTGGGACACATGGCGAAGGTAGTCGTCGATGCCCATGCCGTTGGGCGTCGGGAAGTCCGGCAGGAAATACTTGCCCAGTTGCACCTGGATATTGCAGCGCTTGGCGATTTCCACGGTGTTGGCGATGGCGTCCGGCAGGTCGCTGAACAGCGCCGCCATTTCGTCGGCCGACTTCAGGTACTGCTGGTCGCTGTACAGCCGAGGGCGACGCGGGTCGTCCAGGGTCCAGCCTTCACCGATACACACCCGGGTTTCGTGGGCATCGAAGTCGGACTGCTTGATGAACCTCACATCGTTGGTGGCAACCAGCGGTGCGCCCAGCCGGTCGGCAAGGGCCACGGCAGCATGCACATAGTCTTCGTCGCGAGGCCGGTTGGTACGCTGCAGCTCAACGTAGAACCGGTCGGGGAACATGCCCATCCAGTCCTGCAGCAGGGCCTGGGCCTCATCGAGCCGACCGGCCAGCAGCGCCATGCCGATGTCACCCTCACGGCCGGCAGACAGGGCAATCAGCCCTTCGCTGGCGGGGGCGATCCATTCACGTTGCAGAATCACCAGGCCATTGCGCTGCCCGTCGGTCCAGCCACGGGAGATCAGCTCGGTGAGGTTGCGGTAACCCTGGGGGTTCATGGCCAGGAAACAGATACGCGACAGCGGCGCTTCAGGGTCTGCACCGGCCAGCCACAGGTCGGCCCCGCAGATAGGCTTGATGCCTGCGCCCATGGCGGTTTTGTAGAACTTGACCAGCGAGCACATGTTGCTCTGGTCGGTAATGGCCACTGCCGGCATGTTCATCCCGGCCAGTGCCTTGGCCAGCGGTTTGATCCGCACCAGGCCGTCTACCAGCGAGAATTCGGAGTGGACGCGCAGGTGAACGAAGGGAACCGACATGGAAGATCCTGTAGCAGTGCTGAACGACAAGGGCGCAATTGTAGCGTAGTTGCGAAGGGATGTTGGGCCGCGCGGCTGGCCCCTGATCAGATCAGCGAATCGACCACGCCGTCACGCGCTTCCCAGGCCGCACGCACGGGGGCAAACGAGCGACGATGAATGGGCGTAGGCCCCAGGCGCGCGAGCGCTTCGAGGTGCACAGGCGTCGGGTAGCCCTTGTGCCCACCCATGCCGTAGCCTGGGTAAATGAGCTCGAAGGCTGCCATCTCCCGGTCGCGGCTCACCTTGGCCAGGATTGAGGCAGCGGCAATGGCCGGCACCTTGGCATCCCCCTGCACAACGGGTGCGCAGGGTACGGCCAGGCGTGGGCAGCGGTTGCCGTCGATCAGGGCCATGTTGGGGGTGATGTGCAAGCCCTCGACCGCACGCTGCATGGCCAGCAGGGTGGCGTGCAGAATGTTCAGGCGGTCGATTTCCTCGACTTCAGCGCGGGCAATGCAAAAGCTCAGGGCTTTTTCGCAGATTTCGTCGAACAGCGCCTCACGGCGGGCTTCAGTCAGCTTTTTCGAGTCGTTAAGGCCCAGGATCGGGCGCAATGGGTCAAGGATCACTGCCGCCGTGACCACTGCACCGCACAACGGGCCACGACCCACTTCATCGACACCGGCAACCAGGTCTTCGACCAGGTTGAAGTCCAGCCCTATCTGCATCTCAACGCCTCTCCAGCAAAGCCAGCACCGCGTCGGCGGCCTGGTTGGAGGCGTCGCGACGCAGGGTGCGGTGAATTTCGTCGAAGCGCTCGGTCTGCAGGCTGCCATCGCGCACCAGTGGCGCCAGTGTGGCGGCCAGCGCTTCGCTGGTGGCTGCGTCCTGCAGCAACTCAGGCACCAGCTCACGCTGGGCCAGCAGGTTGGGCAACGACACGTAGGGGCTTTTCACCAGGCGCTTGAGTATCCAGTAGGTCAGCGGCGCAAGGCGATAAGCCACCACCATAGGGCGCTTGAACAGCAATGCCTCCAGGGTGGCGGTGCCCGAAGCGATCAACACCGCGTCACAGGCCGCCAGGGCCTGGTGCGACTGGCCGTCAAGCAGCGTCAATGCAAGCTGGCGGCCGCTCAGCATCTGCTCGACCTGGGCGCGGCGGCTAGCATTGGCGCAGGGCAGCACAAAGCGTACCCCCGGCACCCGTTCGCTCAGGCGCTGGGCTGCATCCAGGAACAACGCCCCCAAGCGACCCACTTCCCCGCCACGGCTGCCTGGCATCAGCGCAACCACCGGCCCGTCACCCAAGCCGAGGGCGGCACGGGCAGCAGCGCGGTCGCACTCCAAAGGAATGGTGTCGGCCAGCGGGTGGCCGACGAACCGCACCGGTACGCCCTGCTCTTCATAGAAGCGCGCCTCGAAGGGCAGCAGCGTCAGCATCAGGTCGCAGCCCTGGCGAATCTTCAGTACACGCTTCTGACGCCAGGCCCACACGGACGGGCTCACATAGTGCACGGTCTTGATACCGGCCTGGCGCAGCTTGAGTTCGATCGTCAGGTTGAAATCAGGGGCGTCGATGCCGATGAACGCATCCGGCTTCTGCTCGATCAGGGTCTGGATCAGCAGCTTGCGGCGCTTGAGCAGCTCGCGCAGACGGCCCAGCACTTCCACCAGCCCCATCACCGCAAGGCGCTCCATGGGGAAGTAGGGCTGCAGGCCCTCGGCTTCCATGAGCGGGCCACCGACACCGATGAAGCGCACATCGGGGTGACGCGCCTTGAGTGCGCGCATCAAGCCCGAGCCAAGAATGTCGCCGCTGGCCTCACCCGCGACCAAGGCTATGCAAAGCTGGGCCATATCAGCGGGTGATGCCGCGGGCAGAGCTCACGATCGACTGACGGAACAGTTCGACCTCAGGGTACTGCGCCGCCGGCGCCTGCAACTCGCGCAGGGCATCTTCGACAGTCAGGCCCTGGCGGTACACGATCTTGTAGCAGCGGCGCAGCACGTGGATCACCTCGTCACTGAAACCGCGGCGGCGCATGCCCTCGAAGTTCATGCTGCGGGCTTCAGCCGGGCTGCCGAACACCGTGACGAATGCCGGCACATCTTTGCCAATGGCGGTGCCCATGCCGGAAAACGCGTGAGCCCCGATGTGGCAATACTGATGCACCAGTGTGAAACCGGACAGGATCGCCCAGTCGCCCACGTGCACATGGCCTGCCAGCGCCGTGTTGTTGACCAGAATGCAGTGGCTGCCGATGACGCTGTCATGGCCGATGTGGGCATAGGCCATGATCAGGTTGTGGTCGCCCACGGTGGTTTCGGCGCGGTCCTGCACGGTGCCGCGGTGAATGGTCACACCCTCGCGGATCACGTTGTGATCGCCAATCACCAGGCGGGTCGGCTCGCCTTTGTATTTCAGGTCCGGGGTGTCTTCGCCAATCGACGAAAACTGAAAGATACGGTTGTGCTTGCCGATGCGGGTCGGGCCTTTGAGCACAACGTGCGGGCCGATGACCGTGCCCTCCCCGATTTCGACATCGGGGCCAACGATCGACCAGGGGCCGACCTCGACGCCATCGGCCAGCCTGGCCGATGGATCGATAATGGCCCGAGGATCAATCAAATTCATAGGGAGCGTTCCGCGCAGGTGATCTCTGCCGAGCATACAGGCTTGCCGTCCACCAGGGCACGGCATTCAAACTTCCAGATCATGCTCTTGCGGCTGAGGAACTTCGCCTCCAGCACCAGCTGGTCACCCGGCAGCACCGGCTGGCGGAAGCGCAGCTTGTCGGAGCCGACGAAGTAATACAGCGTGCCGTCGGCCGGCTTGGCATCCAGCATCTTGAAACCCAGGATACCGGCCGCCTGGGCCATGGCTTCGATGATCAGAACGCCCGGCATGATGGGGTGCGCCGGAAAATGGCCATTGAAGAACGGCTCGTTGATGCTGACATTCTTGTAGGCACGAATGCTCTGGGCCTCGTAGTCCAGATCCGTCACGCGGTCCACCAGCAGGAACGGGTAACGGTGAGGCAGGTATTCGCGAATCTCGTTGATGTCCATCATTTCGGGGGGGAAGCCTGTAATAAGAATAGGGAGCGCAGGTGCTGACCACACGCTCCTTTTGCAATCCAAAGAGGAGCCAGCTAGCGACTGTTCACTCTTGCTCAGAAAATGGTATCAGCCTTCTGATGTCGGCTGGCCACCTGAGGTCACGGTATCGACGCGTTTTTCCAGCTGCTGGAGGCGCTTGGCCATGTCGTCCAGGTGGCGGATGCGCGCGGCGCTCTTGCGCCAGTCAGCCAGTGGCTGCATGGCAGTGCCGGATGAATAGGCGCCCGGCTCGGTGATGGAGCGGGTGACCATGGTCATGCCAGACACAAAAACGTTATCACAGACATCGATATGGCCAACCATGCCAACGCCCCCGGCAATGGTGCAGTGCTTGCCGATGCGCGTACTGCCGGAAATACCCACACAGGCAGCCATGGCCGTGTGCTCACCAACGTGCACGTTGTGGGCAATCTGGATCTGGTTGTCCAGCTTGACCCCATCGGCAATCACGGTATCGGACAGCGCGCCACGGTCGACCGCCGTATTAACGCCGATTTCAACGTCATCGCCGATGGTCACGCCGCCAATCTGGGCGATCTTGCGCCATACGCCTTTTTCGTTGGCAAAGCCGAAGCCTTCACCGCCGATCACCGCACCCGACTGGATAACCACCCGCTTGCCGATGGTGACGTCGTGGTACAACGTGACCCGCGGGGCCAGCCAACCGCCCTCGCCGATGACGCAACGAGCACCGACCACGCAATGGGCACCAATGGTGACGTTGGCGCCGATGCACGCCCCGCTTTCAACGACTGCAAAAGGCCCGATACAGGCACTGGCATCCACCTGAGCATCCCCGGCCACCACGGCGCTGGGATGAACACCCGCCACAGCCTTGGGTTTTGGGTCGAACAGGTGGGAAACGCGTGCGTACGCCAGGTACGGGTCCGCCACGATCAGCGCGTGGCCGGCAAAGCCTTCTGCATCCGCCGCCTTGAGCAGCACGGCAGCCGCCTGGCAGTTGTCCAGGTACTTGCGGTACTGCGGGTTGGCGAGAAAGCTCAGCTGGCCGGGGCCGGCTTCCTGCAAGGTGGCCAGGCCGGTGATGTTCAGGTCACCGGGGCCCTTCAGGGTGGCCCCGAGGGCCTCGGCCAACTGGCCAAGCGTCATGGTCAGGGTCATATCAACGGGCTTGGTTCATGCGCTCGATAACCTGGCGGGTGATGTCGTACTGAGGTTTGACATCGATGACCGCGCCGCGCTCGAGCACCAGGTCAAAGCCACCTTTCTTGATGACCTCTTCCACCGCGCCGTCCAGCTTGGGCTTGAGTTGCTTGAGCATGTCACGGTCGGCCACGGCCTTGGCTTCGTTGAGCTCCTTGGACTGGAACTGGAAGTCACGGGCTTTCTGCTTGAATTCAAGCTCCAGGCGCTCACGCTCAGGCTGCTGCATCTTGTCGCCGCCCTTGATCAGGCGATCCTGGATGCCCTTGGCGCTGCTTTCCAGGCTCTTGAGCTTGGTCAGCTGCGGGCCGAATTTTTTCTCGGCATCCACGGCGTACTTCTTGGCGGCGTCCGATTCCAGCAGGGCCATCTGATAGTTCAGAACGGCAACCTTCATTTCGGCGAAAGCCGGGGTGGCGACCAGCGCCGCGGCCACTACGGCCATTTGGGTCAACTTGCGCACGATGAACTCCTGGATAAACCGTTGTCGTTAAGCAAGGGCCGACCTTAGAAGGTCTGGCCCAGAGAGAATTGGAACACCTGGGTGTCGGCATCGTCCGGCTTCTTGATCGGCATCGCCAGGCTGAAGCTCAGCGGGCCCAGGGCGGTGATCCACGTCACACCCACACCGACCGAACTGGCCATGTCGGAGAAGCCGACCTTGGCGCAATCGGGCTTCTTGCCGCAATTGGTGTCGAACACGTTACCCACATCCCAGAACACCGAGGTCCGCAGGGAACGCTGATCCTTGATGAACGGCATCGGGAACAGCAGTTCTACTCCGCCCTGCACCAGGACGTTGCCGCCGAAGGGTAGCGGGTCTTGGTCTGGATCCGTCAGCGTACCGTTCTTTTCATTGGCCTGGCTTGGGGTACTACGTGGCCCCAGGCTGCTGTCCTTGAAGCCGCGGACAGAGTTGAAACCACCCGCGTAGTAGTTCTCGTAGAACGGCAAGCCAGAGGTACCGCCGAAGCCGTCACCGTAGCCCAGCTCAGTGTGCAGACGCAGGGTGTAGTTCTGGCTGAGGGGCTTGAACAGCTGGCCACGGTAGTCCAGTTTGTAGAACGACAGGTCGCTGCCTGGAATGGTCGACTCCAGAGTCAGGCTCTGGGAGTGGCCACGGGTCGCCAGCACACCTTTGTTGAGCGTGGATTCAGACCAGCCGATCGACGCTTTGAAGTTGGTGAAGCTTTTGCCTTCTTTGTTGATGAAATCAAAGATCTCATCAACCGTGTACTTACCGGTTTTCAGCTTGTCCTGCTGCACGCTCAAACCATAGGTCAGGCGCGACGTTTCGCTGATCGGGTAACCCAGGCTGACGCCTGCACCCAGGCTGTCCACCGCATAGCTCGCCACGTCGACGTCGAGGTCATCGTAGTTGGTGCTGCGGTAGAAGGCGTTGTAACCCAGGCTCACGCCGTCGGCAGTGAAGTAGGGGTCCACGAAGCCGAAGTTGTAGCGGGTCTGGTATTCGGAACGGGTCAGGCCAACGGAGACCTTGTTACCGGTACCCAGGAAGTTGGTCTGACTGATCGAACCACCCAGGATCAGGCCCGCACTCTGGGCGAAACCGACGCTGGCAGTGATCGAACCGGACGCCTGCTCTTCGACGCTGTAGTTCACGTCCACTTGGTCATCGGTACCCGGCACAGGCGGGGTCTCGACGTTCACATCCTTGAAGAAGCCCAGGCGCTCAAGGCGGGTCTTGGACTGGTCGATCAGGTAGGTCGAAGCCCAGCCGCCTTCCATCTGGCGCATCTCGCGGCGCAGCACTTCGTCTTCGGTCTTGGTGTTGCCACGGTAGTTGATGCGGTTGACGTAGGCGCGTTTGCCCGGGTCTACCACGAACATGATGTCGACCGTGTGGTCCTGGTCGTTCGGCTGCGGTACGCCGTTGACGTTGGCGAAGGTGTAGCCTTCGTTACCCAGGCGGCGGGTGATCAGCTCGGACGTGCTGGTCATGACCTTGCGCGAGAACACCTGGCCCGGCTGCACCAGCAGCAGCGACTTGACCTGGTCTTCCGGCACCTTCAGGTCACCGGACAGCTTCACGTCACGAACGGTGTACTTCTCACCTTCGTTGATGTTGACGGTGATGTAGACGTGCTTCTTGTCTGGCGTGATGGACACCTGGGTAGAGGCGATGTCCATGTTGATGTAGCCGCGGTCCAGGTAGTAGGAACGCAGACGCTCCAGGTCACCGGACAGTTTTTCGCGGGCATACTTGTCGTCGTTCTTGAAGAACGACAGCCAGTTGGTGGTTTTCAGTTCGAACAGCTGCTGCAGGGTTTCGTCATCGAACACGTTGTTGCCAACGACGTTGATGTGCTGAATGGCAGCGACGGTGCCTTCGTTGATCTTGATCTTCAGCGCCACACGGTTGCGCGGCTGCGGCACCACTTCGGCGTCGACCTCGGCCGAGTAGCGGCCCTGGGCCACGTATTGGCGCTGCAGCTCGTTACGCACACCTTCAAGGGTGGCGCGCTGGAAGATTTCACCTTCGGCCAGGCCCGACTGTTTCAGGCCTTTCATCAGGTCGTCGGTGCTGATCGCCTTGTTGCCTTCGATCTCGATGCTCGACACCGACGGGCGCTCGACCACGTTGATGATCAGAACATTGCCATCACGGTTCAGCTCGATGTCCTGGAAGAACCCGGTCTTGAACAGCGAGCGGGTAGATTCCACCAGACGACGGTCATCGGCCTGGTCGCCCACGTTGAGCGGCAAGGCGCCAAAGACGCTGCCGGCGGAAACCCGCTGCAGGCCGTTGACTCGAATATCGGAGATGGTGAAGGACTCGGCGTGAACTTCAGCGATCATCAGTGCGGAGAGGACCGCAGTTAGCAGCAGACGTTTCATGAAGTCCTTTTATTCCAACTGGCAATAAACAACCTGCCGTCATGAACGACAGGTTTCGCAATTGAGCGAAGCTTTTATAGTCGACCCAGATCGTTGATCAGGGCGAGCAGCATCACCCCCAAGACCAAACTGATACCGATCTGGACCCCCCAACCTTGTACCCGGTCCGACAGCGGGCGACCGCGCGCCCATTCGACCAGGTAGAACAGCAAATGCCCCCCATCCAGTACCGGGATGGGCAGCAGGTTAAGAACCCCCAGGCTTATGCTCAGGTAGGCCAGGAAATTCAGGAAATCCCCTACGCCGGACTGGGCTGAAGCGCCCGCCACTTTAGCAATGGTTATCGGTCCACTCAAGTTTTTTACCGAGAGCTCACCGAACAGCATTTTCTTCAGGGACTGCAGCGTCAGCACGCTCATGTTCCAGGTGCGCGACAAGCCCTCGCCAACCGCCTCCAGCGGGCCGTAGCGCACCTCACGCAGCATCGATGCCGGCCACTCGCCACCCTTCACCCCGGCCCCCAGGTACCCCGCAGCCGCACTGCCCTCGCCCTTGCGGCCCAAGGTGACCGGCAGGTCTAGCACGGCGCCGTCGCGCTGCACGCGCACCACCACCTTGGCGTCGGGGCGGGCACGCACGCTGTCGACCACTTGCTGCCATTCAGCCACCGGCTTGCCATCGATGCTCAGCAAGGTGTCACCAGTTTTCAGGCCTGCAGCCCCTGCCGGGCCCTTGCTGTCGATTTCGGCCAATACCGGCACGATGGCCGGCCGCCAGGGGTGTAGGCCCAACGACTGGATCGGGTCGGGCTCATCAGCGCCTTTCAGCCAGCTGTCCAGTTTCACCTGACGTTGCTGTTCTGCGCTGGCGCCCTCGTCCCGCACACCCACTTGCAACGTGCCACTTTCACCCAGCCGGCGCACCAGCTGCAGGTTGACCGCCGACCAGCCGTTGGTCGGTTTGCCGTCGATAGAAACGATTTCCTGCCCGGCAACCAGCCCGGCAGAGGCCGCCAGGCTGCCCGCGTCTACGGCCCCGATCACCGGGCGTATCTGCTGGCTACCCAGCATGGCCAGAATCCAGAAGAACAGGATTGCCAACAGGAAGTTGGCAATCGGGCCGGCAGCCACGATCGCAATGCGCTGCCCTACCGGTTTGCGGTTGAACGATTGCCCTGCCAGCGAGGGCGGCACATCACCCTCGCGCTCATCGAGCATTTTCACGTAGCCGCCCAGCGGGATGGCCGCCACCACGAACTCGGTGCCATGGCGGTCATGCCAGCGCACCAGCGGCATACCGAAGCCGACCGAAAAGCGCAGCACTTTTACACCGCAGCGCCGCGCCACCCAGAAGTGGCCGAATTCGTGGAAGGTGACCAGTACACCCAGGGCAACGAGGGTGCCGATAATCATGTAGAGCGCTGTCATGTCCATCTCCGAATGATGTGCAGCGGGCCGGCCTACACCGGCCCCTCGTTACCTGGGCAAACTGGTATCAGCGCCCGTGACGCCTCAGCCATTCGCGGGCCAGCTCGCGGGCGCGCTGGTCGGCGGCAAACACCGCAGCCAGTGACGGCAGTGGCACGACCGGCTCCTGGTCCAGGACCTGTTCGATCATACTCGCGATATCCGGGAAGCGGATACGGCGGGCCAGAAATGCCTCGACCGCCACTTCGTTGGCCGCATTGAGCACAGCCGGGGCGCTGTGGCCCGCTTCTGCAGCCTGACGCGCCAGGCGCAGGCAGGGGAAACGCAGCTCGTCCGGCGCCTGGAAGTCCAGGCGGGCGATGCTGAACAGATCCAGCGGGGCAACCCCTGACGCTATCCGCTCCGGCCAGGCCAGGGCATTGGCGATGGGCGTACGCATGTCCGGGTTACCCAGCTGCGCCAGCACCGAACCGTCGACGTAGTCGACCAGCGAGTGGATGACACTCTGCGGGTGCACCACCACTTCGACGTCGGCCGGCGCGGCATCGAACAACCAGCACGCCTCGATCAGCTCCAGGCCCTTGTTCATCATGCTGGCCGAGTCTACGGAAATCTTGCGCCCCATGGACCAGTTCGGGTGTGCACAGGCCTGCTCGGGGGTTACCTCGAGCAGCGCCTCGGCGGGCGTCTCACGGAACGGCCCACCCGATGCGGTCAGCAGGATGCGGCGAACACCCACAGCGCCGAGGCCCCGTGCGTAATCGGCCGGCATGCACTGGAAGATCGCGTTGTGCTCGCTGTCGATGGGCAGCAGTACCGCGCCGGAGCGCCGGACTGCGTCCATGAACAGGGCGCCCGACATCACCAGCGCTTCTTTGTTGGCCAGCAACACCTTCTTGCCCGCCTCTACCGCCGCCAGGGTGGGGCGCAGCCCAGCGGCGCCAACGATAGCCGCCATCACGGCGTCAACCTCCGAAGCCGAGGCCACCTGGCATAGACCTGCCTCGCCCTCGAGCACTTCAGTGGCACACCCGGCAGCCGCCAGGCCGGTGCGCAACCGAGCAGCGGCCTCAGCCTCCGGCACCACCGCAAACACCGGGCGATGGCGCACGCACAGCTCAAGCAGCTCGTCGATGCGTGAGTACCCGGTGAGCGCGAACACCTGGTAGCGGTCCGGGTGCCGCGCGATCACATCCAGCGTACTCAGGCCGATAGAGCCGGTAGCACCGAGCACGGTGATCCGCTGCACAGCACTCACATCACACCCCATTCAGCAGCCCACAGCAGCACGGCGAACAGCGGAATGGCAGCAGTCAGGCTGTCGATACGGTCCAGCACACCACCGTGGCCCGGCAGCAGGTTGCTGCTGTCCTTGATGCCCGAGCGGCGCTTGAACATGCTCTCGGTCAGGTCACCCACCACCGATGCCATCACCACCAGCGCAGCACCGACCAGGCCCAGCAGCACCTGGCCCACGCCCCACTCACGGCTGATGCCAACGGCCAGCGTGATGACCAGGCTCACCGCCAGGCCACCATAAACGCCCTCCCAGCTTTTGCCCGGGCTAACGTGCGGGGCCAGCTTGCGCTTGCCAAATGCTCGGCCAGAGAAATACGCACCGATATCCGCCGCCCACACCAGCACCATCACCGACAGGATCAGCCAGTTGCCCAGCGGCCAGTGCTTGAGCAGCACCAGGCCCTGCCAGGCTGGCAGCAGCACCAGCAGGCCGATCAGCAACCGGCAGGCGGCACTGGCCCACAGCTCACTGGTGCGCGGGTAGGTCAGTACCAGCCAGGTAGCCAGCCCCCACCAGATCACCGCCGCACCGAGCACCCAGGGGGCCAGCTCCGGCAACACGTAGAGCAGCATCAGCGCCCCGGCAACCACCAGGGCATAGGCGATACGCAGGGGCTGGGCCATCAGCCCGGCCAGGCGCGCCCACTCCCACGCACCGAGCGTTACCACCAGGCCGATGAACAGGGCGAAGTCGCCCCCTTCGAGCAGGAAGAACCCACCCAGCGCTATCGGCAACAGGATCAGCGCGGTAATGATGCGTTGTTTAAGCATTAAGCACGAGCTCCAGCCTCGACCTGCTCGCTGGTCTTACCAAAGCGGCGCTGGCGCGAAGCGAAATCGGCCAATGCCTTACGCATGGCCTCGTGTTTGAAGTCCGGCCAGAAAAGGTCGGAGAAATACAGCTCGGCGTAGGCCAGCTGCCAAAGCAGGAAATTGCTGATGCGGTGCTCGCCACCCGTGCGGATGCACAAGTCGGGCAACGGCAGATCGCCCGTGGACAGGCACGTTTGCAGCAGGCCCGGGGTGATGTCGTCAGGGCGCAGATGCCCGGCCTGCACCTCCCGCGCAAGCCGCTGGGCCGCCTGGGCGATATCCCATTGCCCGCCATAGTTGGCCGCGATCTGCAGGATAAAACGGTTGTTACCGGCAGTCAGTGCCTCGGCCTCGCGCATGGCGGCCTGCAGCTCAGGGTGGAACCGCGAGCGGTCGCCAATGATGCGCAGGCTGATGTTGTTCTCGTTCAGCCGCCGGGCCTCCCGGCGCAACGCCGAGAAGAACAGCTCCATGAGGGCACCGACCTCCTCGGCCGGCCGCTGCCAGTTTTCGCTGGAGAAGGCGAACAGCGTGAGCACCTCGACACCCGCCTCGGCGCACACTTCGATGACCGCACGAACGGCGTCCACTCCGGCCTTGTGGCCGGCAACCCCCGGCAACAGGCGGCGTTTCGCCCAGCGGTTGTTGCCGTCCATGATGATCGCGACGTGACGCGGCACCGAAGACGGTACCGCTGGCTTGGTCTTTTCCATCAAAAAAAACCTGGCCTCAGACGGCCATCAGGTCCTTTTCCTTGGCCTTGAACGCAGCATCAACTTCAGCAACGAACTTGTCGGTCAGCTTCTGGATTTCATCGGCCGCGCGACGCTCTTCGTCCTCGCTGATTTCCTTGTCCTTGGTCAGCTTTTTCAGGTCTGCCAGGGCATCGCGGCGCACGTTACGCACAGCTACCTTGGCATCCTCGGCCACGCCGCTGGCCTGCTTGGTATAGCCTTTGCGGGTTTCTTCGGTCAGGGCAGGCATCGGCACACGGATGGTGGTGCCAGCGCTCGACGGGTTCAGGCCCAGGTCCGAGGTAAGGATAGCCTTCTCGATAGCCGCGCTCAGGTTCTTGTCATGAGCGACGATCTTCAAGGTGCGGGCGTCTTCGACGCTGATTGCAGCAACCTGGTTCAGCGGCATCTCGCTACCCCAGGCAGGCACCTTGACGCTGTCCAGGATGCTTGGGTGGGCGCGACCGGTGCGGATGGCCGCCAGGTTGCGAGCCAGGGCCTCCAGGGACTTGCCCATGCGGTCCTGAGCGTCTTTCTTGATGTCGTTGATCATGCTTGGCCTTCCTCGATCAAAGTGCCTTCAGCGCCGCCCACCACGATATTCAGCAGGGCGCCAGGCTTGTTCATGTTGAATACCCGCAATGGCATCTTGTGGTCACGGCACAGGCAGATTGCGGTCAGGTCCATCACACCCAGCTTGCGATCCAGAACCTCGTCATAGGTCAGGCGATCGAACTTCTCGGCATGCGGGTCCTTGAATGGGTCAGCAGTGTACACACCATCGACCTTGGTCGCCTTCAGCACCACGTCGGCATCGATTTCGATGGCGCGCAGACAGGCTGCGGAGTCGGTGGTGAAGAACGGGTTGCCGGTACCGGCGGAGAAAATTACCACATCCCCGGAGTTGAGGTGACGGATAGCTTTGCGGCGGTCGTAGTGGTCGGTGACACCCACCATGGAAATGGCCGACATGACCAGCGCCGGGATATTCGAACGCTCCAGGGCATCGCGCATCGCCAGGGCGTTCATCACCGTGGCCAGCATGCCCATGTGGTCGCCGGTTACGCGATCCATGCCGGCAGCGCTCAGTGCGGCGCCGCGGAACAGGTTGCCACCGCCGATGACCAGGCCCACCTGAACACCAATCCCAACCAGCTGGCCTACTTCAAGGGCCATGCGATCGAGCACCTTCGGGTCGATCCCGAAGTCTTCCGAGCCCATCAGGGCCTCGCCGCTAAGTTTGAGCAAAATGCGTTTATAGCGAGGTTGGCGACCACTCACCTGCTGAGCCATTGCGAGTCTCTCCTGCGGCGTACTGTAGAAAATTCGTGCGGGCTGTTTGCAGCCTGCTAACTGTAGCGTGGCACCGGGTAGGTGCCAGCGGCGGCAGGGTTCGATGAACCCCTCGCCGTTTTGACAAAGAGGCTGCGCGCGTGAGCGGGCAGCCTCTTCGGGGCGACAGACGGGGCTGTCTTACTGCTTGGCAGCAGCTACTTGAGCAGCAACTTCGGCAGCGAAGTCGTCAACCGGCTTCTCGATACCTTCGCCGACCTTGAAGTAGGTGAAGGAAACGATTTCTGCACCGGCCTTTTTAGCCAGGGCGCCCACTTTGACTTCTGGATCCATGACGAAGGCCTGCTCTTTCAGCGAGGCTTCAGCCTTGAACTTGGAAATACGGCCGTTGATCATGTTCTCAACGATGTTTTCCGGCTTGCCGGCGATCTTGTCGGCGTTCAGCTGCAGGAACACGCCCTTCTCGCGCTCGATGGCTTCGGCGGAGATTTCCGACGAGTCCAGGAACTCAGGGTTCGAGGCTGCAACGTGCATGGCGATGTTCTTGGCCAGCTCGACGTCACCGCCTTGCAGAACAACAACGGCGCCAATCTTGTTGCCGTGCAGGTAGGCACCTACCACGTCACCTTCAACACGCACCAGGCGGCGGATGTTGACGTTTTCGCCGCACTTGGCGACCAGGGCTTCACGGGCAGCTTCACGCGAGGCGATCAGCGGGGCTGCATCGGTCAGCTTCTGGGCGAAGGCTTCTTCCAGGCTTTCGGCCACGAAGTTCTTGAAGTCGTCTTGCAGGGCCAGGAAGTCGGTCTGCGAGTTCACTTCCAGCAGAACGGCGGCTTTGCCGTCGGTCTTGACAGCGATAGCGCCTTCAGCAGCCACGTTGCCAGCCTTCTTGGCGGCCTTGATGGCGCCGGAGGCACGCATGTCGTCAATGGCTTTTTCGATGTCGCCGTCGGCCTTTTCCAGGGCCTTCTTGCAATCCATCATGCCTTCGCCGGTACGCTCGCGCAGTTCTTTTACCAGCGCTGCAGTAATTGCTGCCATTTCAAAATCCTCTTGGAAAGTTTTTCAACCATTCCACCCGTTGCTCACGGGCGTTCAATTCTGCGAATCCGCTGTTGTGTTCAGCCGGCCCATAATGCGGGGCCATCGCTGACAGCAGGATTTCAAGGTGGCAAAAAGGGGGCAGAGCCCCCTTTTTGCGTGCCAAGTCGACGCTAGCGTCTATTACTCGGCAGCCGGTGCAGCCGCTTCTTCAGCGTAGACTTCGGTGCCGCCAGCAACGTTGTTGCGGCCACGGATCACAGCGTCAGCCATGGAAGTCATGTACAGCTCGATAGCGCGAATGGCGTCATCGTTACCTGGGATGATGTAGTCAACACCTTCCGGGCTGCTGTTGGTATCGACAACGCCGATAACCGGAATACCCAGTTTGTTGGCTTCGGTGATCGCGATGCGCTCGTGATCAACGTCGATGACGAACAGAGCGTCAGGCAGACCACCCATGTCCTTGATGCCACCCAGGCTGCGGTCCAGTTTTTCCAGATCGCGGGAGCGCATCAGGGCTTCTTTCTTGGTCAGCTTGGCGAAGGTGCCGTCATCGGCCTGGGTTTCCAGGTCGCGCAGACGCTTGATCGAAGCGCGGATGGTCTTGTAGTTGGTCAGCATGCCGCCCAACCAACGGTGGTCAACGTACGGCGAACCGCAACGAGCAGCTTGCTCGGCGACGATCTTGCCGGCGGAACGCTTGGTGCCGACGAACAGGATCTTGTTCTTGCCCTGGGCCAGGCGCTCAACGAACGACAGTGCGTCGTTGAACATCGGCAGGGTTTTTTCCAGGTTGACGATGTGGATCTTGTTGCGCGCGCCGAAAATGTACTTGCCCATTTTCGGGTTCCAGTAACGGGTCTGGTGGCCGAAGTGCACACCGGCCTTCAGCATATCGCGCATGTTGACTTGGGACATGATAGTTCCTTGATAAGTCGGGTTGGGCCTCCACGTATCCCAATGACCAACCCGCGAGTTCTGCAACTCGGGGCACCCAGGCCATCGTGTCGACACGTGTGTGGGTTTGTGTGCAGACGGGCCTGGGCCCGAAAGCGGCGCATGTTATACCACAGTGCGCGGGCAAACGGAACCTGAAAACTGCCCCCGCGCTGCAGGCGCCCTGCCATGACTGAAACAGCCTGAACCCCGCAGCTCTGTTAGAATGACGCCTTTCCTGTTTTAGCGCGCCGCGTGCGGCGCAGTGAAGAGAGCCTGTAATGACCGTCACCATCAAGACTGCAGAAGACATCGAGAAGATGCGCATCGCCGGCCGTCTGGCTGCCGAGGTGCTGGAAATGATCGAAGAGCACGTCAAGCCCGGCGTCACCACCGAAACCCTCGACCGCCTGTGCCACGACTACATCGTCAACGTGCAGCAGGCCATCCCGGCGCCGCTCAACTACAAGGGCTACCCCAAGTCGATCTGCACCTCCATCAACCACGTGGTCTGTCATGGTATCCCCAACGACAAACCACTCAAGGACGGTGACACGCTGAACATCGACATCACCGTGATCAAGGACGGCTACCACGGCGACACCAGCCGCATGTTCCATGTGGGTAACGTGCCGCAGTGGGCCGAACGGCTGTCACGCGTCACCCAGGAATGCCTGTACAAGGCCATCGAACTGGTGAAGCCAGGCTGCCGCCTGGGCGATATCGGCGAAGTGATCCAGAAGCACGCTGAAAAGAATGGTTTTTCCGTGGTGCGCGAGTTCTGCGGCCACGGCATCGGCAAGGTGTTCCACGAAGAGCCGCAGATTCTGCACTACGGCCGTGCCGGCACGGGCATGGAGCTTAAAGAAGGCATGACCTTCACCATCGAGCCGATGATCAACCAGGGCAAGGCCGACACCAAGGTACTGGGCGACGGCTGGACCGCCATCACCAAGGACCGCAAGCTTTCGGCGCAGTGGGAACACACCCTGGTGGTCACCGCCACGGGCTACGAAATCTTCACCCTGCGCAAGGACGACACCATCGCGCGCATCTCGGCCTGAACAGGCACAGCCCACACCACAGGAGCGTGACCCGATGCCACAGGTGGACCCCGAACTGTTCGACCGCGGCCAGTTCCAGGCAGAACTTGCCCTGAAGGCCAGCCCTGTGGCTGCCTTCAAGAAGGCCATTCGCCAGGCCGGCGAGGTGCTGGACAAGCGTTTTCGCGCCGGCAGCGCCATTCGCCCGCTGATCGAAGCACGCGCCTGGCTGGTGGACAACGTGCTGCAACAGGCCTGGAACCAGTTCGACTGGGGTGACCACAGCGGCATCGCACTGGTCGCCGTAGGCGGTTACGGCCGCGGCGAACTGCACCCGCATTCGGATATCGACCTGCTGATATTGCTGGGCGCGGCAGAACATGAACAGTACCGCGATGCCATTGAGCGGTTTCTCACGCTGCTGTGGGACATCGGCCTGGAAGTGGGCCAGAGCGTGCGCACTGTCGATGAGTGCGCCGAACAGGCCCGTGCCGACCTTACGGTCATCACCAACCTGATGGAAAGCCGCACCATCACCGGCCCCGAGGCCTTGCGCCAGCGCATGCTCGAGGTCACCAGCACCGCGCACATGTGGCCCAGCCGGGAGTTCTTCCTGGCCAAGCGCGCCGAACTCCAGGCGCGCCACCACAAGTACAACGACACCGAGTACAACCTGGAGCCCAACGTCAAGGGTTCGCCCGGGGGCCTTCGTGACATCCAGACGGTGCTGTGGGTAGCACGCCGCCAGTACGGCACACTCAACCTGCACGCCCTGGCCGGCGAAGGGTTTCTGCTGGAAAGCGAAAACGAGCTTCTGGCCTCGTCCCAGGACTTCCTGTGGCGGGTGCGTTACGCCCTGCACATGCTGGCCGGCCGCGCCGAAGACCGCCTGCTGTTTGACCATCAGCGCAGCATCGCCGCCCTGCTGGGCTACAGCGATGACAACCCGAAGCGCGCCATCGAGCAGTTCATGCAGCAGTACTACCGGGTGGTGATGAGCATCAGCCAGCTGTGTGACCTGATCATCCAGCACTTCGAAGAAGTGATCCTGGCCGATGACGACAGTGGTACCACCCAGCCGCTGAATGCGCGGTTCCGCCTGCATGACGGCTACATCGAGGCCGTGCGCCCCAATGTGTTCCGGCGTACCCCGTTCGCCATGCTGGAAATGTTCGTGTTAATGGCCCAGCACCCCGAGATCAAAGGCGTGCGGGCAGACACCGTGCGGCTGCTGCGCGAGCACCGGCACCTGATCGACCAGAGTTTCCGTACCGATATCCGCAACACCAGCCTGTTCATCGAGCTGTTCAAGTGTGAAATCGGTATCCACCGCAACCTACGGCGCATGAACCGCTACGGCATCCTCGGGCGCTACCTGCCGGAGTTCGGCCTGATCGTCGGGCAGATGCAGCACGACCTGTTCCACATCTATACGGTCGACGCCCACACGCTCAACCTCATCAAGCACCTGCGTAAACTGCAGTACACGCCGGTGTCCGAGAAATTCCCGCTGGCCAGCAAGCTCATGGGGCGCCTGCCCAAGCCTGAGCTCATTTACCTGGCCGGTCTTTATCACGATATCGGCAAGGGTCGCCAGGGTGACCATTCCGAGCTGGGCGCAGTGGATGCCCAGGCGTTCTGCGAGCGCCATCAATTGCCCGCCTGGGACAGCCGGCTGATCGTCTGGCTGGTGCAGAACCACTTGGTCATGTCCACCACGGCCCAGCGCAAGGACCTGTCAGACCCGCAGGTGATCCACGATTTCGCCCTGCACGTGGGCGACGAAACGCGCTTGGACTACCTGTATGTGCTGACCGTGGCCGATATCAACGCCACTAACCCCAGCCTGTGGAACTCGTGGCGGGCCAGCTTGCTGCGCCAGTTGTACACCGAAACCAAGCGTGCCTTGCGCCGCGGCCTGGAAAACCCGCTGGACCGTGAAGAGCAAATCCGCCAGACCCAGTCCGCTGCCCTGGATATCCTGGTGCGCCAGGGTATCGACCCGGACGACGTCGAGCAGCTGTGGTCGCAGTTGGGCGATGACTACTTCCTCAAGCACAATGCAGCCGACGTTGCCTGGCACAGCGATGCGATCCTGCAGCAGCCTGCTGACGGCGGGCCACTGGTGCTGATCAAGGAAACCACCCAACGCGAATTCGAGGGTGGCACGCAGATTTTCATCTACGCCCCCGACCAACACGACTTCTTCGCGGTGACCGTGGCGGCGATGTCGCAGTTGAACCTGAACATTCATGATGCGCGCATCATCACCTCCAGCAGCCAGTTCACCCTCGACACCTATATCGTGCTGGACAACGACGGCGGCGCGATCGGCGACAACCCACAGCGGGTCCGGCAGATTCGCGATGGCCTCACCGAGGCGCTGCGCAACCCGGAAGACTACCCGACCATCATCCAGCGCCGGGTGCCGCGCCAGCTCAAGCACTTCGATTTCCCGCCCCTTGTGACCATCCTCAACGATGCCCAGCGGCCAGTCACCATCCTTGAGATCACCGCCCCCGACCGCCCGGGGCTGCTGGCCCGGCTGGGGCGCATTTTCCTCGAGTTCGACCTGTCGCTGCAAAACGCCAAGATCGCCACGCTGGGCGAACGGGTGGAAGACGTGTTCTTCATCACCGATGCCGACAACCAGCCATTGTCCGACCCACAGCTGTGCAGCCGCCTGCAGGAGGCCATCGTGCAGCAGTTGCAAGCCGGCCAAGCCAGCACACCCCCTGCACGCGTGACTTTTTGACGACCAGATGATTGACGAGACCTTGCGCCAATGAACCATGCCTTGACCCAGCTCCAGCCCTACCCCTTCGAAAAGCTTCGCGCCCTGCTGGCCAGCGTTTCACCTGCGGCGGACAAACGTGCAATCGCCCTGTCGATCGGCGAACCCAAGCACACCTCGCCGGCGTTCGTGGCCCAGGCGATGGCAGACAACTTCGACAAGCTGGCGGTGTACCCCAGCACCCTGGGCCTGCCCGCCTTGCGCCAGGCGATCGGCCAATGGTGCGAGCAGCGCTTTGGCGTGCCAGCCGGTTGGCTGGATGCCGACCGCCACATCCTGCCGGTCAATGGCACCCGCGAAGCGTTGTTCGCTTTCACCCAGGCAGTGGTGAACCGCAGCGATGACGGTTTGGTGGTCAGCCCCAACCCGTTCTATCAAATCTACGAAGGTGCCGCCCTGCTCGCCGGCGCGACCCCGCATTACCTGCCATGCCTGGAAGACAACGGTTTCAACCCCGATTTCGATGCCGTGCCGGCAGAGGTCTGGCAGCGCTGCCAGGTGCTGTTCCTGTGCTCCCCAGGCAACCCAACCGGCGCCCTGGTGCCCATCGACACCCTGAAAAAGCTGATCGCGCTGGCTGACGAACACGACTTCGTAATTGCCGCCGACGAGTGTTACAGCGAGCTGTACTTCGACGAAGAGGCGCCACCCCCTGGGCTGCTGACCGCCTGTGCCGAACTGGGGCGCAGCGACTTCAAGCGCTGCGTGGTGTTCCACAGCCTGTCCAAGCGCTCCAACCTGCCGGGCCTGCGTTCAGGCTTTGTCGCGGGCGATGCCGATATCATCAAGCCCTTCCTGCTGTATCGCACTTATCACGGCTGCGCCATGCCGGTACAAACCCAGATGGCCAGCATCGCCGCCTGGCAGGACGAAGCTCATGTGCGGGCCAACCGCGACCAATACCGGGCCAAGTACGACGCTGTGCTGGAGATTCTTCAGCCGGTCATGGACGTGCAACGCCCCGATGGCAGCTTCTACCTGTGGGCAAAGGTGCCCGGTGATGATGCCGCGTTCACCCGCGACCTGTTTGCGTCCCAGCATGTGACGGTGGTACCGGGTTCGTACCTGTCCCGCGAGGTACATGGCGTAAACCCGGGCGCAGGGCGTGTACGCATGGCGCTGGTAGCGCCGCTGGCAGAATGCATCGAGGCGGCAGAGCGGATTCGGGCTTTCCTTGGGAGCTGACAAGCACCTTGCCAGATAAAAGGCCTGCCCGCGTGTCGGGATAGATAGTTACCGCTGATACCCGCTCGGCCACCCGCACCATGGTGACTCCACTACTCTCTGGAGTCACCATGATTACAGCCAAACTCCCCCTACGCCTGGACTCAGTCAACCCGTATAAAGCGCGCCAGCTGGCCTTGACGGAGAACCCGCGCAATGGGCCACCCAGCGGTATGCGTACCCGCTCCATGGGCCCCACCGGCAAACTGTGGAAGCCAGGGCGCCTGCTCAAGGTCTCGTTCGTTAGCAAGGGCAGCGAAGCGCTAAAGGCCCGCATCTACGAGCTGGGCCGTTCCTGGATCGACCTGTCGGGCGCCAACCTGCTCATGGAGCGGGTCGAAGATAACGACCAGAGCGCCGAGATCAGGGTTTGCTGTGCCCCCGAGGCTTACCTGAACGGTACGCACCTGGGCACGAACATCCTTGCAAGTGGCTCGCCCAACCTGATGCTGTGCTTCCAACCTGGTGACGAGCTGTTTGATTTCACGGTGCTGCACGAATTCGGCCATATCTTCGGCCTGGACCACGAACATCAGCACCCTGAAGCGGACATCCCATGGAATGACCGGGCCATGCAGTACTACGCCACAGAGCTGGGCGGGGCAAGCGAAGAAGAAGTTCGCAAGCAGGTGTTCGACAAACGCCCGTCCGCCGACCTCGTCAACATTGGCTACGATCCACACTCGGTGATGCACTACCCGGTAGAACCCTTCCTGACCACCAACGGCTGGCAGGTGGGCATCAACGCCGAACTGACTGAAAAGGACCTTTCATTCATGCGTGAAGCCTACCCACACTAACCCTTACGCCTATCGAACGTGCCCCAGGTTCGCCTCGCTCATGTCGAGTTCCCCCAGCACCTGGCGCACGACCTCATCACCTACCAGGTGCTGGCGATGCAGGCTATACAGTTCAAGCCGCTGGGCGCGCAGTGCGCGCAAGCGCAACCGCCGCTCCAGCTGATCCATCTGCTCGGCCAGCGCCTTGGCTTCGGCGCTGTCGTTGTAGCTGTCCAGCTCATCACGGTACTCGGCCATCAGCCGGGCCTTGAGCTCCGTCGCCAAGGTGGCCTGGGCGGCGTCCTGGGGTGCACTGCTGTCAATGACCTCTTCTGCTTCCAGGGCGTGGATCGCGGCCTCGGCGGTGCGCCGCCAGGCCTCCTGCACCTCCTGATGCAAACGCTCGTCCGGGCTCTTGGTCACGCCGCGCAGCAACAAAGGGAGGGCGATGCAGGCGCTGATCAGTGACAGCAAAATGACACCCGCGGCAATGAAGATCAGCAGGTCCCGCTCAGGGAATGCCTTGCCCGCCCCAATCAGCAGCGGAATGGACATGACGCCGGCCAGCGTCACCGCACCCCGCACGCCGCCCACCGTCAGCAGCCAGCAGGACCGCGCGGTGGGCATCAGCACCAGCGCCGGCTTGCCACGCCAGTGGCGGATAACGCCGATCGCGCGCCAGATACTCTGCACCCAGATGAACCGCAGCAGGATCAGCGCGGCAAAGATCGCCACCACGTCCAGGCAGCGCCAGGCCAGGGTCGGCCACAACGTGGCTTCGTGGCTGACCACCGCCTTTATGATGTCCGGTAATTGCAGGCCCAGCAGCAGGAAAATCAGGCCGTTGAAGGCGAATTCCAGCAGCGACCAGACGCTGCGGTTGAGCAGGCGGGTGCTGGTTTGGCGAGGCAGCAGGTCCAGCCAGCTCTGCATCATGCCTGCCGCCACAGCCGACAGGATACCCGATACCCCCAGGCGCTCTGCCAGAACGTAGGCCGCGAAAGGCAACAGCAGCATGAACACCACATGGGTGGCAGGGTCGTCCCAGCCACGGGCGATCATCCAGGCGCGCAAGCGGCCTACCAGCCAGCTGAGGGCCACCCCCACTGCCAGCCCGCCCAAGGCCACCAGTACGAAGCTGAAGCTGGCGTCTGCCAGCGAGAACACACCGGTAATCGCCGCTGCCAGGGCGAACTTGAAGGTCACCAGCCCTGAGGCATCGTTCATCAGCGCCTCGCCCTGCAACATGTGCATCAACGGCGTGGGCAAACGGTCCTGGGTGATGGCCGAAACAGCCACGGCGTCGGTCGGCGAAAGCACCGCCGCCAGGGCGAACGCTACTGCCAGCGGGATACTCGGCAGCAGCCAGTGGATGAAGTAACCCGCCCCGACCACGGTGAACAACACCAGCCCGACGGCCAGCGCTACCACCGGCCCGCGCATGCGCCACAGTTCACGCTTGGGGATGCGCCAGCCATCGGCGAACAGCAGCGGCGGCAAGAACAGGAACAGGAACAGTTCTGGGTCCAGCGCCACGTGTAGCCCAAGGGTGGGCCAGGCCAGCAAGGCACCGGCCGCGATCTGCACCAGTGGCAGGGGGAGTGGAACCATGCGGCCGACCAGCTTCGACACACTGACCAGTGTCAGCAGAATGAGGACGGTATAAGCGGACTGCATCCGTTCGGGTTTCCTTTTGAACAGTAACGACGACAAAAGGCGAAACATCGCCTTTGAAACAATATGTTAGCGGTGCCCTGAATGGCAAAACCGCTGCACCATGGTCGTAAAAGACTATTGAATATGTAACATGATGATGCTTCGGTGACAGCAGGGTCGATTCGTTCCCCAGGATTACAGCGGGTGCAGCCAGCGCTGCCCAGCCCATCACGTTCCCACCCGTGGCACTTGTAGAACCGTTCCCGCATAATCCCGTGGTTAACATGATAAACGGAGAGGTTGGGGTAGCCTGTGACCCCAATGTGCACAATGACCTACACGCTCTACGGCATCAAAGCCTGCGACACCATGAAAAAAGCACGAACCTGGCTCGACGACCAGGGCATCGTCTACGAATTCCATGACTACAAGACCCAAGGTATCGACCGTGACAGCCTGAACCGCTGGTGTGGCGAACACGGCTGGGAAGTCATCCTCAACCGTGCCGGCACCACCTTCCGCAAGCTGGATGACGCCAGCAAGGCAGACCTCGACCAGGCCAAGGCCGTCGAGTTGATGCTGGCCCAGCCGTCGATGATCAAACGCCCGGTGCTGGACCTTGGCGCGCGTACGCTGGTGGGCTTCAAGCCCGACCTTTACGCAGCGGCCCTGGCCTGACCACCCCCTATTTCGCACGAGGTAATTCCATGTCCAATACTCTGTTCAGCCTGGCCTTCGGTGTCGGCTCCCAGAACCGCCAGGGCGCCTGGCTGGAAGTGTTCTACGCACAACCCCTGCTCAACCCGAGCGCTGAACTGGTCGCAGCTATCGCCCCGGTACTGGGCTATGAAGGCGGCAACCAGGCAATCGCCTTCAGCAATGCCCAGGCCGCACAACTGGCCGAAGCCGTACGGGGCGTGGACGCAGCCCAAGCGGCACTGCTGACCCGCCTGGCCGAGAGCCACAAGCCGCTGGTCGCCACGCTGCTGGCCGAAGACGCCGCCCTGGCCTCCACGCCTGAGGCATACCTCAAGCTGCACCTGCTGTCGCACCGCCTGGTCAAACCCCACGGCGTGAGCCTGGCGGGTATCTTCCCACTGCTGCCGAACGTGGCTTGGACCAACCTGGGCGCAGTCGACTTGGCCGAGCTGGCCGAGCTGCAACTGGAAGCGCGCCTGAAGGGTGAGCTGCTGGAAGTGTTTTCGGTAGACAAGTTCCCGAAAATGACCGACTACGTGGTACCTGCCGGCGTGCGCATCGCCGACACCGCCCGAGTGCGCCTGGGCGCCTACATCGGTGAAAGTACCACCATCATGCACGAAGGCTTCGTCAACTTTAACGCGGGTACCGAAGGCCCGGGCATGATCGAAGGCCGCGTCTCGGCGGGGGTGTTCGTTGGCAAGGGCTCAGACCTGGGCGGCGGTTGCTCGACCATGGGCACGCTGTCGGGTGGCGGCAACATCGTCATCAAGGTAGGCGAAGGCTGCCTGATCGGCGCCAACGCGGGTATCGGCATTCCGCTCGGCGACCGCAACACCGTCGAAGCCGGCCTCTACATCACCGCAGGTACCAAGGTGAACCTGCTGGACGAGAACAACGAGCTGGTCAAAGTGGTCAAGGCCCGCGACCTGGCCGGGCAGACCGACCTCCTGTTCCGTCGCAACTCGCTCAACGGTGCAGTGGAATGCAAGACCCACAAGTCGGCCATCGAGCTGAACGAGGCGCTGCACGCGCACAACTGAAAACCTGACAAGGTTTGAAGTGTTAAGATCGGGTCTGGTGCACATGCGCCAGACCCGATTTTCATTCCAGGCCCCGCGAACATGCTCCAGCCCTCCCCCTGGCGTGCCGATTTCCCCGCCATCGCCGCTCTGCAACGCCAGCACCAGACTTACCTGGACAGCGCCGCAACCGCCCAAAAGCCCCAGGCGCTACTAGATGCCCTGGCCCACTATTACGGCAACGGTGCGGCCAATGTGCACCGGGCCCAGCACCTGCCCGGTGCCTTGGCAACCCAGGCGTTCGAGACCAGCCGCAACAAGGTGGCGGCCTGGCTCAATGCCGAGCAGGCCAGCCAGATTGTGTTCACGCACGGTGCGACATCAGCGCTCAACCTGCTGGCATATGGCCTGGCGCATCGCCTTGAGGCGGGCGAAGAAATCGCCATCAGTGCCCTTGAACATCATGCCAACCTGCTGCCCTGGCAGCAGTTGGCCCAACGCCGCAACCTGCGCCTGGTGGTACTGCCGGTGGATGCGAGTGGTCATATCGACCTGGAGCAGGCGCTGCAACTGATCGGCCCGCGCACCCGCGTGCTGGCTGTCAGCCAGTTGTCCAACGTGCTGGGCACCTGGCAGCCGCTGCAAGCGCTGTTGGCCCATGCCCGTGCGCAGGGCGCGATAACGGTGGTGGACGGTGCCCAGGGCGTGGTGCATGGCCAGCAGGATGTGCAGCAGTTGGGGTGCGACTTCTACGTGTTCTCCAGCCACAAGCTCTACGGCCCCGATGGCGTCGGGGTGCTGTACGGGCGCAGCCAAGCGCTACCCCTGCTGAGGCATTGGCAGTTTGGCGGTGAAATGGTGCAAGTGGCCGACTATCAAAGCGCCAGCTTCCGCCCTGCACCGCTGGGGCTGGAGGCCGGTACGCCGCCTATCGCCGGGGTGATCGGCCTTGGTGCAACCCTCGGCTACCTGGGTAGCCTGGACGCTTCGGCGATCAGCGCCCACGAGGCCACCTTGCACCAGCATCTGCTGCGCGGCCTGGCCGAGCGCGATGGCATACGGTTGGTGGGTGCGCCCGACACGGCACTGGCCAGCTTCGTGGTGGAAGGCGTCCACCACGCTGACATCGCCCACCTGCTGACCGAGCAGGGTATCGCCGTACGGGCCGGCCACCACTGTGCGATGCCCCTGCTCAACGGGCTTGGGCTGGACGGTGCCATCCGTGTTTCCTTGGGGATGTACAACGACGGTGACGATCTGCAGCGGTTCTTCAGCGCGCTGGATCAGGCACTGGAGCTGCTTCGATGAGCTTGCCGGAGCAGGCGCAGCAGGCGCTGGATACGTTTGCCCAGGGCAAGGGCTGGGAGCAGCGGGCCCGCTTGCTGATGCAATGGGGCGACCGGCTGGAGCCTTTGACAGCCGCCGACAAGACCGAAGCCAACCGGGTGCATGGGTGCGAAAGCCTGGTGTGGCTGGTGGCAGAGCAGGTGGATGGGCGTTGGCGGTTCAAGGCCAGCAGTGATGCCCGCCTGTTGCGAGGCCTGCTGGCCTTGCTTCTGGTGCGGGTGCAAGGCCTGGCGGTTGCAGACCTGGCGGGGCTCGACCTGCGCGACTGGTTCAGCCAGCTGGGGCTGGAGCGCCAGCTGTCGCCCTCGCGCAGCAACGGGCTGCATGCGGTGCTGCAGCGGATGGCGGAACTGGCCTCTGGCCGCTGATCGCCACCTACGGGGCTGGGCGCTCGGAGGGGCGGCGGGCGCCAGCTACCAGCTTTTCCACCGCCTTGCTCGCCGCCACCATGCCGAAGGTGGCTGTCACCATCATCACCGCACCAAAGCCACCGGCGCAGTCCAGCCGCACGCCCTCACCCACGAAGCTTTTCTGCAGGCACACACTGCCATCCCCTTTGGGATAACGCAGCTGCTCGCTGGAAAACACACAAGGCACACCGTAATTGCGGCTGACGTTGCGCGAGAAGTTGTAATCGCGGCGCAGGGTTGAGCGCACCCGCGAGGCCAGCGGGTCGTTGAAGGTCTTGTTGAGGTCGGCAATCTGCACCTGGGTTGGGTCGATCTGCCCGCCCGCGCCACCGGTGGTGACCACGGCGATCTTGCGGCGGCGGCACCAGGCGATCAGTGCCGCCTTGGCCATCACGCTGTCGATGCAGTCGATCACGCAATCCAGGTGCTCGGTGATGTATTCCACCATGGTGTCACGGGTGACGAAATCGGCCACCGCATGCACCTTGCACGCCGGGTTGATCGCGCGCAGGCGCTCGGCCATGACGTCCACCTTGGCCCGCCCTACCTGCCCCTCCAGGGCATGGGCCTGGCGGTTGGTGTTGCTGACGCAGACATCGTCCAAGTCGAACAGGGTAAGCTCGCCCACGCCACTGCGTGCCAGCGCCTCGGCCACCCACGAGCCTACGCCGCCAACCCCCACCACCGCCACGTGGGCCTGCTGCAGGCGTTGCAACCCCTGGTCGCCATACAATCGGGCGACACCGGCGAAGCGTGGATCCTCTGTACTCATGCTCAACCCCCAAAAAACCGGCGTGCAGTATAAGCGAGCCTGCCCTCAGCCTGCACCGTTAGGAAAGATCCTATCAACCCTGCTTTAATGTCCTATCACCTCGACACATATGGACGACAATGTCTTCACGTAAATTCGGCCTGAACCTGGTTGTGGTCCTGGCCATCGCCGCGTTGTTCACCGGCTTCTGGGCGCTGATCAACCGCCCCGTTTCGGCGCCTGCGTGGCCTGAGCAGATCTCCGGCTTCTCCTACTCGCCGTTCCGCCTGGGGGAGAGCCCGCAGAAAGGCCAGTACCCCGACGACAACGAAATGCGCCAGGACCTGGAGCAGTTGAGCAAGCTGACCGACAGCATTCGTATCTACACGGTGGAAGGCACCCAGGCCGATATCCCGAAGCTGGCCGAGGAGTTCGGCCTGCGGGTCACCCTGGGCATCTGGATCAGCCCTGACCTGGAGCGCAACGAGCGGGAAATCGCCACCGCCATTGAGCTGGCCAATACCTCGCGCAGCGTCGTGCGTGTGGTGGTCGGCAACGAGGCGTTGTTCCGCGAAGAGGTCACCCCGGAAAACCTGATCAAGTACCTGGACCGGGTGCGCGCTGCCGTTAAAGTGCCGGTGACCACCAGTGAACAGTGGCACATCTGGAAGCAGAACCCGCAGCTGGCCAAGCATGTCGACCTGATTGCCGCGCACATCCTGCCGTACTGGGAATTCGTGCCCATGAAGGACTCGGTGGCATTCGTGCTGGACAGGGCCCGTGAGCTCAAGCACCAGTTCCCACGCAAACCCCTGCTGCTGTCAGAGGTCGGCTGGCCCAGCAATGGCCGCATGCGCGGTGGCGCTGACGCCACCCAGGCCGACCAGGCGATCTACCTGCGCACCCTGGTCAACACCCTCAACCGTCGAGGCTTCAACTACTTCGTCATCGAGGCCTACGACCAGCCGTGGAAAGCCAGTGACGAAGGGTCGGTAGGCGCCTACTGGGGCGTGTTCAACGCCGAGCGCCAGCAGAAATTCAACTTCGAGGGCCCGGTGGTGGCGATCCCGCAGTGGCGCGCCTTGGCGGTGGCCTCGGTGGTGCTGGCACTGATCGCCTTGATGGTGCTGTTCATCGACGGTTCTGCCTTGCGCCAGCGGGGGCGCACCTTCCTCACCTTCATCACCTTCCTGTGCGGGTCGGTGCTGGTGTGGATCGCCTACGACTACAGCCAGCAATACAGCACCTGGTTCAGTTTGACGGTAGGCGTGCTGCTGGCCCTCGGGGCGCTGGGCGTGTTCATCGTGCTGCTTACCGAAGCCCACGAACTGGCCGAGGCGGTGTGGATCCACAAACGCCGCCGCGAATTCCTCCCTGTGCAGGGCGACAGCCCCTACCGGCCCAAGGTCTCGGTGCATGTGCCGTGTTACAACGAACCGCCAGAGATGGTCAAACAGACCCTCGATGCCCTTGCCGCACTGGACTACCCCGATTACGAAGTGCTGGTGATCGACAACAACACCAAGGACCCGGCTGTGTGGGAGCCGCTAAAAGCCCACTGTGAAAAGCTCGGCGAACGTTTCAGGTTCTTCCACGTGGCACCGCTTGCCGGTTTCAAGGGCGGCGCCCTGAACTACCTGATTCCGCACACGGCCAAGGACGCCGAAGTGATTGCCGTGATCGACTCGGACTACTGCGTGGACAGCAACTGGCTCAAGCACATGGTGCCGCACTTCGCCGACCCGAAGATTGCCGTGGTGCAATCACCCCAGGACTACCGCGACCAGCACGAAAGCGCGTTCAAGAAGCTGTGCTACAGCGAGTACAAAGGCTTTTTCCACATTGGCATGGTCACCCGCAACGACCGGGACGCCATCATCCAGCATGGCACCATGACCATGACCCGGCGCAGTGTGCTGGACGAACTGGGCTGGGCCGAATGGTGCATCTGCGAGGACGCCGAACTGGGCCTGCGGGTCTTCGAAAAAGGCCTTTCGGCAGCCTACGCCCATAACAGCTACGGCAAGGGCCTGATGCCCGACACCTTCATCGACTTCAAGAAGCAGCGCTTCCGCTGGGCCTATGGGGCCATCCAGATCATCAAGCACCACGCGGGCGCCCTGCTGCGCGGCAAGGGCAGCGAACTGACACGCGGCCAGCGCTACCACTTTTTGGCCGGCTGGCTGCCCTGGATCGCCGATGGCATGAACATCTTCTTCACCGTCGGCGCGCTGCTGTGGTCGGCGGCCATGATCATCGTGCCGCACCGGGTGGACCCGCCGCTGATGATCTTCGCCATCCCGCCGCTGGCGCTGTTCTTCTTCAAGGTGGGCAAGATCATCTTCCTGTATCGCCGCGCAGTCGGGGTTGAGCTCAAGGACGCCTTTGCCGCTGCCCTGGCCGGGCTGGCGCTGTCGCACACCATCGCCAAGGCGGTGCTGTATGGCTTCTTCACCAGCAGCATGCCGTTCTTCCGCACGCCAAAGAACGCCGACAGCCATGGGTTGCTGGTGGCGATTTCCGAGGCACGGGAGGAACTGTTCATCATGGTGCTGTTGTGGGGCGCAGCCTTGGGCATTTACCTGGTGCAGGGGCTGCCAAGCTCGGACATGCGTTTCTGGGTGGCGATGTTGCTGGTGCAGTCGCTGCCGTATCTGGCGGCGCTGGTGATGGCGTTTCTCTCGTCGCTGCCCAAGCCTGAGGAGAAGGCCGTGCAGGCGCAGGAAGGTTGAGATTGGGGCTGTTTTGCAGCCCGGTCGCCGCAGTTCGTCGTCACGACGGGCCGAGGCGATCGGGCAGTGAAGGCTGACACCATTTGATATAAGATAACGCCCCTCAGATTTCCCCCGCCTTGCCTTGCCCGGAGTTACCCATGACGGCCCACGCCGACCTCTCGCCTACCCTTCAACTGGCCTGCGACCTGATCCGGCGCCCCTCGGTCACCCCCGTTGACGCCGATTGCCAGGCGCAGATGATGCACCGCCTGGGCGCCGTGGGTTTCCACCTTGAGCCCATGCGCATCGAAGACGTCGACAATTTCTGGGCCACCCACGGCAACCAGGAAGGCCCGGTGCTGTGCTTCGCTGGCCATACCGACGTGGTGCCGACCGGGCCGGTGCAGCAGTGGCAGCATGAACCGTTCGATGCACTGATCGATGCTGACGGCATGCTTTGCGGCCGGGGTGCTGCCGACATGAAGGGCAGCCTGGCCTGCATGGTGATCGCCAGCGAACGCTTCGTGCAGGACTACCCGAACCACCGCGGCAAGGTGGCCTTCCTGATCACCAGCGACGAAGAAGGCCCGGCCCACCACGGCACCAAAGCGGTGGTCGAGCGCCTGCAGGCGCGCCACGAGCGCCTGGACTGGTGCATCGTCGGCGAGCCGTCCAGCACCCGCCTGCTGGGCGACGTGGTGAAAAACGGCCGGCGCGGCTCGCTTGGTGCCAAGCTGACCGTGCGCGGCAAGCAAGGCCATGTGGCCTACCCACACCTGGCGCGTAACCCCATTCACCTGGCCGCACCGGCACTGGCGGAGCTGGCCGCCGAGCACTGGGACGAGGGCAATGCCTTCTTCCCGCCCACCAGCTTCCAGATCTCCAACCTCAATTCCGGCACTGGTGCCACCAACGTGGTGCCGGGCGAACTCCACGCCCTGTTCAACTTCCGTTTTTCCACCGAATCCACGGTAGAAGGCCTGCAAGCGCGGGTAGCGGCGATTCTCGACAAGCACCAGTTGGACTGGTCGGTGGAGTGGGCACTGTCGGGGCTGCCGTTCCTCACTGAGCCAGGCGAGCTGCTCGACGCCGTGGCGGCCAGCATCAAGGGCGTCACCGGCCGTGACACCGTGCCCTCCACCAGCGGCGGCACCTCGGATGGCCGTTTCATTGCCACCATGGGCACCCAGGTGGTGGAGCTCGGCCCGGTCAACGCGACCATCCACCAGGTCGACGAGCGAATCCTGGCCAGCGACCTCGACCTGCTGACCGAGATCTATTACCACACCCTGGTAAGGTTGCTGGCCTGATGCTCACCTGCCCACTCTGCCAGGCGCCGCTCAGCCAGCTGGACAATGGCGTGGTATGCCCTGCCGGGCATCGCTTCGACCGCGCCCGCCAAGGCTACCTGAACCTGCTGCCGGTGCAGCACAAGAACAGCCGTGACCCGGGTGACAACCAGGCCATGGTCGAAGCCCGTCGCAACTTCCTCGACGCCGGCCACTATGCGCCGGTCGCCAAACGCTTGGCGGAGCTGGCCAGCGAGCGGCAACCCGGCGCCTGGCTGGATATCGGCTGTGGCGAGGGCTACTACACGGCCCAGCTTGCCCAGGCGCTGCCGGATGCCCAGGGCTACGCCCTGGATATCTCCCGTGAAGCGGTAAAGCGGGCGTGCCGGCGTGCCCCAGCCGTCACCTGGATGGTCGCCAGCATGGCCCGGGTGCCGCTGGCAGACCAAAGCTGCCAGTTCGTGGCCAGCGTGTTCAGCCCGCTGGACTGGGCCGAAGCAAGGCGCGTACTCAGCCCCGGTGGTGGCCTGATGCGTGTGGGCCCTACCAGCGGCCACCTGATGGAACTGCGCCAGGCGCTTTACGATGAAGTGCGGCCCTATGCCGACGACAAGCACCTTGGCCTGGTGCCCCCTGGTATGGCCCATGCCCATGGCGAAACCCTGGAGTTCCGCCTGAGCCTGGTTGCCCCCCAGGCCCGCGCCGACCTGTTGGCCATGACCCCACACGGCTGGCGCGCCAGTGCCGACAAACGCGCGCAGGTGATCGAGCACCCCGCGCCATTCGACGTTACAGTGTCCATGCGGTACGACTATTTCGTGCGCCAAGACTGAGCACACCCGGAGCCTTCATGCGCCAACCTGATATCGAGATCTACCTGAGGGACGCGGACGTCGACCACAAGCAGCTTGCCCAGTGGCTGACCCAGGCAATAGCCCCTTGCAGTGACTGGCAGCAGAAAGGCCAGACCTTCAAATGCCAGGCCGGTAACATTCCGGTCACCTGGTTACCCAAAGCTGTGGGGAAATGGAACAGCCTTTACCTGGAAAGCGACCAGACGCCGTGGGCCGATGATGTGGCCTGCGCCCGCGCTGCTTTCGCTGCGCTGGGCGTGGAAGTGCGCTGCGCACCGGGCGGCTGGGTAGAGGAAGACGGCGAGGAAGACGCCGACCGCTGGGTGCGCATCAGTGCCGACGGTGAAGAAGAAATCACCTGGCGTACCTGACTGCATCATGCCTGTCGTGAAGCCTGGCCTGCCGGTCACACCGGCAAGCCCGCTTGCGCCACAAACCCTGCATTGCGTGGCTCAGAGGCCTACCACGTCCTCGGCTTGCAAGCCTTTCTGGCCCTCGATGCAGGCGTATTCCACGCGTTGCCCTTCGACCAGGGTACGATGCCCCTCACCGCGGATCGCCCGATAGTGGACAAACACATCCGCGCCCCCCTCGCGCTGAATGAAGCCGTAACCCTTGGCATCGTTGAACCACTTTACATTCCCAGTCTCACGAGACGACATCTGAACTACTCCGGATTTTTATTGTGAACTTCACCTTGCCGACCCATGAACGCATGCCTGGGTCGACGCCGCTTGGGCGAATATCCTGCAAGTGGCAGGCCGATTTTATGACCCAGAACAAAAAATTTTGATGACCATGGCGCCGTTCGGCGGTTTTTGCTGAACTTGCGCGTATACGGCAGACTAAATGGCTGAATACCCCTCGAACCCTTCACCCAGGGCACACACCCCATGACCCGTTCCCCCCTGCGCCGCCTGATTTTCGGCGGCCTGCGTCGCCTGTTGTACCTGTGGGTGCGCTCCGAAACCATCAACCAGTCGTCCCTGAGCCTCAAGCTCGACCGCAGCCGCCCGGTGTTCTATGCCCTGCCCTCTCCGGCATTGACCGACCTGGTGGTGCTGGACCATGAATGCACCAAGGCCGGGCTGCCACGCCCCGTACTGCCGGTGGCCGTCGGCGGGCTGCATGAACCCGCCGCGTTCTTCTACCTCACCCCCGAACCCGACTGGCTCGGGCGCCATGACAAAAGCGGCGCCCCCCCCACGCTGGAGCGACTGGTCGCGGCAGTCAGCCAGCACCCTGAAGAGGACGCGCAGATCATTCCCGTCAGCGTGTTCTGGGGTCAGACACCTGCCAGCGAGTCGAGCCCGTGGAAGCTGCTGTTCGCCGACAGCTGGGCCGTGACCGGGCGCCTGCGCCGGCTGCTGACAGTGCTGATTCTGGGGCGCAAGACGCGGGTGCAGTTCTCCGCCCCCATCCACCTGCGCGAACTGGTAGAGCAGAACAAAGGCCACGAGCGAACCGTACGCCTGGCCCAGCGCCTGATGCGCGTGCATTTTCGCAACCTGCGCACTGCCGTCATCGGGCCGGACATCTCGCACCGGCGCAACCTGGTCAAAGGCCTGGTCCATGCGCCCCTGGTGCGCCAGGCGATCGCCGAGCAAGCCCAGCGCGAGAACATCCCGCAGGCTAAGGCGGAAGCCCAGGCACTGCGTTACGGCAATGAAATCGCCTCGGACTACACCTACACCGCCATACGCTTCCTTGAGGTGGTGCTCAGCTGGTTCTGGCACAAGATCTACGACGGCATCAAGGTCAACCATATCGAGCAGGTGCAAGGCATCGCGCCGGGTCATGAGGTGATCTACGTGCCCTGCCACCGCAGCCACATCGACTACCTGCTGCTGTCGTATCTGCTGTTCCGCAACGGCCTGACGCCGCCCCACGTCGCCGCGGGCATCAACCTGAACATGCCCGTGGTCGGCAACCTGCTGCGCCGGGGGGGCGCGTTCTTCATGCGCCGCACGTTCAAGGGCAACCCGCTGTACACCGCCGTGTTCAACGAATACCTGCATACGCTCTACACCAAGGGCTTCCCGGTGGAATACTTCGTCGAAGGCGGGCGCTCACGCACCGGGCGCATGCTGCAGCCCCGCACCGGCATGCTGGCCATTACCTTGCGCAGCTTTTTGCGGTCATCCCGTACGCCGATCGTGTTCGTCCCGGTGTACATCGGCTATGAACGCGTGCTCGAGGGCCGCACGTACCTGGGCGAACTGCGCGGCGCCAGCAAGAAAAAAGAGTCGATATTCGACATCTTCAAGGTGTTCGGCGCACTCCGTCAGCGCTTCGGCCAGGTATCGGTCAACTTCGGCGAACCTATCAAGCTTGCAGGTTTTCTGGATGAGCAGCAGCCCGGCTGGCGTGAACAGGACCATGCGCCGCAGTTCCGCCCGGCCTGGCTCAACGAAACCACCACCCGCCTGGGCGAAACCGTGGCCAGGCACCTGAACGGCGCGGCGGCCATCAACCCGGTCAACCTGGTGGCGCTGGCGCTGCTGTCTACCAGCCGCCTGGCGCTGGACGAGCGGGCGCTGGTTCGCGTGCTCGACCTGTACCTGGCACTGCTGCGCAAAGTGCCCTACTCGCCCCATACCACGCTGCCCGAGGGCGATGGCCAGGCCCTGATCGAACACGTGCGCGGCATGGACCTGGTGGCCGAGCAGAAGGACGCACTGGGCCGCATCCTTTACCTGGACGAGGGCAACGCGGTACTGATGACGTATTACCGCAACAATGTGCTGCATATTTTTGCCCTGCCGGCCCTGCTGGCAAGCTTCTTCCTCAGCAACTCACGGATGAGCCGCGAGCTGCTGGGCCAATATGTGCACGCGCTGTACCCCTACCTGCAGGCCGAGCTGTTCTTGCGCTGGTCGCCTGAGCAGTTGGACGAGGCAATTGACCAGTGGCTTGCGGCGCTGGTGGAGCAAGGCCTGCTGCGCCAGGACAATGACGTGTACATACGCCCGTCGCCCAGCTCGCGACAGTTCGTC
Source organism: Pseudomonas sp. NBRC 111119 (assembly GCF_001320125.1). Taxonomy (NCBI): domain Bacteria; kingdom Pseudomonadati; phylum Pseudomonadota; class Gammaproteobacteria; order Pseudomonadales; family Pseudomonadaceae; genus Pseudomonas; species Pseudomonas sp. NBRC 111119. The sequence continues at coordinate 87,811 of NZ_BCAV01000022.1, forward strand.
TTGCTGACCCTGCTGGCGCGCAGCATCACCCAGACCCTGCAGCGCTTCTACATGGCCACTTCGCTGCTGCTCAACAGCGGCCAGCACAGTTTGAGCGCCGAAGCCCTGGAAGACCTGTGCGTGATGATGGCCCAGCGGCTGTCGATTCTGCATGGCCTGAACGCGCCGGAGTTTTTCGACAAGACGCTGTTCCGCCATTTCATCCAGACCCTCGTCACCCAAGGCGTGCTGCGCGCCGATGGGCAAGGCAAACTGGGCTATCACGACAAGCTGGGCGACGTGGCCGAAGCGGTGGCCAAACGCGTGCTGTCGGCCGAACTGCGCCTTTCGATCCGCCAGGTGGCACTGCACCGCGATGACGGCTTGAGCACCTCGGCGCTGTGAACATTCATTCTCTGTGTAAGGAAAGCCCCCTATGTTGCGTACCCCACTGCGTCTAACCACCCTGTGCGCCGGCCTGCTGCTGTCGGCCAGCGCCCTGGCGCTGTCTTTGTCCGACCTGAGCCAGAAAGACGCCACCGGCGGCCTCAAGGATGCGCTCACCCAAGGGGCACAGTTGGCCGTCAAGCAGCTCAGCGCACCCGGCGGTTTCAACAACAACCCTGATGTGCGCATCGAACTGCCCGGCAACCTGGGCAAGGCGGCCAAGGCCATGAAGATGTTCGGCAAGGGCGAGCAGGTCGAGGCCCTGGAAACCAGCATGAACAAGGCCGCCGAGGCCGCCGTGCCACAGGCGCAGGCAATTCTGGTCAACGCGGTGAAGAACATGACCGTGACCGACGCCAAGGGCATCCTCAGCGGCGGTGAAGACGCTGCCACCCAGTACCTGAACAAGAGCAGCCGCGAGCAGATCCGTGCCAAGTTCCTGCCCATCGTCAAGCAAGCCACCGACCAGGTGGGTGTGGTCCAGCAATACAACGCCTTCGCTGCGCAGGCCAAAGGCCTGGGCCTGGTAAAAAACGACCCCAATATTGAAAGCTACGTGACGGAAAAAGCACTGGACGGCCTGTTCGAGATGATCGGCAAACAAGAGCAGAGCATCCGCCAGAACCCTGCACAGGCGGCCACCAGCCTGGCCAAGAAGGTGTTTGGCGCACTGTGATTCTGAAGTGTCGGGGCTGCCTTGCAGCCCCTTCGCCGCAGCGCTTCGTCACCACGAACTGCAGCGATGTAGCCTAGTCGCTTTTCCTGACCCTGAACCAGGCCGCATACAGCGCTGGCAGAAACAGCAAGGTCAAGGCGGTAGCCACGATCAGCCCCCCCATGATCGCCACCGCCATCGGCCCGTAGAACACACTGCGCGACAACGGGATCATCGCCAACACGGCCGCCAGCGCAGTCAGCACAATGGGGCGGAAGCGTCGCACCGTGGCCTCGATGATTGCTTGCCAACGGCCAAGGCCGGCGGCGATGTCCTGCTCTATCTGGTCCACCAGAATCACCGAATTGCGCATGATCATCCCCGCCAGGGCAATCGTGCCGAGCATGGCGACGAAGCCGAACGGCTGGCGGAACACCAGCAGGAACAGGGTTACCCCGATCAACCCAAGCGGCGCGGTGAGAAACACCATGACCGTGCGCGAGAAACTGCGCAGCTGGATCATCAACAGGCTCAGCACCACCACGATGAACAACGGCATACCTGCGTTTACCGACTTCTGCCCGCGCTCGGCATCCTCGACCGTGCCGCCCACCTCCAGCAGGTAACCCTCCGGCAAGCTGGCCCGGATGCCCTGCAGCGTCGGCTCGATCTGCTTCACCAGGGTCGCGGGTTGCTGCTTGTCGTAGATATCGGCACGCACGGTGACCGTCGGCAAGCGGTTGCGGTGCCAGATGATGCCTTCCTCGAAGCCATAGGCCAGGGTCGCCACCTGTGACAGCGCCACGCTGTGGCCATTTTCAGTGGGCAAGGCCAGGCTGGCCAGGTTGCCCAGCTCGCCACGCTCCTGCGCGGTGCCGCGCAACAGAATCTCGATCAGTTCGTTGTCCTCGCGGTACTGGCTGACCGTGGTACCGGTCAGCGAGCTTCGCAGGAAGCTCGACAGCTGAGCAGTACTCACACCCAGTGCCCGCGCGCGGTCCTGATCGATCTCCAGGAACACTGCCTTGCTGGGCTCTTCCCAATCAAGGTGCACATTGACCACATGGGGGTTTTCGCGCACCTTCTCGGCCACCTGCCGTGCCAGTTCGCGTGCGGTCTCGATATGCTCGCCGGTGACCCGAAACTGCACCGGGTAGCCCACAGGCGGGCCGTTTTCCAGGCGCGTGACCCGGGCGCGCACGTCCGGGAACTGCTGGTCCACGGTGTCGATCAGCCAGTTGCGCAGGCGCTCGCGGGCCTCCATCGATTCGGCCAGCACCACGAACTGGGCAAAGCTCGGCGCCGGCAGTTGCTGATCCAGCGGCAGGTAGAAGCGCGGCGAGCCGGTGCCCACGTAAGCCACGTAATTGTCGATGCCCTGCTGCTGGCGCAGCAGCGCTTCGAGCTGCCTCACCTTCTCGGCGGTGTTGGCCAGGGACGCCCCTTCGGCCAGCTTCAGGTCGACCATCAGTTCTGGGCGGCCCGATGCGGGGAAGAACTGCTGCGGCACGAAACGGAACAGCAGGATGCTTCCGGCAAAGGCGGCGAGGGTCAGCAGGATCACTGTCTTGCGCCGGCGCACGCACCACTCCACCACCCGCCTGACACGCCGATAGAAGGGTGTGGCGTAGGGGTCGGGCGCAAAACCATCCTCGCCATGGCGCGCTTCACGCTGCCTGGCCAGGTCCGGCAGCAGGCGCTCCCCCAGATACGGTACGAACACCACGGCGGCTACCCACGAAGCCAGCAGGGCGATGGTGACCACCTGGAAGATCGAACGGGTGTACTCGCCGGTACTGGAGGCGGCCGTCGCAATGGGCAGAAAACCCGCTGCCGTGATCAGTGTGCCGGTGAGCATCGGGAACGCGGTGCTGGTCCAGGCATAGCTGGCGGCCTTGAGGCGGTCGTAGCCCTGCTCCATCTTGATCGCCATCATTTCCACGGCAATGATCGCATCGTCCACCAGCAGCCCCAACGCCAGCACCAGCGCCCCCAGGGATATCTTGTGGAGGCCGATGCCGAAGTAGTACATGGCAGCGAACGTCATGGCCAGCACCAGCGGGATGGCCAGGGCCACCACCAGCCCGGTACGCAGCCCCAGGGAGAAGAAGCTGACCAGCAGCACGATGACCAATGCCTCGATCAGCACCTGGACGAATTCGCCGACACCGGCTTTCACCGCCGCAGGCTGATCGGAAACCTTGCGCAGCTGCATGCCCGCCGGCAGGCTGCGCGCCAGCCGCTCGAACTCGCTTTCCAGGGCCTTGCCGAGCACCAGGATGTCACCGCCGTCCTTCATCGACACGGCCAGGCCAATGGCATCCTCACCCATGAAGCGCATACGCGGCGCGGGGGGGTCGTTAAAGCCCCGGTGCACCTCGGCCACATCGCCAATGCGCAGGGTGCGGTCACCCACACGCAGGGGGAACTGGCGGATTTGCTCGACGCTGTCAAACCGCCCGCTCACGCGCAACTGCAAGCGTTCGCTGGGCGTTTCGAAGAAGCCTGCGGTGCTGACTGCGTTTTGCTCCTGCAGGGCCTGTTGCACGGCCTGCAGGGGTATACCCAACGTGGCCAGCTTGAGGTTGGACAGTTCGATCCAGACCTTTTCGTCCTGCAGGCCGAGCAGCTCGACCTTGCCCACATCCTTCACCCGCTGCAGCTGAATCTGGATGCGGTCGGCATAGTCCTTGAGCACCGCATAATCGAACCCTTCACCGGTCAGTGCGTAGATATTGCCGAAGGTGGTACCGAACTCGTCATTGAAAAACGGCCCTTGGATTTCAGGTGGCAGGGTGTGGCGAATATCCGCGACCTTCTTGCGGATCTGGTACCACAGCTCAGGGATGTCCTTGGAATGCAGTGAGTCCCGCGCCATGAAGGTGACCTGTGACTCACCGGGGCGCGAGAACGAGACGATCCGCTCGTACTCGCCGGTTTCCATCAACTTCTTCTCGATGCGCTCGGTGACTTGCCGCGAAACTTCTTCGGCGGTCGCGCCCGGCCACAGGGTACGGATGACCATGGCCTTGAAGGTAAAGGGCGGATCTTCACTTTGCCCCAGTTTGGTGTAGGACAGCGCGCCGATCGCGGCCAGTAGAATCATCAGGAACAGCACGATCTGGCGGTTGCGCAACGCCCAGGCAGACAGGTTGAACCCCATCGGGACTTACTCCTTGACCGTCAGGTTCACAACCCGGTTATTACGGTCCACCGGGCGGACCTGCTGGCCCTCGCGCAATACATGACCACCCGCTGCCACCACCCAGTCACGCGCCGCAAGGCCTGCCAGCACCGGCACGCTTTCTGACCCGTAGGGCCCCAGCTGCACCACGGCGCGCTCCAGCCGGCTTTCGCTGTTCACCCGCCAGACGTAGGCCTGGCCGTTTTCCGCGGTAACGGCTGACAGCGGCACCGACAATGGCACCTGCCCTGGATGTGCGATGAACACCCTGGCGCTCTGGCCCAGTTCGGCGGGCACAGCAGCGGAGGTGAAAGCGATGCGCGCGGCGAAGGTGCGCGAGCGGGCATCGGCCGAAGGCGACAGCTCTCGGATGCGCCCAGCAAAGCGCTGGCCGGGGTTCGACCACAGCTCCACGCTGACCGGCTGGCCCACCTTCAGCCGGGCGAACTGCTGTTCAGGCAGGGCAATCGCCACTTCACGCTCACCGTCAGCGGCCAGGGTGAAGACGGTCTGGCCTGCGGCGACCACCTGGCCAACTTCCAACTGACGCCTGGCCACAACCCCCGCCTGGGGGGCGCGCAGCACGGCGTAGTCCGCCTGGTTGCCGGCTACATCCACCTCGGCCTTGGTCTGCTTGAGGCGGGCAAGGCCGGCGCGGTAGAGGTTTTCAGCATTGTCGTATTGGGAATGGCTGATCATCTGCCGGTCCAGCAATTTCTGGTAACGGTCACGCTCGGTGCGCACCAGCGCCAGGTTGGCTTCGGCCCCGGCTAATTGGGCACGGTTGGCTTCCAGTTGCAGGCGCACGTCTTGAGGGTCCAGCTCGGCCAGCGGCTGGTCGGCCTTGACCCGCTGCCCCTCCTCCACCAGCCGGCGGTTGACCTTGCCGCCGATGCGAAAAGCCAGCGCAGGCTCCAGCCGGGCCCTGACTTCGCCAGGGTAACTGTCGGCTGCCGCTTCAGCCGGCTGCGGCTGGGTAACCAGCGCCGGGCGTACTGCGGGTGGCGGTGCGGGTTCCTGACTGCACGCGGCAAGCAGCAGCAAGGCAACGGGCATGGCATGGCGCGGCATCTGGAATCCTTTCGCGGCGTGCAGTATCGGATATTTGTACTGGTGAGTATATTAAGTCAGCCGGTGCACGCCGGAAAGAGGCAGTGAGGGTTTTTGAACCGTGGCTTTTCACCTGTGGCCCATGCCGTGTCTGGTTCTTGTAGTGGTCAACTAATCCCGAACACAGTTTTGAGTTTTTCCTCAGCGGTGGCCGGAGCCAGCCCATCGTTGAACTGATGGGGTCTTACCCAGTTGTAATGATCCATCAGGTACAGGCTAATATCTCGCTGAGCGTGCTGTCCGGTCAGGTAGCCCGTGACCGGTATCCACTCTGTTTTCAAGCTGCGAAACACCCGCTTCATCGGCGCATTATCCCAGCAGTTGCCTCGGCGACTCATGTTCTGGCGCATGCGGTAGCGCCATAACCGCTGGCGGAACTGACGGCTACCCTATTGCGATCCCTGATCGGAGTGAAACAGCACTCCTTGGGGCTTTCCACGTTGTTCGTACGCCACGTCCAGTGATGACCCAATCTGCATCCGGTCTTTCTGACAAAGCCCAGCCCATCACGCGCCGCGCATAAAGATCGAGGACACCGCCAGATAGTGCCCTTTACCCTGCGCCCAAATGCAGGTGATGTCGCCACACCAGACCTGATTTGGCGCGTCGACATCAAACGCTTGGTTCAACACATGAATACCCGGCCGCTCCACCGTCGCTTTCTTGTAAGCGTGCGACCCTGCTGCTTGCTGACCAGCGACAGCTCCCGCATCAGGCTGCGCACCTAGAATCGTCCGATTTTCTCACCTTCATCTTGCAGCATGGACTTGATGCTGCGGCTGCCGGGTGCACCTCGACCTCGTGTGAAAAGCTCATTCACTCGACTGCGCAGCTTCAGACGCTCAACGTCAGGAATTCATAAAAAGTCCCTTAATAAAAAAGCGCCCGTAGAGAGGCGCTAAAATTCACCTACCACAGGCGCGTAGGGTTTACAGGTGAATGCACTGACGCGAACAACTGCCCGTCGCTCTTGCCAAGCCGCTTTGAAATGAGACACTTTCCAAAGCAGCGAGGCCTCTTCCGCTGGCCTTAAACTAACAAAGGAGGCTGACATCAAGATGATCGCGCAATGACAATTTGGACATGTAATAGAGGGTAAGGTAATTATTCGAGAGACTACTGAGCCGGCACGCGTACTCATTCGCAGAAAGGCGTAGCCGTTTCTGTCATGCATGGGGACTGCCTGAGTGGCACACTCGATTCAGAGTCGGTACCCTTCTCTACAACCTAACGACCGAAATACTGCCTGCCCTGGCTGATTCAACATGCCAGGCGAAGCTGTCGTACACCGTCGCAGTCCGCAGAATCCGCCAAGCTCAGAGGTGGAGCCTGCATGACTGTCAGAAATCTTGCGGCTACATTACAAATTTGTAGGATTTCGCCGCGGCCAGCGTCTTCGCGTTAAGATTCAAGCGTCCTCAGGTGACCCGGCGTATGGGCAGAGGTAGCGACTACCCCATGCCATACCCCCAGCCAAATTTTCGAACAGCCTGCAACCATAATCTTGGCGGATTAGGCCATCTCCTTCCTCACACCTTGAGATAAGTTATGCGCGTTCTAGTTGTGGAAGACGAAGTAAAAACTGCCGAATATCTTCAGCAGGGCCTATCCGAAAGCGGGTACGTCGTAGATATCGTGCACAACGGTGTGGGTGCCCTGCACTTGTTCAACACTCATGTCTATTCGTTGGTCCTGCTGGACGTGAACCTTCCGGGTATCGACGGTTGGGACCTTCTGGAAACCATCCGAAAAACCAGCCGGGTCCGCATCATCATGCTGACCGCCCGAGGTCGCATCAATGACAAGCTCAAAGGGTTGGACGGTGGCGCGGATGATTACCTTGTGAAGCCATTCGAATTTCCTGAGCTCCTTGCTCGTATCCGTTCGCTGCAGCGCCGTGGGGATGAGTTGGTCGAGAAAAGCTCGCTGAAAATTGCCGACCTGGAACTCGATGCCGTCCGCCATCGCGTCTTCCGAAGTGGCACCCGTATCGATCTGACCACCAAGGAGTTTACGCTCCTGCACCTGCTCATGAGCCGAACGGGCGAAGCGCTGACTCGCTCTCAGATCATCTCGTTGGTCTGGGACATGAATTTTGATTGCGACACCAATGTCATCGACGTCGCCATCAGGCGCTTGCGCTCGAAGATCGATGACCCGTTTGAAACCAAGCTCATTCACACGCTCCGTGGCGTTGGGTACGTTTTTGAGGAACGCGCATGAGGCCATTCAGCCTGGCTGCAAAGCTGGGATTAAAAGTTGGGTTGATGAGTGCAGCGTTGCTGCTACTGTTCGCCACCTTCGGCTATCTGATGGTAGGCGAGGCTCTGGAGAGAAACGCCAGAGCGGATCTTGAAGTAAAGATGGCGGGGATGGCTCACAACCTGTCCACCCTCACGGATATCTCCGGTGTCAACGCGGATGCGCATCAGCTTGTCGACTTGGTCATGGGCCACAACAACCTGTATGTGAGCATATTCGATACCTCGCCCAGTCAGACTCCACTGCTCTCGATTGGCTCGAGACAGGTCAATCTGGAGGTACACAAGTTTCAGCCGGAGGCCCAGCCCAAAGAGCACGAATGGCGGGATACGCAGGGCCGTCCTCTGCTGAGTGCTTCCCGGATCATGCGCTTGGGCGATGGAACAGAGGTCAGCGTCTACATGACCATGGACCAGTCATCCAGTGAGGCGCTGCTCGATGCATTGCTGACTTGGGCCATGATGATGTCTCCCGTAATCCTCGCGCTGATCCTGGCCATTGGCTGGTGGACTGTGCGCAGAGGCCTGCTGCCACTGACCAAGTTCCTCAAGATCGCGTCGAAAATCTCAACCGAAAGCCTCGACCATCGCCTCCCAACTGATGGGATGCCGGCAGAACTCAAAATGCTCGCCGACGGCATTAACATCATGCTGGCTCGCCTGGATGATGGGGTTCAGCAGCTCTCGCAGTTTTCCGACGACCTTGCTCACGAGCTTCGGGCACCGCTCTCAAACCTGATGGGCAAGGCCCAGGTTGCCTTGACAAGAGAACGATCGCTTTCCGAGTACCGGGAGGTTTTGGAGTCGTGCACAGAAGAGCTGGACCGCATGAGTCGCATGGTTTCCGACATGCTGTTCTTGGCGCAGGTCAGTCACCCGGCGTCCATGGTGGAGTTTGAACCCGTGTCCTTGGTCGACGAGGTTCAGCGTGTGTGCGACCTCTTCAGCATTTCGGCAGAGGAAGGCGAGATCCAGTTGCAGATCTTTGGCAGTGATGATGTGGTGCGTGGGAACCGCCTGATGGTTCAACGGGCCGTGTCGAACCTTGTGTCGAACGCTATTCGCTACTGCCCTCGCGGCCGCACGGTCTACGTGAAGGTGCAACATTGTGCGAGCGGTACGACCTTGAGTGTAGGCAACCCCGGCCGTGGTATTGCCAAACAACACCACACGCACTTGTTTGAGCGGTTCTACCGTGTCGACAAAAGCCGAGCCCGGAGTGAAGGCGGTACCGGTCTGGGTTTGGCCATCGTGCAGTCAATCATGAGCCTGCATCAGGGCTCGGCGAGCGTGGAGGTGACCGAAGAAAACTTCACCTGGTTCCACCTTCACTTTCCCGCAGCCCAGCTCATGCAGCCGGCAATGGCCGCCGCTTAAAACGCGCAGTCATGAATAGGCCCGTCAATCGACGGGCCTTTTTGTTTGCCTTATGCATCAGTGCCGGAGGACCACCGGGTCCATGGGCGACCGCAAAATCACCGACTCTATGATCTTCTGCTCGTTTGCCATTATGGTTGTTGTGGTCAGTTCAGCAATTAAAGGCCGAACGGCTAGCTTTTCTGCATTTGACCAAGCTATGTCGGCCTTGTGCACCTCTTCTTGGACCTGTCGACCAACCGCTTCTACCTGCTCCACCAGCTCGTTCGATTTTTCCAGCACCGCGCTACCTGCCCGTGTCTGGGTGGTGAGATCGTCAAGCTGGGCGGTGAGCTTTTCTGTGCATCGTCGGATAGCGCCAATGGCAACTGCCCAGGCTCAATGTCATTCAAGGCTATCTTCTAGGGCGGCCAACAACGCCGCGCTGAATTATCGCAATAGATATCAAAATTGTAATTGACGAGAAAATTCTTAGTCGCCCTCGACAGTGCCGAGATAGACATGACCCTCCAGATTTGACGATTTAACGCACTCTGCCTGCCGTAAAGATTACGGAATTGTAATTATTGACTCACCTTGTCGTTAGCTTCGCGCTCCTAAACTACAAACCCACAAAGGCTCCTAATCAGGCAGGCCTAGTATGAACCGGAGTTCACAGTGAAATTCGTCAACTCAATCGCTGTTGTTAGCCTGCTTCTGGGTCTCATGGGTACCGCTTACGCTGAAGGCGGCTTCGAGCGAGCGAAACAGTTCAACGAGCACTTCAGAGCTGAGCAAGCTCGCCTATGGAACGATGACGCTTCGGATCGGAACAAACAACACGTCGCTCACGAGCAAAAGAAAGCAAGCAAGGAGGGTAAGGAACACGCCGATAATTAATTGGCGATTAAACAGGACTTCAAATGACGAAAACAATCGACAAAAAAGCCAGGGTAAAACCTGGCTTTTTTGTGCCTGTAAATTGACTGTAGTGGTCAACAACTCCCGGACACAGAATTGAGTTTTTCTTCCGCAACCGCCGGCGGTACGAAGCCGTTGTGCTCATGCGGCCTTATCCAGTTGTACCGCTGCATGAGACGCCAATGGCCTGCTCGGCCAACGCTGTCGTCATGTAACTCACTGTCGGCACCCCCTCCGTTTCGAAGAGAAGGTGGTGCTCTCGATTACAAACCACGGGCAGCGTTTAGTATGCTTTGCCATCTGGCCCACCGGATACGATTGGAACTGACTGAGGCTTGTTCTGATCGATGTTGTTCCGCACCTTGCTCGACGCTCGTTTGTACTTGACCTCGCTGACCTTCAGCGAACAATGCTTCTGAAAGAAGCACCCATAAAAATGCCAGGCACTGCCTGGCACTTGCGCATTCTCTAATTATTTTATTCACTGCGGTCACTACTTGTTATTGATGCACTGTGAATACATCGAGTAACGAACAGTCCTGAGCGTGCCCTGGGAGTCCTCGAATGTCATCAACCGTGGGTAGACTTGGCAGGTACGCGGGTCCTGCGACTGACGTACGAAATTAGCAACGTCTATCTTCATGCCATATTTGTAATCCTGTATCTCTGGCATTGGCTGGCCATTCTTCTCCGCGTACTTGGCCACTGCGGCCTCGTGTTCCTTGGTGTATTGCAGCTGCTGGCTCTCGGAGAACGTGTTGGCCTGCGAAGCCACCGAGAAAACAACAAGTGCAGCAGCGATCATTAGCTTTTTCATAAACCCCTCTCAATCTCGAATTTTCTCGGGCGTCATCTTAGCAATGCATAGGCATCACCGGCATGACGAGAAACTTACAATCTTGAAAGGTAAGTGCATCTACTTTACTTTAAACAAAAAAGCCCACAATACGTATTGTGGACTTCTCTTTAGCGGTGGCTATTAGCTAACCACTTCGGCCTCGTCGCCGTCCTCATCCATGCGGTGTGCCCAGTGATAAAGGGCAGGCAGTACCAGCAAGGTCAGTGCAGTGGAGGACAGGATCCCGCCGATCACCACCGTCGCCAATGGCCGCTGAACTTCTGCACCGGTACCGGTGGCCAAAGCCATCGGGATGAAGCCCAGTGACGCCACCAAGGCTGTCATCAAAACAGGTCGCAGACGGGTCAATGCGCCTTCATCGACTGCCTGCCTGAGCGTACGTCCCTCCTCCCTTAGCCCGCGGATGAAAGCAATCATCACCAGGCCGTTCAGTACCGCAACGCCGGACAGTGCAATGAAGCCGACACCTGCCGAGATCGACAGTGGGATGTCCCGCAGCCACAACGCCACAACACCACCGGTGAGTGCGAATGGAATACCGGTGAAGACCAGCATGCCGTCCTTCAGGTTGTTGAACATCAGGAACAACAGGGTCATGACCAACAGCAAGGCGACTGGAACAACGATCTGCAGGCGTTTGGCAGCCGACTGCAGCTGCTCGAACTGGCCACCCCAAGTCGTCCAGTAGCCCGCAGGGATTTGCACCTTTTTGTCCAGCGATGCGGTCGCTTCCTCAACGAAGGACCCCAGGTCGCGGCCCCGAACGTTGGCGCTGACGATTACCAGACGTTTGCCGTTCTCGCGGCTGATTTGGTTCGGGCCCAGTTGCAGGTCCAGGTTAGCGACCTGGGACAGCGGGATAAAACCGATCTGATTGGCACCCTGAGCCGCATCGGCAGGTACCGGGATCAGCAAACTGGACATGCCCACTACGTCGGTGCGAACGGTCTCCGGTAGGCGTACTACCAGGTCGAACCGACGGTCGCCCTCATACAGCGTGCCAGTCTGACGGCCACCCACGGCGATAGCGATCGAGTTCTGAACATCCGCGATATTCAGGCCGTAGCGTGCTGCTTTTTCGCGGTCGATGTTGATAGTCAGCACCGGCAGGCCGGATGTCTGTTCAACTTTCACTTCTGAGGAGCCCGGTACCGCATTGAGCGCTGCCGCGATCTTGTTGGCGGTGTTGTTGAGCACGTCCATGTCATCGCCGAAGACCTTCACAGCGACGTCACTACGCACGCCCGAAATCAGCTCGTTGAAACGCAGTTGGATTGGCTGCGACAACTCATAGTTGCTTCCTGGAACACCCGCTGCAGCCTTCTGGACCTCAGCAATCAGCTCATCGCGAGGCTTTTTGGGGTTAGGCCACTGATCCTGAGGCTTGAGCATGATGTAGGCGTCGGAGGCGTTCGGTGGCATCGGGTCAGATGCGATTTCCGCGGTACCCGAGCGTGCGAACATACGCTCGACTTCAGGCACCTGCGCTATCACCGCTTTCTCCAGACGCTGTTGCATCTCGACGGACTGAGTGAGGCTCGTTCCAGGCACACGCATCGCCTGCATCGCAAAGTCACCTTCACTGAGACTTGGGATGAACTCGCTACCCATACGACTTGCTAGCACACCGCTGAGTACGACCAAGGCTACTGCGGCCGAGAAAGCGATGCTCCGATGTCCCAGCACCCATTGGAGAACCGGCTCATAGCGCAGTCGAGCAGTGCGCATGACCACGCCTTCCTCTTCCTTCACCTTGCCAGTGACGAACATGGCAATAGCTGCAGGAACAAAGGTAACGGACAGGATCATTGCCCCCAGCAGCGCCATCACAACGGTGAAAGCCATCGGGTGGAACATTTTGCCTTCGACGCCGGTGAGGGCGAAGATCGGCAGGTATACCACCATGATGATCAGCTGGCCGAAGATCAGCGGCCGCCGGGCTTCTCGCGCCGCCGCGAAGACCTCGTGGAAGCGTTCGGTCTTGGTGAGCATGCGGCCATGCTTATGCTGCGCATGAGCCAGTCGACGGATCGCGTTTTCCACAATAACCACAGCACCGTCGACGATGATGCCGAAGTCGAGTGCCCCCAAACTCATTAAGTTGGCACTGACCTTGTTGTTGAACATGCCTGTGAAGGTGAACAGCATGGACAGCGGAATCACCATCGCGGTGATCAGTGCCGCACGGATGTTGCCGAGGAACAGGAACAGAATGGCGATTACCAGGATCGCGCCTTCCACCAGGTTCTTCTTCACCGTCGCGATGGCTTTTTCAACCAGGTTGGTACGGTCGTAAACGGTCACAGCCACCACGCCCTTTGGCAGGGTACGGTTGATGTCCGCCAGTTTGGCGGCGACAGCTTGAGACACCGTACGGCTGTTTTCCCCAATCAACATGAACACGGTACCGAGCACGACTTCGCGGCCGTTCTCAGTAGCCGCACCTGTACGGAGCTCTTTGCCGATGCTGATGTCAGCAACGCTGCTGATGCGAATCGGTGCACCCTCCACACTGGTGATCACGATATTGGCGATGTCTTCGATGTTGCCTACCTGACCCGGCGCACGGATGAGCAACTGCTCCCCATTACGCTCGATATAGCCGGCGCCGACGTTGGCGTTGTTACTTTCCAACGCTGCGACCAGGTCATTGAGGGTCAGCTTGTAGGTAGCCAGGCGCTTTGGATCCGGCGCTACCAGAAACTGCTTGGCATAGCCGCCGATGGTATTGATCTCGGCAACACCCGGCACGTTGCGCAGCTGAGGCTTGATGATCCAGTCCTGGATCACGCGCAGGTCGGTCGGGGTGTACGGCGTACCGTCCTCTTTGACCGCGCCATCTTCGGCTTCAACGGTCCATAGGAAGATCTCGCCAAGGCCGGTAGATACCGGACCCATGACGGCCTCTACGCCTTCTGGCAGCTGTTCCTTCGCAACCTGCAGCCGCTCGTTGATCAACTGACGGGCAAAGAAGATGTCAGTGCCATCCTTGAAGATCACGGTGACCTGAGACAGGCCAGAGCGAGACAGGGAACGGGTCTGCTGAAGGCTCGGGAGACCGGCCATGGCCGTTTCAACTGGAAACGTGATCCGTTGTTCTGTTTCCAAGGGCGAATAACCAGGCGCTGCAGTGTTGATCTGCACCTGGACGTTGGTGATATCGGGTACCGCATCGATGGGCAGCTTTTGATAGCTGTAGATACCGATACCCGCCATGATCAGAACAGCGATCATTACTACGATGCGCTGCTCGATGGCGAATCTGATGATACGTTCAAACATGAGAAATCATCCTGTCAGTTCGCATCAGTGACCGTGTTCGGCAGAAGCTTTGCCGAGCTCGGACTTGAGTGTGAAGCTGCCACTGGTCGCTACCTGAGCGCCGGCATTGATACCGTCGGTGATTTCCACGTAGCCGTTGTCGCGGCGGCCCAGTATTACCGGCCGGGTGTCGAAGCCTTCAGAGGTGCGCACGAATACCGATGGTTTGTCTTCAACAGTCTGTATCGCAACTTCCGGAACGGCTACGGCCACTCGATCAGTCTGGGAAGTGACCGCGATATTCACGAACAGGCCTGGACGCCAGGCACCGTTGGGGTTGGTCAAGGTGACGCGGACGGTGGCTGCACGGTTCTGCTCACCCAGCAGGCTACCGACATACCCCACCTTTCCTTCGACCTCGACGTTCATGTCAGGCGAAGAGACTCTGACCGCACGACCTGTCATGACCTTGCCCAAGTCCGTAGGTGGCACGGCGAAGGTGGCCCAGACTTGGTTCAGGTCGGAAAGGATGAAGGCGTTGGTTGCCTCGCTGACGACTTCACCGACGGTCAGGTGCTTCTCCACTACCACGGCGTCGAAGGGAGCCCGAAGCTCGTATCGATTACCGCCGACGGAGTTGACCGAAGCGCCGATGGCGCCCACCTTCTGTTTGGCGTTGGCCAGGGAGATTTCAGCTTCTTGAAGCGCTTGACGGGCCTGGAGGTAGTCTTGCTCTGCGGAGATCTTGTCCTGCCACAGTTGTTTCTCACGATCAAAAGTCACGCGTGCCAGTTCTAGTCGACGCTGTGCAGCCTGTTGCTCACTGCGCAGGTCAGAAATCTGTTGGCTGGCGATCACCGCGAGGACCTGGCCCTTCTTGACTGTCTCGCCCAGATTGGCCTGGACAGTCTCAACAACGCCAGGTACGCGAGGAACGACATGGGCAGTGCGGTCTTCGTCGAAGCGAATTTCGCCTGGGAAGCTCACGACTGTACCCAAGTCACGAGGCGCCGCAGCTTCCAGGGTAACTCCGGCTGCCTTGATTTGTTCGGCGCTGAGCGTCAGCTTGCCCTCTTCTTCGCCGCCCTCTTCGTCGTGGCCTTCTTCCCCATGGCCGTCATTAGCGCCGTGCTCTGCGGTACTGGCAGGCTGCTGTTCAGAACTGTTGTTCCAGGCAAGGCTGCCAAATCCGAGGGCTACCACCGCGGCTACCGCGAGGGCCATGTTGCGTTTGTTGTCCATTGCTACTCCTGCTGATCGTAGGCACCGGCTTGTTCAGGGCGGTGTGCCGAAAAAAATGATTGGCCCGTTCAGCGAACGTCGGCGGTCGAGCCGACTTCGCCATAAACCCTTTCCACTTGCGCACGCGCATTGGTCGCCGCTGCCAATGATTCGAGGTATTGGCCACGAGCGACGATCAAGGTGCGCTGTGCATCCAGCACTTCGATGAAGCCGAATTTGCCCATCTCGAAGCCGCGAGTTGCGGTCTCCACGGCTTGCTGGGCTGAAGGCAGAATGGTCTTGTCGTAGGACTCGACCTCCTGCATGGCGGTGGACCATTGATTCAACGCGGTTTGGGTTTCGGTGCGCAGGCGCAGCTCCACAGCGTTGCGCAGGTCTCGGGCTTGATCAGCGCGTCGAGAAGCGGAAAGGATGTTGCCTTGGTTGCGATCGAATAGCGGTAAAGGCATGGACAGGCCCACGGTGTTCACTCGCTCACGTACAGAGCGGTCGTATTGGCTACCCACGCTGACAGTGAGGTTTGGAATACGCTGAGCTTTCTCTGAACCGAGCAAGGCATCACTTTTGTCGATCTGCACCACGGCCTGGCGCATTTCTGCTGTCTGGTCGAGCTTTGCCAGTAGATCATCAGTACGAGGCGGCAAGCCCGGAGACAGGGTTGGCGATTCGAGTCGATCAAACACGGTGACTGAGCTGCCCGTTATTTGTGCGAGCTGTTGGTAAGCGGTTACTTTCTCCGCTTCGGCGCGTCGAAGTTGCAGCTTGGCCTCGGCCAGTTGCACCTGGGCGCGAGTGGCCTCCACCGGGGAAGATTTACCCGCGCGAACACGGCTATCGACAATGCGAAGACCGCGGTCAGTCAGCTCCAGAGACTGCTCGGCCAGATCAAGGCCGGCCTGGGCACGCAACGCGGCGTAAAAGGCCTGCACAACGTCTGCTCGCAGACCGTTCACGCGCCGGTCCAACTCCAGCTGTGCGGCGGTCTGTCCGTGAGCGGCAACATCAACACGAGCCCCCCGCTTGCCACCCAGCTCCAGGGTCTGACTGAGCGAAACGGTCGTCGTGCTGGTGTTACGACGGGTGTCTTCCATGTCGTACGAAATTGTGGGGTTTGGGATAAGCCCGGCCTGCTTGCGAGCACCATCAGCGATGCCAATCTCTTGCCTGGCGGCAGCCAGGTCAGGGTTTGCATCCATGGCCGTCGAAAGCGCCTGGGGCAAGCTGATGCTTTGGGCAAAAGCTGCAGGTGCAATCACACCGGAGATGACTGCACAGCGTGCAGCAATCTTCCAGGGCGAGACGGAGGTCTTGGATAAGAAACTGCGGTTATACCGGGGCACTTTGATGGTCCTCGTGCACAAACTTCGATAACGCTTGGCGAGAACGCCGAAACAGCTGCCAAGCCCCACTGGATTAGGTGATGGCACTCTAATGAGCGGTAGCTATCAGTGGGGTGGCTGGAAAATTACAATTTCGTAAGGAACGCCCTTAGATAGTGGGAGGTCCAGCGCAGCACCAGAGTCTCGTTAGTAACCACGGAGAGCGTAAATACGTACGGCGACGCGTAGCCATAACGTGTAGATGACGAAATTGTAATTGTCCTATCACCCTCCCGTTATCTTCGGCCTGCAAATATGAGCTCGCGCTACGCTAGGCGCGCCGCCGGGTCAGAACAATTAACGACACCCGCATCGGTACACACAATAAAAACTGCCGTGAATCAAAGGAGCATCGGATGAAAAGCAAAGTACCACTGTATGTGGCGGCAGTTTCTGCGCTGTCTGGAAGCTATGCTATTTCGGCACACGCTGAAGATAAGCCTGAAGGCTTCATTGAAGGCAGCAGCCTTACAGTGCTGAACCGTAACGTCTACTTCAACCGTGATAATCGCGACAGCACCGCCCCCACTTACAACAGTGGCAAGGGCAATACCAACGGCTACTCCGAGGCTTGGGCGCACGCGATCATCAGCAACTTCAACTCTGGGTTCACCCAGGGTACCGTCGGCTTTGGCGTTGATGCCTTTGCCATGATCGGCCTTAAGCTCGACACGGGTGATGGGCGTAACGGCGGCCGTAGCTCATTTGACGTACTGCCCGTTAACAACAAGGGCGAAGCTCGCGACGAATACACCAAGATCGGTGGCGCAGCCAAAGTCCGTTTTTTCGACACCGTCGTGAAAGTGGGTGATGTATTCCCATCAACCCCGGTCGTTGCATCCGGTGACTCGCGCCTGCTGCCTGAGAGCTTCCGCGGCGTGACGGTAGAGAACACAAGCATCCAGGGCCTTACTCTACAAGGTGGTCGGTTGCACGCCATGAGCCAACCAGTCTCTAGCAACCTGAACGACAACTTTGTTACGTTTTACGGCGGCCCGGTCAATTCGCCATGGATCGGCTACGGTGGTGGTGACTACACGGTCAACGATAATTGGACCGTTAGCGTATACGCGAGCCAGTTGAAGGACGTCTGGAACCAGTACTACACCGGTACCAACTTCGCCTACGCCTTGAGCGATGACGTGGCGCTGATCGGTGGCTTCAACTATTACAAAGCGGTCGACGAAGGTAAGCGACGGCTGGGTGAATTCGACAACAATATCTGGAGTGCGAAGGTTGGCGTACGCTATGGAGCTCACACCCTGGCCCTGTCGCACCAGCGCAACAACGGAGACGACGACTTCGACTACCTGCGTCAGTCGGACTCGATCTTCGTCGACAACTCCATCCAGTACAGCGACTTCAACTCGCCGAAAGAGCGTTCCTGGATGCTGCGCTATGACCTGAACTTTACCAGCTACGGTATTCCAGGCCTGACGTTCATGACTCGCTACGCCAGAGGTTCGGGCGCAGATTACTCGAATGCTAACCAGTTCTACATGCGCACTGACGAGAACGGCAACCCGCTCGACAATCAGAAACGCTGGGAGCGTGACGTCGAAGTGAAATACGTTGTGCAAACCGGTCCGGCAAAAGACCTGTCCTTCCGGTTGCGCCAGGCAACCACACGAGCTACTGCATTTGAATCGGACTTGGATGAAACGCGCATAATTATTGAGTATCCGCTTTCGATTCTGTGATTCATTGAACGGAACAGTGCTTCGACGTCGGGTCTCATTAGTAAAACGAGCATTACACATTCACCTTGAGTGGCTTAAGTGCTCCTTTGGTAAAGGTGGATATTTGGCGCCCATTGGGCGCCTTTTTTTTGCCTAACCTTCAAGTAAGCGTTCGATTTTAAGCATCACATGCCGATGAAATTCATGATGACACCCGTGGCCCGTCTCCTTAATGTGAGCCACCTCGCCGTCATCGGAGCGAAACGAAGCCAGTACAAGGAAGACAATAACCTGATACTTCATAAGGTCAAATCGCCTGCTGGAGAGAGGGCCCGCGCCTGTCAAACCCGAATCGCGACAAGATATACCGCCAGACTATCAACTGTATTACCTAGAGATTACAAATCCGTCATTTGAACCCCCGCAAAGTGATTTTGATTTACCATCCATTTCTATAATGCCGGCGCACGTGCGCGGTTAATTGCTCAGTGATATCGAGACAACATTCCATGCGAATTCTGGTAATTGAGGATGAATTGAAAACTGCGGAGTATGTGCGTCAAGGCCTTACAGAATGCGGATACGTAGTAGATTGCGTCCACACCGGGTCAGATGGATTATTCTTGGCCAAGCAGCACGAATACGAGTTGATTATCCTCGACATAAACCTACCTGAGATGGATGGGTGGCAGGTACTGGAACTGTTGCGACGTAAGCAGTGCGCTTCGCGAATCATGATGCTCACGGCGAGAAGCCGGCTAGCGGACAAGGTCCGTGGTCTGGAAAACGGTGCAGATGACTACCTGATCAAACCATTTGAGTTTCCTGAGCTACTGGCTCGGGTTCGCGCCTTGATGCGTAGGCCTGATCACGCCGCATCCGTAGAGACGATTCGCGTTGCTGACTTGGAACTTGATCAGAGCCGGCACAGGGCCTTCAGGGATGGCCAGCGAATTGATCTGACGACCAAAGAATTCGCATTGTTGCACTACCTGATGCGCAACACCGGTGTGGTGCTCAGCCGCACGCAGATCATCTCTCAGGTCTGGGATATGAATTTTGACTGTGACACCAACGTTGTAGAAGTATCGATTCGAAGACTGAGAGCGAAGATAGATGACCCTTTTGAAACCAAACTGATACACACGCTTCGAGGCGTAGGTTATGTGCTTGAGAAGCGTTAAGCGCCGAACCGCCAAGCGCTAAGACATAAGTTCAACTTACTCGGCACGGACAAACCTTATTCGTTGATTATTAGCAACTTCAACCCCTCGCACAATCCCCTCACCAACTATCATGAGGTCACCTCGGCATGAGGTACAGCATAGATTATCGGCAGGTTTCAGAGGGCCAATCATACGCAGAGCTGATTCGCGCTCAGCCGCCATTATCTTCAACAGCGACGGTCCGAGCCATTGCTCAGCCATTCGCTGACTGCCGATAACTGCTAGTGCGTGCGCTTACACGTGGGCGCATTGGAGAGCTGCTGCACTCTGCCGAGCGTTGAGCAGACTACGCGCCCGATTTGCCTACTGCGATGTGGGTGCCCGAGAATCTGATCCAGGACCGACGCAATCCCGTACAACGGCGAAGAGGCGACCATGGGGTGCACTTCCCCTAAACCTATCGACTTCGGAACATCCATCGGTGGCCTCACCGCTTGGGTCGAGCTGGATATAAAGGTGGCGGTATTCGACCCCGTGCTTTTCGTGTGCCTCAACGATCCGCGCAACCGCATGAAGATCCTCTATTTAGCTCAAGCGCCTGGCGTCCAAGCGCTTCGAGGTGTTGCACTGACACCACGCCGTGGCAAACGCAAGCCGTTGTCGGCCGATCAAAAAAATCTGGCTTCAGATGCACACGCCTTCCAACGCTCTGTCACCATAACATTCGCAAGCGTCTGTTTTACGTGCACGTAATTCTAATGGTGCATGAAAACGCACGTGAACGAATGGGATGTGTAGGCTGTCGGCCCTTCAGACGTATTAAGATAGGCAACTTTTCAGCAGATGCAGACCACCATGTCCAATGACGCACCCACCGGCCCAGGTCGCCCCAAGGACCTGGCCAAGCGCGAGGCGATCCTCGAGGCGGCCAAGGCGCTGTTCCTCAGCCTCGGTTACGCCAGCACCAGCATGGATGCGGTGGCTGCGGCAGCAGGCGTTTCGAAGCTTACCGTCTATAGCCATTTCACCGACAAGCAGACCTTGTTCACGTCTGCCGTCATGGCCACCTGCCAGGTACAGCTGCCCGACCAGTTGTTCGATTACCCCGAGGGCGCGTCGGTTGAGGATGTGCTATTGACGATCGGCCGCGGCTTCCAGGCGCTGATCAGCAGCGACGAAGCGGTCAAACTCAGCCGCCTGATTGTGGCCCAAGGCAGCCTGGACCCAAGCTTTGGTCAATACTTCTACGAAGCAGGGCCCAAGCGCGTGCTGGCCGGGATGGAAGCGCTGTTGCGAGGGGTCCATGAGCGCGGGCTGCTGCGCATCGACAACCCGCTGCGGGCGGCGGAGCATTTCTTCTGCCTGGTCAAGGGGGCACCAAATTATCGGTTGCTGCTAGGGTGCGCAGGGCCACTGCAGAGCGACGCGGCCGAAGCGCATGTGCGCGAGGTCGTCGGCGTGTTCTTGCGGGCATTTCAGCCCTAAGAGAGCATTTGCCATCTTCTATGTGCACCTCTGAGCCCCTCTTCCCGATAAGGGTCAGGCCACTCAGACGTTCGCCTACCCATCATTTCTGCCAGTACCCGACAAGGTGGTTTCTTGTCAATATCATATCGAGGCCACGATATGAGCACCGTCACCATGCCATCGCAAAAAATCAGGCTTTTTTACAAGGGCAATAAGCTCTCGAGTTTATACTCGAGCCATACCCACCACACAGTGCTAAGTGCCAACCACCGAAACCTGTGCGAAATGACCAGTTCAACTTCGCAAGCGCTCATCTTGGCTACCGACGTACAGGGCTCAACGGTCAACGCTGCCTCAGAAAGCCAGACGATTGTTACTTACAACGCTTATGGCAATGACAATTGTCAGCCTGACGATCCCCTGTTGTCTCGATTCACCGGGCAGAGCTGGCTACCCTATGCCATAGGTTATGCGTTAGGTAATGGTTACCGTCTGTTCAATCCAGAATTGATGCGATTTCACAGTGCTGACAGCTTATCTCCCTTTGGAAGAGGCGGTATAAATGCTTACGCCTACTGCGCCAACGACCCTGTGAACAGAGCAGACCCGAGTGGCAAATTTTTCAGATCAATTAATAAATGGTACCACGACGGCTACTCCTATCGAGAGCTTGCGCCAAGACTGAAACAAAGAAACCCTGGATTTTCTAAAAACGAATATAACTCGGTGCTAAAATCAACCAAAAAACGTCTTAAAAAAGCTAACAGGGACCTCAACAGAGCTATTTCAATGGGCTCAAATAGCAGCGCACTCGACGCGATCACCAGACAAGACATTCTCAATGCGCAGATCGCCACGCTAAAAAATCTAGCGCCGGACGATAATAAGCGATACAACCCAAACATCACCAGAGAGTTGCTCGGCAATATCCTGGCCTTGGATAGCCCTATTAGCCAAACTGCTGATATGATTCAAACGCCTTCATCATTCCAAGCCGATGCTGATCCGATACAAGCTGATGCTGATCTGATACAGGAGGCCCGGGAGATGAAAGATTTGCAGGAACGCCTGAAGCGTCTGCGTGGTGGCTAGGCCTTCAACGTCTTCTTTGGATAAATGTCATACCGACTGGACTTTCCCTCCAGACTATGGCTTGGCTTCGGCCCATCAATAATCGGCGCCTTTCGCGGCCTCTTCACCACCACCCGGTGGCTGGCCAGCGCCAAGGCGGCTTCAAGCAGGGCCGGGGCGTCCAGGTCGTCACCAACCAATGGGCGGAACACGCGCATTTCTTTCTTCACCAGCGCGCTCTTGTCGCGGTGCGGGAACATGGGGTCGAGGTAGATCACCTGGGGTGGCTCGCCTTCCCAGCCGCGCATGCGCTCGATGGCGTTGCCCGTCAGCAAGCGCATGCGCTCTACAATCGGCCCCACCTCTTCATCCCGCTGCGCCCGCGCCAGGCCATCTTCAAGCAACGCGGCAATCAGTGGCTGGCGCTCGATCAGGGTCATCCGGCAGCCGAGGCTGGCCAGCACGAACGCATCCTTGCCTAGGCCGGCAGTGGCATCCAGTACCTGCGGCCGTACGCCTTGGGCAATGCCTACGGCCTTGGCGATCATCTGCCCGTTGCCGCCGCCGAACTGGCGCCGGTGCGCGGCCTGGCCCTCGACAAAGTCCACCCGTACCGGGCCGGGCGCCTGGGGGCCCAGCTGCTGAATCTGCAAACCATCGGCCCCGACTTGCACCGCAAATTCGGCCTCGTCCTGCTGCAGCGGCAGGCCCAAGCGCTCGGCCCACACCTGGGCCTGCTCGGCGTACTCGCCAGCCATTGCCTCGACCCTGATCACCACACCTTGCTCTTGCATCGTCCACACCTGAAAAAACCAACGCTACCCTTAATGAACCGGCCACCACGGCCGATACAGGCAATATCCCGCTATTCTGCCAGAGCACAACGCGCGCGGCTGCCATGTCAGAAACTCTTCCCATCGGCTTGACCTATTTGTCGCCCGTCGGCAACTACAGTCAGCACAACACCCAGGCACTCGGGGGCGTCAGCCACCTGTGGCAGGATTTCTTTGCCCGGGCCATGGCCGAACAGCAAGCGCTGCCGGTTGATGGCTTCAGCCAGGCGTTGGTGCAGCACGACAAGGACAGTGGAGAACCTGTAGGTGGTGCCCGTGCCCTGGCCCTGATCGATGCCCAGCGTGCCTGCCCGGTGCAAGACACTGTAGTGGCACCGCCAGAGCCGTTGTTCCTGCCCAAGGCCGAACTGGAAGCCAAGCTGTTGCCACCGGCACCCGAGCCCTACAGCGCCATCGACCTGATCGAGCAGCAGCGCCAGCTGGACATGGACAACAGCTGGTTGCGCCCGGTGGTCATGAGCCAGGGCCACCCTGTTGCCGAGCCCGGCCCGGGGCCTGCACCGCGCCCGCTGTTCCTGCCCATCGCCGAATTCGAATCGCATCTACTGGACCCGCCGCCCGAGCCCTACGACGAATCCACCCTGGCGATTCAGCAGAGCGACCTGGCGTTCGATATCCACTGGGCGCGCCCTGTGGTGCTCAACAACGTTCGCGCCCACGCCTGAGGCTAGCGGCAGATCTGCCAGCGGCCCATGTCTACATGGAAATGATTACGGTGCGCCGCGTTGTACTCCGGGCCCAGCACCGTACTGAACTGCTCACAGGCAGCCTGTTGCACCTCGCGCAAGAACGCTGCCTTCTGCCCGCCCGCCTGCCAGTCACGGGCCAGCACGATGCGCTGGCCATCCTGTAGGCGAAAGCCGCTGATATCGAAGGCGTTGGCCGTGGCATGCTGGCTCAGCCTGCCTTCCTTGCGGTGGTAAACGTTGCGGCAGGCAAAACTGCCCAAATGGTCGACCTGCGCCACGGGTTGGCCCAGTACCCGCTGCGCGACCGGCTGCAAGCCATGGCGCTCGAACAGCGCATAAGCCACTGCCAAAGGGCATGTGGCCAGAAAGCTGCTGCTCAGCCGTGCTTCCCCACCCTCGATACGCCAAACGTTGCGCAAGGGGCAGTTGGCCGACGCGGGGCTGTCGGCCTGCGCACGGTAGCGCAACTGGCTGGTTTCCAGCGCCTGGCGGCACAGTACCGGGTCATCGCGCAGGCGCGACAGTTTGTAGGCGGTCAGCAAATTGGGCGGCTGGCGCACATCCAGCGGTGCCAAAGGGTTCCACTGGGCCGGCAGGCGCCAGCCCAGTTGCCAGGCCAGGGCTGCCAGCAATAGCCCACCGGCCAGCAACCCCAGCAACAGGCGCATCAGCGGCGGAACAGGTCGTTGAGCTGATCGAACGGCAACGCGTGTTCGCCGTAGCCGAACGTGCCCTGCTCACGAATCTCCACCGCTGCGCGGTGCAAGGCCCCGAAGGCCGCCCGGGCCATGGACGAGCCTACGCTGATGCGGCGTACCCCCAGGTCCTGCAACTGGTTGACGCTCAGCGACACGCCGCTCATGCCCATCAGCACGTTGACAGGCCGTGGCGCCAAAGCCTGCACCACCGCTCGTACTTCCTCGGCGGTACGCAGGCCCGGGGCATAGAGCACATCGGCCCCAGCCTCGGCATAGGCTTGCAGCCGCTGGATGGTGTCATCCAGGTCTTGGCGCCCGTGCAGCAGGTTTTCAGCACGGGCACACAGGGTGAACGAAAACGGCAACCCGCGAGCCACCTGAACAGCGGCGCGCACCCGCTCGACCGCCAGACCCATGTCGTAGATGGGCGACGCCTGCTGGCCACTGGCATCCTCGATGGAACCCCCCACCAAGCCGGCCTCGGCGGCACGCTGGATGGCCAGGCCACAGGCTTCGGGCAGGTCACCGAAGCCGTTCTCCAGGTCGGCAGCCACCGGCAACGGGGTGGCATCAACGATCTCGCCGGCGTTATCCAGCACCTCATCCAGGCCAAGCGCCCCCTCTGCGTCGGGCCGCCCAAGGCTGAAGGCCAGGCCTGCACTGGTGGTGGCCAGCGCCTCGAAACCCAGGCTGGCCAACAACCTGGCCGAACCTGCGTCCCAGGGGTTGGGGATGACGAAGGCGCCATCGCGCTCATGCAGGGCCTTGAAGGCTTCGGCTCGCAGGGTTTGCACATCCATGGTTACACTCCGGCAGTCAGAAAGGGTCAGAGTAGACCCAGTTGTTCGACCTCAGGGGCGCGTGGCAATTCCGGCAGTGCCGCCAGCCCCGGCAGGCGCTGCATCAGCCGTTGATGAAAACGCTGCGCCAGCGCCGCAGCCAGGCGGTTGTCCGAGGTGTGCAGGAAGATGTACGGGCTGCGCCCTTCTTCGATCCAGGCGCCGACCTTTTCCACCCACGGCGTCAGGTAGGGCTCGTTGGCCTCCAGTTGCGGGTGGCCGATGAAGCGCACCTGGGGATGCTGGCTGAAGGCTGCCGGGCGCGGCGGTACCTTGGGCTTCTTGGCCTGGGCATGCAGCACCGCGGGGTCGCGGGAAGTGCAACTGAACAAGGCTCGCGGGTCCAGACATACGCGCTCCACGCCGCTGGCATGCAGCAACCGGTTGAGCGCGCGCTCTTCCTCGCCTTTTGCGAAAAACGCGGGGTGGCGCACCTCCACCGCCACGGGCACACCGATCTGCTGCAGAAACGGGTCCAGTTCCGCCAGCCGCGCTGGGCCGAAGGAGGCCTGCAACTGCAACCAGTACGGCGCAACGCGACGCCCCAGCGGGGCCATCAGGCGGGTGAAGTCGAACGCAGGCTCCAGCTGGTCACGCAGGTCACCCTCGTGGCTGATATCCCGTGGGAACTTGGCAGTGAAACGGAAATGCTCTGGCATCACCTGGGCCCAGCGGGCGACAGTCGCGGGCGCAGGCCTGGCGTAGAACGTGGTGTTGCCCTCAACGGCGTTGAATACCTGGCTGTACAGGCCGAGCATCTCGTTGCTGCTGGCATCGGCAGGGTACAGGTACTCACGCCAGGCGCTTTCGCTCCACGACGGGCAACCCAGGTAGTAAGGCAATGGCGACGGAATCATCCGTCAAATGTACAGGTCCAGCCCCAGCACTTCCATGTCCCAATCGGTGAAACCGGCAGTACTCAGGTAGCTGGCCAGCGCCGTGGCGGTGCGCCTGTCACGGGCGCGGGGGAATACCATGTCCTGCTGGCGGGCAGGCAATGCAGAACGACGGCGGGGGGTAGGCTCCTGGGCAAGTTGCTCCTCAACCACTTCCGCATCATCCACAGATGCTTCGCGCACCCCAGCCTTGCGCGGCGGGCGCTTGATTGGGTAAGACTGCGAGGAGAAACCGTCGATACGCATGGGAGAGCACTCAGGGCCAGTGATGGCAATCTAGCAGCATCGGGCACTTGTTACTAATGCCCGATTGATAACTTGACCACATTTCGAGCAAAGAGTTATAGCGCTATCGGTAATAACCGACGAGTAGCATCAGGCCTTCTTGGGCGTCGCCACATTGTCACGCAGGTACACCGGTTGCGCCTGGTCAGCTGCAATGGCCTCCCCGCGTGCCCAGGCGAAGCTGGCCAGGCTGAGCACGTCTTGCGCACTGGGCAAGGCAGTGGCGTTGCTGGCCTGCACGGGCACAGCCAGGCGGTCGGCATAACCCCACCCGGTACCGGCGCCGAACCATTGGCCGGTGCTGCCCTCAGGCAATGCCACCTGCTCGGGCGGCAACACCGCTTCGGCGCCCACCAGGCGCATTTCACCTGCGCAGGCCTGGTAGCAGCCCCAGTACACTTCATCCATGCGCGCATCGATGGCGGCCGCCACCTGTTGTGCGCCCTGCTCGCGCAGGGCCCCCTGGGCAAGGGCGGCGAGGTTGGACACCGGCAGCACCGGGCGCTCGAGTGCGAACGCCAGGCCCTGCACCACGCCGATGGCAATGCGCACACCGGTAAAGGCACCCGGGCCACGGCCAAAGGCGATGGCATCCAGTGCGCCAAGCGCTACCCCGGACTCGGCCAGCAGCTGCTTGATCATCGGCAGCAGCTTTTGCGCGTGCATACGGGGGATGACTTCGTAGTGGCTGGTTACCTTGCCGTCATGCAGCAGCGCAACGGAACAGGCTTCGGTAGCGGTATCCAGGGCCAACAGGGTGGTCATCGAACGGGTTTCCAGGTGCTTGGGAGAACGCAGCAGTATAAAGCAGCGACAGCGGGCGGGGGAACGTTAGGGTGAGGCTGGGCGCACGGAGCGCCCAACCTGATCGGCTCAGCTCAGCGCGGTCAGCACCTTGGCAGTAATGGCCTCGACCGAACCCACACCCTCGATGTGGCTGTACTTCGGCTTGCCGGCGTTTGCCTGGGACAGCTTCTGGTAGAACTCCACCAGCGGCTTGGTCTGGCTGTGGTAGACCGACAGACGATGGCGCACCGTCTCTTCCTTGTCGTCGTCGCGCTGGATCAGGTCCTCGCCTGTCACATCGTCCTTGCCTTCCACTTTCGGCGGGTTGTACTGGATGTGATAGGTGCGGCCCGAAGCCAGGTGCACACGGCGGCCAGCCATGCGGCCAACGATCTCTTCGTCATCCACGGCGATTTCGACCACGGCGTCGATGGCCACGCCGGCTTTGACCATGGCCTCGGCCTGCGGGATGGTGCGTGGGAAGCCGTCGAACAGGCAGCCGTTGGCGCAGTCAGGCTGGGCGATGCGCTCCTTGACCAGGTTGATGATCAGCTCATCGGACACCAGTTGGCCCGCATCCATGACTTTTTTCAGTTCCAGGCCCAGCGGGGTGCCCGCCTTGACGGCGGCACGCAGCATGTCACCGGTGGAAATCTGCGGAATACCGAACTTTTCGGTGATGAACTTTGCCTGAGTACCTTTACCGGCCCCGGGAGCTCCCAGCAGAATTACGCGCATCTTGTGCTCCTCAAATTTTTTTATGGAATTCAATGGATTCGGCGACCAGGGCCAAGTCCGGAAATATCGGTATGGCCATAAAGCGGCCAGAGGGCTGCTCAAGATACACAGCGCCCGGCAGCCAGACAAGCGTCCCAAAGTTGCAGGAATGCGCCACTTGAGGCCAACCCTGCAGGCGGTTGCGCCCGTCGCAACCCGGCTGCCAGCACCCGCGCACAAGGTGCAGCAATGTGCGCGTGGGCACTCCCCCTACAGCCTCAACCGGTGTTGCGCAGCCCCGCTGCAATCCCCGCCACGGTCACCAGCAAGGCCTGCTCCAACGGGCTGTCCAGAGCGGCTTCGCGGGCGCGCGAGCGCGCCAGCAGCTCGGCCTGCAGCCGGTGCAGCGGGTCCAGGTAGGTGTTGCGCAGGCTGATGAATTCGAGGGTTTCCGGGCTGTGTGCCAGTAGCACCGGTTGCCCGGTCAGGGCCAGTACCACCTGGCACGACTGCGACAATAGGTCGCGCAAATGCGCACCTAAAGGAAGCAGTTCAGGTTGCACCAGACGTTCGTCGTAGGCCTCGGCGATCTGCGCATCGGCCTTGGCCAGCACCATCTCGAGCATGTCGATGCGAGTGCGGAAAAACGGCCATTGCTCACGCATCTGCGCCAGCATCGCTCCTTGTCCGCTGGCCAGCGCATTGTTCAAGGCGGTTTCCCAGCCCAGCCATGCCGGCAGCATCAGGCGTGTCTGGGTCCACCCGAAAATCCACGGAATGGCCCGCAGGCTTTCGATACCCCCGGCGCGGCGTTTGGCCGGGCGGCTGCCCAGCGGCAGGCGGCCAAGCTCCTGCTCTGGGGTGGACTGACGGAAATACTCGACGAAGTCCGGCGTCTCGCGTACCACTGCGCGGTAGGCCTTGACGCCATCAGCGGCGAGTTGGTCCATCACCTCACGCCAGGCGGGTTGCGGTGGCGGAGGGGGCAGCAGGGTCGCCTCCAGCACCGCGGCCAGGTACAGGTTGAGGTTCTGCTCGGCGATGCCCGGCAGGCCGAACTTGAAACGGATCATCTCCCCTTGCTCGGTAGTACGGAACCGGCCGGCGACCGAGCCAGGCGGCTGCGACAGGATGGCGGCGTGTGCAGGGCCACCACCGCGCCCTACCGTGCCGCCTCGGCCATGGAACAGCAGCAGCTCAACCTCATGCTCGGCGCAGATGCGCACCAGGCTCTCCTGGGCGCGGTACTGCGCCCAGGCGGCGGCCGTGGTGCCAGCATCCTTGGCTGAATCGGAATAACCGATCATCACTTCCTGGGGGCCGTGCAGGCTGTCACGGTAACTGGGCAGCCCCAGCAGGCGCTGCATCACCGGGCCGGCGTTGTCCAGGTCCGCCAGGGTTTCGAACAGCGGCACCACACGCATCGGGCGGGTCAGGCCGGCTTCCTTGAGCAGCAGTTGCACGGCCAGCACATCAGAGGCTGCGCCAGCCATCGAGATCACGTAAGACCCCAGCGAAGCGCCTGGCGCGGCCGCGATCTCCCGGCAAGTGGCAAGCACTTCGGCGGTGTCGTCCTCTGGCGTGAAATGCCCAGGCAGCAACGGCCGGCGATTTTTCAGTTCATCTTGCAGGAAGCTGATGCGCTGCTCTTCGTCCCAGTCCGCATAACGCCCAAGGCCGAGGTACTCAGTGATTTCACTCAAGGCATCGCGGTGGCGGGCAGCGTCCTGACGCACGTCCAGGCGCACCAGGAACAGGCCGAAGGTAACGGCCCGGCGCAGGCAATCCAGCAGCGGGCCATCGGCAATCACCCCCATGCCGCATTCGTTCAGGGAGTCGTAGCACAGTTGCAAGGGCGCAATGAGGTCACGGTTATCAACCAACACCTCGGCGCCGGGCGGTTGGCTACCCGTCAGGGCGGCATGTGCCCAGGCGCGCGTGGCCCGTAGGCGGTCGCGCAGTTGCTTGAGCAGTGCACGGTAAGGTTCAGCGCTGTCTCCAACACGCTCGCGCAAGGCATTGCTGGCCTGCTGCATGGACAACTGCGCTGCCAGCGCGTCGATGTCGCGCAGGAACAGGTCGGCGGCCATCCACCTGGCCAGCAGCAGCACTTCGCGGGTAACCGCGGCAGTGACATTGGGGTTGCCATCCCGGTCACCGCCCATCCACGACGCAAAGCGGATTGGCGCGGCGTCGAGCGGCAAGCGCAGGCCAGTGGCATCGTGCAAGGCCTTGTCGACCTTGCGCAGGTGACTGGGAATTGCCTGCCAGAGCGAATGCTCGATGACGGCAAAGCCCCACTTCGCTTCATCGACCGGTGTGGGGCGTGTACGGCGGATTTCTTCGGTGTGCCAGGCCTCGGCAATCAGCCGGCGCAGCCGTTCACGCACCTGTTCGGCCTCCTGAGGGGTCAGGTCACCGTGGTCTTGAGCAGCCAGTTGCCCGGCAATGGCGTCGTATTTCTGGATGAGGGTGCGGCGCGCCACCTCGGTAGGGTGCGCGGTCAGCACCAGCTGGATATCCAGCGCAGCGACCTCGTCGGCCAAGGCCTGGTTGCCATGGCCAGCGTGTTTCAGACGGGCCAGCAACTCTGGCAGCACCCTCGCTTCGAAGGGTTCGGGCTGGTCGCCATCGCGACGGCGGATCAGCTGGTACTGCTCGGCCATGTTGGCCAGGTTCAGAAACTGGTTGAAGGCCCTGGCAACCGGCAGCAGGTCATCCTCTGCCAGGTCGCCGAGGGTGGAACTGAGCTGTTCGCCCGCGCTGCGGCGATCGGCCTTGGCGCTGTGACGAATGGCTTCGATCTTCTGCAAAAACGCTTCGCCATGCTGCTGGCGAATGGTCTCACCCAGCAGCTCGCCCAGCACATGGACATCTTCACGCAAACGCACATCGATATCGGTCATTGGCCCTCTCTGTGGCGCAGCTCAGGCGCCTTGCATCCCTGGTAAGGCTTCGCGCACTGCCGGTGACGGCCGTGGTTGCATCAAGAGTGCCTACAGCCAGGGCGCAAAGGCAAGCCACCTTGGCCAAAGCAAACTAAAGTGAAGCCACGACACTCCCATGCACTGCATGCCTTTTGACAGGCGTTACCAGAGGCCACCATGAAAATACGTGAACTCGCCCAGCACTGGGAACAAAATGCCGCCGGCGCCCTCAGCCGCACAGAACATGTGTTGCACCTGGACCTGGAGTCCGAAGCGCGTCTGGCCGCATTGATCGACATGTACCCCAAACGCACCGCCGAGGAACTGCTCGGCGAACTGGTGGCTGCGGCCCTTGAGGAACTGGAAGCCAGCTTCCCCTACGTGCAGGGCCAGCAGGTGATTGCCACCGATGAGGAAGGCGACCCGCTGTACGAGGATGTGGGCCCTACCCCCAGGTTTCTGGCGCTATCACGCCATCATCTGCACACCCGCGCCAAACCTGGCGACGGCGAGCAATGACACAGCCCCTTGTACCGGAAATTGGCGAGCGCACCCGCCTAGGCGGGACTTGCCCGGGCCTGGGCGCTGACCAACCAGTCAGAAATTGTTGGCCAACCGAGGGAGATTTTTCTGAACTATTCGAAAAATGTTCCAGTCGGAGCCAATAGCCATCACGCTAAAACCCTGCACACCGGTACTTGTGCGTCATTCAGCTGAAGCGTACGGAAACGGTTGGGGGGGATGAGCGATGGACTGCTACGGACATCGTCATTATCAGGAGTGATCCAATGGAGCTGACCACCATGAAAACCCGCACTTTCAAACCGTCATCCTCTCACGTGCGCGGGTTCAAGCTGGCCGCGCTGGCCCTGGGCAGTAGCCTGGTCCTGGCCGGCTGTGCAGGCAACCCGCCAACCGAGCAGTACGCGGTAACCCAGTCCGCCGTGAACGCTGCCGTGAGCGCAGGGGGCACCGAGTACGCTGCTGTCGAAATGAAAGCAGCACAGGACAAGTTCAAGCAGGCCGAAATCGCCATGCATGACAAGAAGTACGACGAAGCCAAGCGTCTGGCCGAGCAGGCCGAATGGGACGCTCGCCTCGCCGAACGCAAGGCCCAGGCGGCCAAGGCCCAGAAGGCCGTGCAGGATGCCCGCCAGGGCGTTCAGGACGTACGTGAGGAAGGCCTGCGCAGCGCTCAGTGAGCCCTGCTCCGCCAACCCTAGCCTTCGTATTCGATCAAAGGATGAACACTATGCGCAAACACGTCATGATTCCCGCTCTTCTGGCCCTCAGCGTTGGTCTGGCAGCCTGCTCCCACGACCCGAACGCCAACCTGGAAGCGGCACGCACCAACTTCTCGTCGCTGCAGAGCGATCCGCAAGCCAGCAAAGTGGCAGCCCTTGAAACCAAGGATGCCCAGGACTGGCTGAACAAGGCCGACAAGGCCTACATGGACCGTGAAGACGACAAGAAGGTCGACCAGCTGGCCTACCTGACCAACCAGCGCGTCGAAGTGGCCAAGCAGACCATCGCCCTGCGCACCGCAGAAGGTGACCTGAAAAACGCCGCTGCCCAGCGCGCCCAGGCCAAACTGGACGCCCGTGACGCCCAGATCGCCAAGCTGCAGCAGAGCCTGAACGCCAAGCAAACCGACCGTGGCACCCTGGTGACCTTCGGCGACGTGCTGTTCGACTTCAACAAGGCCGAGCTGAAAAGCAACGCTTACCCGAACATCACCAAGCTGGCCCAGTTCCTTCAGGAAAACCCTGAGCGCAAGGTGATCGTAGAGGGCTACACCGACAGCGTCGGTTCGGCCAACTACAACCAGTCGCTGTCCGAGCGCCGCGCTGGCAGCGTGCGCATGGCACTGGTTCGCGCAGGCGTAGACCCGGCTCGCATCGTGTCGCAGGGCTATGGCAAGGAGTACCCGGTAGCGGATAACTCCAGCAACTCCGGCCGTGCCCAGAACCGTCGCGTGGAAGTCACCATCTCCAACGACAACCAGCCGGTAGCACCGCGCTCGTCGATGCGTTAACACGCGTTCGGCTGCAATACATTGAGCCGCTTTGCGGCTCTTCGCGAGCAAGCCCGCTCCTACAGTGATTACACAATCCTGTGAGAGCGGGCTTTCCTGCGAATGGCTGCAGCGCAGCCTAGGTAAATTTCAACTCAGGCTTATTGCATCTGCTGAGGCGTCTCTTCGCCCATGCACCTTACCGCGCGTTTGCGGTTATCCACCAGTACACCCGTCAGGCCTTTCTGCTGGGTATCGAACAGCACCAGCACGCCATCTACGCACTGCGCTACCTGCAGCGCCGGCTCCAGGGAGACCTTGTAGTCTTCGCCGGGTACGGTCTTGAGCATGGTGAAATCCTGCAGCAACAAGGCATCCTGCGGTTTGGCAAAGTGCAGGTAACCGTAGTACCACAAGGCCCCAACCGTCACGATGATCGTGCCAACACCGGTAAGGATCAGCGGTATGGCGTTGCGTTCTTCACTCATTGCGGGGCCTTCTCGTCAGGGGAATTCGGTAGCTCGGCCAGCCGCCTCAGGCTGCTGAAGTGGCTGGGGTCATCCAGAAAACGCAGCATCACTTCGCGCCAGGTGGGGTCGGCGAACGTTTGCACGTGCCCGCCCCGGGTCAGCTGCAACACCCGGGGCGGCGGCGCGTGCTGGTACAAGCGGATCACGTTGTCCATCGGCACCAGGTCATCGTCGATGCTGTGGAAGAACAGCTTGGGCGGGCTGGTCAGCTGCTCGATGGCGTTGATTGCGCTGTCGCTGTCCGGCACCAGCCACGACAACGGCACCTGCAGCGGCCAGGTCATCCAGGACGTGCTCAACGCGTAACGGCCCACCGCGCGGTAGCTGGCCGGCACGCCGTCGAACACCAGTGCACTGAAGCGTTGGCGCTGCTCGGGGTGCGCGGCCAGGTAGTGAATGGCCATGGCGCCGCCAAGGCTTTGGCCGAGCAGCACCAACGGCTTGCCCTTGACCTCCGGCGCCTGGTCGAGCCAGGCCATGGCAGCAGCGATGTCCTGGTACACCTCCGGCAACCGGGGCTTGCCTTCCGACAAGCCATAGCCGCGGTAGTCGATCAGCAACACCTGGTAGCCCTGCTCCGGCAGCCAGTAACTGCCCCCCAGGTGCCCGGGCAGGTTGCCGCCATTGCCGTGCAGGTGCAGCACCGTGCCTTTGACCGGCACACCCGCTTTGGCAGGCAGCCACCAACCGTGCAACCGCACACCGTCGGCCGCAACCAGCGTGACGTCCTGGTACACAAGGCCGGCACGCTCAGGGGTGAATGCCTGGCCGCGCTCGGGATAGAACAGCAGGCTGCTGCAGCCGTTCAGGGCCAGCATGGCGATGACCACGGCAAGCAGGCGGCGCACGCTACAGAATGTTGGCGTAGTCGGTTTCAATACGGTCCAGGCTCAGGTGGTTGAGGAAGTTGGAAAAGCACATCCAGGCCGACAATGCGTTAAGGTCGCGGAATTGCTCCGGCAGGTACTTGGGCGGCTCCACCAGGCCTTCCTCAACCAGCTGGCGCAAGGTGCGCATGTCTTCGAGGGTAGTCTTGCCGCAGAACAGCAAGGGGATCTGTTCCAGCTTGCCCTTCTTCACGGCCAACTGAATGTAGTTGTAAACCATGATGAAGCCCTTGAGGTAGGACAAGTCCTTGGTGAATGGCAGCCCATCCGGCACCGAGCCACGGAACACCCGGCTGGCGTTGCTATAGCTCTGCGCCATGTCGAAGCCCTGCTCATGGAAGAAGCGGTACACCTGCATGAAGTCGGCGCCCTCCTCAACCATATGGATGGCCCGGGTGCGGTTGGTGAGCTTGCGCAGGCGGCTGGGGTAGGATGCGAAGGCGATCACCTCCATCAAAATGGCCAGGCCCTCCTGGGTCACCGTCGAAGAAGGCGGGCCCTTGGCCAGGAAGGTACAGATGGGCTGGTTCAGGCCGTTGAGCGTTGTGCCCACATGCACCAGCCCCTCATGCACTTCCAGCGCCCGCACGTCACGGGCATTGAACATGGCGTCGGCGCGCACCTTGATATAGTCGGCGCCCGCTGCGGCGTCGGCGACGATGCCATCGGACTCGAATACCCGGATGGTGCTCTCGGCCTCACCAAACACGGTGTTCAAGCGCCGCTGCAAAATGGCCACGGCTTCCTTGGCGGTCAGGTTCTTGGGTTCGTCCTTGAGGTCGCCACGGCCATCAATGTTGTTCAGGTAATCCGAGAGCATCAGGCCGAGGTCGGCCAAGGTCGGGTCGCCGGCGTGGAACACGTCGGACGCCGCGCCGTACAACTCCTGGGAAATCAGCCCGAAGTCCTCGGTGCCACGGGCCTCGAGCATTCGCACCACCATGCGGTACTCGCGGCACATGCGCTTCATGATCTGCCCTACCGGGCTGAACTGGCCGAGCTGGCGGATGATGTCACGCTCGATGGCCTGGAACTCTGCCTTGACCGCGCTAGAGTCAAAGCCCAGCGGCCGCGCGTGGTAGTAGGCACGGTCAACGGCTGGGGGCTCCTTGCCCTTGGCTTCGAAGAACCCCTGGCGGATGCCGTCGTCCCACTTCACCGCATCCAGCACCCGGATGGGGGTTTGTGCCGCGACGATGCGATCGGACAGGGTACGTATGGTTTGTTGGTATTCGTCCAACGGGTACTCCTTCTGCGGGGCCGGGGGTGACACTGCTGGCAGGTGCGCGAGGCCTTAGCCGCGAAGAGGGCAACGCGTCACTTGCCGGATCGCTGGAACCGCGCGGCTTCTACGAACAGGTCGGAATTGGCGGGGTCCTCCAGGTAGGCAAGCACGCGGGCCGGCGGGCTGTCGACCAACACACCCTCGCCATTATCCTGCGGCACCTCGGTGCTGTGGCCGCTCAGCTCCTTGCTGTCCACGGCCTGCTGAACCTGCTGGAGGTCCAGGTCATAGACCACCAATTGTTTGCCATCGACGATATCGAAGCCGCCGATGACGAAGTTGCCGCCCAGCGTGTGCGGCACACGGGCCGACAGGTACCAGCGGTTGCCGTGGCGCGACACAGTAAAGATGTACTCCTCGGGGGCCTTGCCCTTGGCTGTGGCCACCGCCTTGTAGGCATCCGCACCGCTGCGGCTGATCACCAGTTGCAATGGCTCACCCCAGGCATCCTTGCTGTGCCACTTGCCCAGCAGCCCTTTGGGCGCCGCCTGGTTACCAGGCAAAGGCTGTGGGAATGTCACCAGACAACCGCCCAGCATCAGGAATGACAGCGTCAACAGCACCACACGCCAGGCTTTCATCAGGTTCTCCTTGAGTGACGACCCATGCTCAGGCCGATGCCAACACCAGTTGCAGGTATCGGGTAAGCATAGCGAGCATCTGCCCATCGGCTTGCGCATCAGCGCCCTTGAGCAGGCCCTGATATTCCATCTGCTCGATAATCGCCGTCAACATCTGCGCATCCTGTTCGGGCTGGCGCGAGCCAACAACCTGCAGCAGTTGCCGCGTTCCGTGCAGCAGGATCTGCTCGTGGGCGCGCACCAGCGCGGCCAGCCGGGGGCACAGCAGCGCCTCTTGGCGAAACCCCTGCTCGGCCATGAGAAAGTCACGCCGGTTGAGCAACTGGCGCTGCACGTAGTCAGCGGTCATGGCTGCCACTTCGTTGGCCAACCGCGCGCGTGCCTGCGGGCTGCCATCACCCTGGGCGAGCAACTGGCGCAGCACCACTTCGGTGTTGGCCCACAGCTTGGCCATGTAGGCGGCGCTGCGCTCGACATACTGGGCGAAAGAATCGGCCAGCAGGTCTTCGATGTCCTTGAAATAGTAAGTCGTGGCCGACAGGGGCACACCGGCTTCTGCGGCGACGGCGCGATGACGCACGCCGCGCACGCCATCGCGCACCACGATGCGCATGGCAGCGTCGAGGATGCGCTGACGGCGCTGTTCGCTGCCCAGGCGGGCAGTTTTGCGTCCTTGGTATTGCACGCTCTCGGCGACGGCGGTGGCGATGCCGGCGGCGCCCTGGTCAGGCATGGCAGGTGTCACGGGATAACCTCGGGAACTGGGGTGTCGCAGACAATACCAAATGTTCGGTGGGAACATGCCGTTGGCTCGTCATAGAACGCAAATGGGGCCGCAAAGCGGCCCCAAATGACATACCTGTATGCAGCAGACTCAGCCCTGCGGGCGCATGTGCGGGAACAGGATCACGTCACGAATCGACGGCGAGTTGGTCAGCAGCATCACCAGGCGGTCGATACCGATGCCCTCACCTGCAGTCGGCGGCATGCCATACTCCAGCGCGCGCACGAAGTCGGCATCGTAGTGCATGGCTTCGTCGTCACCGGCGTCCTTTTCCGCCACCTGGGCCAGGAAGCGCTCGGCCTGGTCTTCGGCGTCGTTCAGCTCGGAGTAGGCGTTGGCAATCTCGCGGCCACCAATGAACAACTCGAAGCGGTCGGTAACGGCGGGGTTCTGGTCGTTACGGCGTGCCAGCGGCGACACCTCGAACGGGTATTCGGTGATGAAGTGCGGCTGCTCCAGCTTGTGCTCGACCAACTCTTCGAAAATCATGACCTGCAATTTGCCCAGGCCCTCGTGGCCCAGCACTTTGGCGCCGGCCTTCTTGGCGATGTCACGGGCGCGGTCCACGTCCTGCAAGTCCGCTGCAGTCAGCTCAGGGTTGTACTTGAGGATCGAGTCGAACACCGACAAGCGAACGAACGGCTCACCGAAGTGGAACACCTTGTCACCGTACGGCACATCGGTACTGCCCAGAACCAGCTGCGCAAGCTCGCGGAACAGCTCTTCAGTGAGGTCCATGTTGTCGCGGTAGTCGGCATAGGCCTGGTAGAACTCGAGCATGGTGAACTCGGGGTTGTGCCGGGTCGAGACGCCTTCGTTGCGGAAGTTGCGGTTGATCTCGAAGACCTTCTCGAAGCCACCCACCACCAGGCGCTTGAGGTACAGCTCAGGCGCGATGCGCAGGAACATGGCCATGTCCAGGGCATTGTGGTGGGTTTCGAACGGCTTGGCTGCGGCACCGCCGGGGATGGTCTGCAGCATCGGCGTTTCCACCTCGAGGAAGTCACGCTCGATGAGGAACTTGCGAATGTGCGAGATCACCTGGGAACGCACACGGAAGGTGTGGCGGGTTTCCTCGTTGACCATCAGGTCGACATAGCGCTGGCGGTAGCGCTGCTCGGTGTCGGTGAGGCCGTGGTGCTTGTCTGGCAGCGGGCGCAGCGACTTGGTCAGCAGGCGCACGTTGGTCATTTCGACGTACAGGTCACCTTTGCCCGAACGGGCCAGGGTACCCTCGGCGCTGATGATGTCGCCCAGGTCCCAGGTCTTGACCGCCGCCAGGGTTTCCTCAGGCAGGGTCTTGCGGTTGACGTAGACCTGGATACGGCCGGTCATGTCCTGGATAACCATGAACGAGCCGCGGTTGAGCATGATACGGCCAGCTACCTTGACCGGGATCGCGGCTGCTTCCAGCTCTTCCTTGGTCTTGTCCACGTACTGCTTCTGCAGGTCGTTGCAGTAGCTGTCGCGACGGAAGTCGTTGGGGAAGGCGTTGCCTTTGGCGCGCTCTGCGGCAAGTTTTTCCTTGCGCAGGGCGATCAGGGCGTTTTCTTCCTGTTGCAGGTCTTGCGATTCGGTCTTCAGGTCGCTCATGTCGTCAGTCTTTCCATCAGGTATTCGTTGCCCTTGTCGGGCAGGGCACGCGACCCCGGCCAGTGGCCGGGTATCGCGGCGGTGGTGTTCGGCTTACAGCCCCTGCTTGAGGCTGGCTTCGAGGTACTGGTCGAGGTCGCCATCGAGCACCTTCTGGCAGTCGCTGCGCTCGACACCGGTGCGCAAGTCCTTGATGCGCGAGTCGTCCAGCACGTAGGAGCGGATCTGGTGCCCCCAGCCGATGTCCGACTTGCTGTCCTCGAGTGCTTGCGAGGCGGCGTTGCGCTTCTGCATCTCCAGCTCGTACAACTTGGCCCGCAGCATTTTCATGGCGGTGTCCTTGTTGGCGTGCTGGGAGCGTTCGTTCTGGCAGGCCACCACGGTATTGGTTGGCACGTGGGTGATACGCACCGCCGAGTCGGTGGTGTTCACGTGCTGCCCGCCGGCGCCGGACGAGCGATAGGTGTCGACACGCAGGTCGGCCGGGTTGATTTCGATTTCAACCTTGTCGTCGATTTCCGGGGACACGAACACGGCCGAGAACGATGTATGGCGACGGGCGCCTGAGTCGAACGGGCTTTTGCGCACCAGGCGGTGCACGCCGATTTCGGTACGCAACCAGCCAAACGCGTATTCGCCCTTGATATGCACGGTGGCGCCCTTGATGCCCGCCACTTCACCTTCGGACAGCTCGATGATGGTGGCGTCGAACCCGCGCTTGTCGGCCCAGCGCAGGTACATGCGCAGCAGGATGTTGGCCCAGTCCTGCGCCTCGGTACCGCCAGAACCGGCCTGGATGTCGAGGTAGGCGTTGTTCATGTCCATCTCGCCGCTGAACATGCGACGGAACTCAAGTTGCGCCAGGGATTCCTCCAGGGCCTGCAGCTCGGTCTCGACATCGCTCACGGCGCCTTCGTCACCCTCCTCGACGGCCATGTCGAGCAGGTCCTTGCAGTCGGACAGCCCGTTGGCCATCTTGTCCAGGGTTTCCACCACCTGGGCCAGCATGGCACGCTCGCGGCCCAGGGCCTGCGCGTACTCGGGTTTGTTCCAGACGTTGGGGTCTTCCAGCTCGCGGTTGACTTCGATCAGGCGGTCATGCTTGTGATCGTAGTCAAAGATACCCCCGAATGGACTGGGAACGCTCGGTGAGGTCCTTGATGGTGTTCAGGATCGGTTGGATTTCCATGGGCGGGCTACTCGTGCGAATTCGGTGAAAAGCCTGCGAGTATAACCGAGTATGCGGTTTGCCGTAACGGGGTAGCGGTGGTGGGCCAGGCGCCGCGGTTGCGGCGCATCGCGCGTCTGCCTGCGCCTACCGGGGAGCAGGCGCGCGGGTTCAGGCGATACCTACCTGGTTGCGGCCGCCGTTCTTGGCCTGGTAAAGGCCTTTGTCGGCGGCGGATATCAGCTGCCGGCAATGGCTGCCGATGGCCGGTACCTGGGTGGCCAGGCCCACGCTTACGGTCAGGTGCGAGCCGGCCTCGGGTGCGGTGTGGGGGATGCCCAGGGCCAGCACCGTCTGGCGCAGCTTCTCGGCAACCAGCCGTGCACCGCCCGGTGAGGTGTTGGGCAGCACCAGCGCAAATTCCTCGCCGCCATAGCGGGCCGGCAGGTCGCTGGGGCGCGACGACGAAC
This sequence comes from Pseudomonas sp. NBRC 111119, assembly GCF_001320125.1. NCBI lineage: Bacteria > Pseudomonadati > Pseudomonadota > Gammaproteobacteria > Pseudomonadales > Pseudomonadaceae > Pseudomonas > Pseudomonas sp. NBRC 111119. Next base: position 127,851 of record NZ_BCAV01000022.1, read on the forward strand.
TGCGAATGGCCTCGGCCACCCGGCGCAAGGCCTCGTCACCTGCCAGGTGGCCGAAGCTGTCGTTGAAGGCCTTGAAATAGTCCACGTCGATCATCAGCAGCGACAGCTGTTGCTGCTCGCGCATGGCCCGGCGCCATTCCAGCTCAAGGTACTCATCGAAGTGCCGGCGATTGGACAGCCCGGTCAAACCGTCAGAGTTCATCAGCCGCTGCAGCATCAGGTTCGAATCCAGCAGCTGCTGCTGGCTGACACGCAAGGCACGGTAGGCTTCGTCACGCTGAAGCAGTGTGAGGTAGGAGCGCGAGTGGTAGCGAATACGCGCCACCAGCTCGATGGTGTCTGGCAGCTTGACCAGGTAATCGTTTGCGCCTGCAGCAAATGCAGCACTCTTGACCAACGGGTCTTCCTTGGTCGACAGGACGATGATCGGAATGTCCTGGGTGGCCGGGTTGCTGCGGTACTCGCGCACCAGCGTCAACCCGTCCAGGCCAGGCATGATCAGGTCCTGCAGAATGACCGTGGGCTTGATCCGCATCGCCTGCAACACCGCCTGGTGCGGGTCGGCACAGAAATGGAAGTCGATATTGTCCTCGTTGGCCAACCCCCGCCGCACGGCCTCGCCGATCATTGCCTGATCGTCCACCAACAGCACCATCGCCGAATTCTCGTCGGTGCTCGCGAAACCTTCGATCGGTAAATCATTCATGCCTGTTCACCCGATCACTGCCGGCCTGGCGGCGTGATTCAATACACTTCGTCATTTTGCGAAAACTTCCATCAAGCGCCCGGCGATGCGTTCGAGCGGGCGGATTTCCACTGCGGCATCAATTGCCGCAGCAGCCTTGGGCATGCCATAGACCGCACTGCTTGCCTGGTCCTGGGCGATGGTCAGAAACCCTTGCTGGCGCATCATTTTCAAACCTTGCGCACCGTCGCGCCCCATACCTGTGAGCAGTACCCCCACCGCATCCCCAGACCAGTAACGCGCCACGCTCTCGAAGAACACGTCGATGGAAGGGCGATAGATTTCATTCACCGGCTCGGCAGTGTAGGCCAGTTGGCCGTTCTGGAGCAGGCGCAGATGGTGGTTCGTGCCGGCCAACAGCACTTCACCGGGCTGCGGGGGCTCGCCTTCGCGTGCCAGCCGCACGTGCAGCCCGGCCGCGCTGCTGAGCCATTCGGCCATGCCTGCAGCAAACACCTGGTCCACGTGCTGAACCAGCACGATGGCGGCCGGAAACGCCGGCGGCAAGCCTTTGAGCAGCACCTCGAGGGCAGCCGGCCCACCAGCTGAAGAGCCAATGGCCACCAGGCCGCGGCGCTGGGACACTTCCCGTAGCGGTGCGGCCACGTGCCGCGGTGCAGGCGGGCGCTGCTGGCCGATCAGCCAACTGATGTTGAGGATCTTGCGCAACAGCGGTGCTGCCGCCTCTCGCGCGTCCCCAGCGCCCAGCGCTGGCGTGTCCACCACATCCAGCGCGCCGTGGCCCATGGCCTCGAACACCCGGTGCACATTCTGTTTACGGTCGACCGTGACGATGACGATGGCACAAGGGGTGTCGGCCATGATCCGCCGGGTTGCCTCCACGCCATCCATCACCGGCATGATCAGGTCCATCAAGATCAGGTCGGGGAGGCGCTCGGCACAGTGCTGGACAGCTTCGGCACCGTTGCTGGCCACCCAGATCACTTCGTGGGCAGGCTCCAGGGCGATCGCCCGGCGCAAGGCCTCAACGGCCAGGGGCATGTCATTGACGATGGCGATCTTCATCCCTGAGCACCTCCAATCAGCTCGACCACAGCATCCAGCAACGCATCGTCGTGGAAACTGGCCTTAGCCAAATAGTAGTCGGCCCCGGCATCCAGACCACGCCGTCGGTCCTCCTCGCGGTCCTTGTACGACACCACCATCACCGGCAACGACTGCAGGCGCTGGTCACGCCGCACCAGGGTGACCAGCTCGATACCGTCCATGCGCGGCATGTCGATATCGGTGATCAGCAGGTCGAAGTCGTCGCCGCGCAGCGCGTTCCAGCCGTCCATGCCGTCCACCGCCACGTCGACATCATAGCCGCGATTGCCCAGCAGCTTGCGCTGCAGCTCGCGCACGGTCAGCGAATCGTCCACCACCAGAATACGCTTGCGAGCTACCCCTGCCGCCCCGCCGCTACCGCGTTCGACCCGTTCGAGGCTGCCGGTGCTCAGCAGCTTGTCCACGGAGCGTAACAAGTCTTCCACGTCCACGATTAGCACCACTGAACCATCGTCCAGCAGAGCGCCCGAAGAAATGTCCTGCACCTTGCCCAGGCGCGGGTCCAGCGGCATCACCACCAGCACCCGCTCGCCAATCAGGCGCTCCACCGCCACCCCGTAGAGCTGTTCACGTTCGCGGATCACCACCACGCGCAAGCTGCCCTGGTCGGCCTGGGCCGGCGGGCGGTTGAGCAATTGGCTGGCCGCGACCAGGCCAACGTGTCGGCCTTCGTGCCAGAAATGCTGCCGGCCCTCGATCTGCACGATCTCCTCGGCGGTCACTTCCAGCGCATGTTCGATGTGGGCCAGCGGGAAGGCGTACGCTTCGCCGCCTACCTCTACCACCAGGCTGCGTACGACCGACAAGGTCTGGGGCACCTGCAGGTGGAAACGACAGCCCTGCCCCGCAGTCTGGGTCAACTCGATGGCGCCACGCAGCTCACGGACCATATGCTGCACGGCGTCCAGCCCGACGCCGCGGCCCGACACCTCCGTAACTTTGTCACGCAGGCTGAAGCCGGGCAGGAACAGGAACGTGAGCAGTTCGTCGTCGCTCATGCGCAGCACAGTTTCAACCGGTGACAAGGCCCGCTCGACGATACTGGCACGCAGGCGGTCCAGGTCGATGCCGGCACCGTCGTCCAGCAGTTCCAGGCTGAGCATGCCGGCATGGTGTGAGGCGCGCAGGCGAATCAAACCTTCCTCGGGCTTGCCCAGCAGCAGGCGGCGTTCGGGCGATTCAATGCCGTGGTCCACGGCATTGCGCAGCAAGTGGGTCAGCGGTGCCTCGAGCTTTTCCAGCACATCACGGTCTACCTGGGTTTTCTCGCCCTCCACCACCAGGCGCACCGGCTTGCCGAGCGAGCGGCCCAGGTCGCGGACCATGCGGCTCTGGCCGGCCAGCACATCGGCAAATGGGCGCATGCGGCAGGCCAGGGCGTTGTCGTACAGCAGTTGCGCGCGCTGGCTGGCCTGCCAGCCGAACTCATCCAGGTCCGCTGCCTGCTCGCGCAGGGTCTGCTGAGTTTCGCCCAGCACGCGCTGGGTCTGCGCCAGGGCGTCGAGTACCTCGCTGCCCAGGCCGCTGGCTTCCAGTTGCAGGCGCAGGCCGTCGAGGGCCTGCATGCCCTGGCCATGCAGGCGCTTGAGGCGTTGCAGGGTGGCCAGGTAAGGCTTGAGCCGCTGGGTTTCCACCAGCGACTTGCTGGACAGATCAAGCAGGCTGTTGAGCCGGTCGGCGGTTACCCGCAGCACCCGCTCTGCGCCCTCACCTTCACGCCGCCCGGCTTTGCGCCGCGGGGCGACTTCGGGCACCGGCGGTTCCATGGCTACAGCCAGTGGCGCAGGCGATGGTTCAGGGGGCGGCGTAACCGGTGCAACCGCTGCCACCGGCAGCGCAGCCCCCGGGTCCAGCAACGCGGCCATCTGCGCCAGGAAGCCCGGTACGCTGCCCTGCGCCCCGGCATCGCCAGGCGTGGCGATGCGCATCAGCAGGTCAGTGCCCTGCAGCAAGGCGTCGATATGCTCGGCGGTAAGGCGCAAGCGGCCTTCCTGGGCAGCGACCAGGCAATCCTCCATCACGTGGGCAACGCTGACGCCGGCATCCACCCCGACGATACGCGCCGCGCCCTTCAGGGAGTGGGCAGCGCGCATGCAGGCTTCGAGCTGGTCAGCCTGGGTGGGGTTGCGTTCCAGGGCCATCAGGCCAGCGCTCAGCACCTGTGTCTGGGCATCGGCCTCCAGGCTGAAGAGTTCGAGCAACGATGCATCGCGCATTTGCTCTGGGGTCATGAAAGGCTCCGCTGCACGGCAGACAGTAATTGTTGTTCGTCCAGCACACGCACACTGCGCCCCCGCCACTGCAGTACCGCAGCCGTGAAGCGTACTGCGTCCTGGACGCTGCCCAGCAGGCCAGGGTCGAGCCGGTGAATGCCGTCGATCTCTTCGACGGCCATCACCACCGGCCCGCCGTCTGCCGCCAGCGTCAGCATGCGCGGAGTAGCCCGGCTACCGCGCTGCTCACCCGCACCCGCCGATGCCCCCAGCAACTCGGCCAGCGACAGGCAAGGCACCAGGGCACCCCGCACGTTGGCCACCCCCAACAGCACCCGTGAACGCTGATGGGGCAGCGAGTGAATGGCTTGCAGGGGCGCAATTTCAGCCAGGCAGGCGGTCGGCAATGCCAGCCATTCATCGCCCAGGCGAAACAGCAGCATGGACCGGCCGGCGCGGTCTTCAGCAGGGGCAGGCTGGGCAGCCTCACGGTCTTGCAGCAGTGCATAGCGGTCCAGCAAGCGTGTGGCCGCAGCAGCGTGCACTTCGCAGTTGCGGCAGTGAATGTGCCGCTGCAGCAGCGGGCACTGCTTGTTGCCGTGCACACCAATGCGGTTCCAGCAATCATCAATGGTGACATCGGTTTCAGCGAGCAGGTTGAGCGAGGACTCGTTGTTCATTGGCCAGGCTCCCGACCCGCACGCACGGCGCGGTCCTGCAGGCGCCTGGCGCCGGCCAGGTCACCCTGGGCGGCCAGCAGCGCGGCCAGGTGCACCAAGGCCTCTGGGTGCTGGGGTTGCAGGTACAGGGCCTTGCGATAATGCGTCAGGGCTTGCGGCGCATCGCCTTCGGTGTCACTCAGCAGCCCCAGCCAGTAATACACCTGTGCGCTTGGGGCGAACTGACGCAGGTAACGCTGGCATTCGCTGCGGGCCTGCTGGCTGTCGCCGGCGTTGGCGCAGCGGGCGATACTGGCCAGCAACTCGCGTTCGGTATCTTTGCTGGCTTCGCCCTGAGGGGAGCGTGCCGGCGCGCCAGCGACGGCTGCACGCAGCGGGCGAGGCAGGGGCGTCGAGGGCGGCGACTTACCGAGCATGTACAGCGCCGAGGGGCTGCGAGGGGGCACGGGAAGGCTCCGCGCGCTTTTTCCATCAGCGATGGACGGCAGCGCCGGGAGGGTTTCTTCCTGGCGCACGTACGCAAAGGACTGGGGTATGCCCAAGGGGCGCATGCCCATGCGCGCCAGCAGGCTGCCTTCAGCGGGGCCGATGAACAGCACGCCCTGGGGGTGCAGCAGGCGCTTGAGGGTTTCGAATACCCGCTGCTGGGTCGGCACGTCGAAGTAGATCAGCAGGTTGCGGCAGAAAACAAAGTCGTATAGCCCGTCGCGGCTGGCCAACGCGGGGTCCAGCACATTGCCTACCTGCAGGCTTACCCGCTGGCGTACGCGCTCGTTCAGGCGGTGGCCATCCTCAAGGGCTTCGAAGTGTCGCTCGCGAAAGCCCAGGTTGTTGCCCCGGAAGGCATTGCGCCCATAGGTCGCCTGGTTGGCTTTGGCCACCGAAATAGGGCTGATGTCCATGCCGTCGATCAAAAATGACGGCGGCGCCATACCGGCATCGATCAGCGCCATTGCCAGCGAGTAGGGTTCTTCACCCGTGGAACAGGGCAGGCTCAGCAACCGCAGGGGCCGTGCGCCGGCAAGCTCGGCCAGGCGTTTATGAGCCAGGCTGGCCATGGCGGTGAAAGAGTCCGGATAACGGAAAAACCAGGTTTCCGGCACGATCACCGCTTCGATCAGCGCCTGTTGCTCGTCGTGCGACTGCTGCAAGCGCAGCCAGTAGTCATCCAGCCCGTTGGCCTGCAGTGCAGTGCACCGTTGGCGCAGGGCTCGCTCCACCATCGGCGCCCCCACCGAGTCCACGTCCAGGCCAATACGTTCGCGCAGGAAGTTGAAGAAGTGTTGCTCGTTCATGTCGACGCCCCGCTTGGCTCATCCACGTACAGCAACTGGTGCACGGCCTCAGGCAGCAGGTCACCGACCTCGATGCGCTGCAGCATGCCCTGGTCATCCTGGCGGACCGGGCCCAGGTAGGGCGCTGGCGCATTGTGTACGCCATAGGGTTTGAACTCGCCAGGGTGGCAACGCAAGGTTTCGGTAGCGTGCTCGAGCACCAGGCCAAGCTGCAGGCCGGCACGGTAGTGCACCAGTACCAGGCGGGTGCTGGTGCGCTGAACGGCAGGCCGGCCGATGCACAGGGCGGTCAGGTCGACCACCGGCACCAGCCGCCCCCGGTGGGCAAGAATGCCGGCGACCCAGGCTGGCGCGTGCAGCACCGGTTTGAGCGGCAGGCGCGGCAGTACCTCGACCACTTCATGCACGTTCAGGGCAAAACGCTGGTCATCGATGTGAAACAGCAAATACAACGTACCCTTGTCGTGGTCCGCCTGCGCCGCGCGCGGTTGCATGTCGATCATCGCGGTCAGACTTTGAAGCGCGATACGCCGCCGCGCAGGCCGGCAGCCACCTGGCTCAGCTCATCGATGGCAAAGCTGGCCTGGCGCAGCGATTCCACCGTCTGGGTGCTGGCATCGCTCAACTGGGCCAGTGCCTGGTTGATCTGCTCGGCGCCCGTGGCCTGGGCCTGCATGCCCTCGTTGACCATCAGCACACGGGGTGCCAAGGCCTGCACCTGGTGAATGATCTGGCTGAGCTGCTCACCCACCTGCTGCACTTCGAACATGCCGCGGCGCACTTCTTCGGAGAACTTGTCCATGCCCATGACCCCAGCCGACACTGCCGACTGGATCTCGCGCACCATCTGTTCGATGTCATAGGTGGCAACGGCCGTCTGGTCGGCCAAGCGCCGGACTTCGGTCGCTACCACCGCAAAACCACGGCCGTATTCACCGGCTTTTTCCGCCTCAATGGCGGCGTTGAGCGACAGCAGGTTGGTCTGGTCGGCCACCTTGACGATGGTCACCACCATCTGCGTGATGTTGCTGGCCTTCTCGTTGAGAATGCCCAGCTTGGCGTTGACCAAATCGGCCGCCCCCATGACCTGGTGCATGGTGTCTTCCATGCGCGCCAGCCCCTGCTGGCCGGAGCCGGCCAGGCTCGATGCCTGGTCGGCGGCGGAGGTCACCTCGGTCATGGTGCGCACCAGGTCACGCGAGGTGGCGGCAATTTCACGGGACGTGGCACCAATTTCGGTGGTAGTGGCGGCCGTCTCGGTGGCTGTGGCCTGCTGCTGCTTGGAGGTGGCAGCGATTTCGGTGACCGACGTGGTGACCTGCACCGACGAGCGCTGAGCCTGGGCGACAAGGTTGGCCAGCGATTCCGCCATCTCGTTGAAGCCGCCTTCGATGGCGCCGAATTCGTCCTTGCGCGCCAGGTTCAGGCGCATGCTCAGGTCACCCGAGCGCAGCTTGTCCAGGGCGGTGACGATCTGTTTCATGGGGGCGGTGATCGCACGCAGCAGCAGCCAGCCACAAATGCCGGCGGCCGCAATGGCCATCAACAGCGACACCAGCATGCTACCTTTGGCGGTGGCAACGGCGCTGACGATCTCGCGTGTCGCCGCATCGGCAGACAAGCGGTTCTGTTCGATCACTTCGTTCAGGTGCTTGCGACCCTCTACCCACGTCGGGGTCAGGACGTCGGTGATCAGGCGTTGGGCCTCGGGGTAGTTGCGCTGGCGGTAAGCATCGAGCACCTGGCCTATTTCACCGACGTAGGTCTGCTCCAGCTGGACGAAGGCCTCGAAGCGCGCCTGGTCCTCACCGCTACGGATGGTGCTCTGGTAGCTGGCCATGTGCTGCTTGAGCCGGTCTTCAAAGCTTTTGAACAGCTCGAGGTCGGCCGAAGACAGCTCGCGGCGGTCGGAAAGCCCCACCAGCTGCTGGCTGGTGACATAACTGTCCACCCACGCACTGCGGATCATCGAGCTGTAGTAGACGCCTGGAATGTTGTTGGTGCCCACCGCTTCCTCGGCAGTCTCGATGGTCACCAACCGCGAGTAGGCTGCCACGATCATCAACAGCATGATGGTGATGATCACGGCAAAGCTTGCCAGGATCCGTTGGCGCAACGTCCAGTTCTTCACATTCAGCCCTCAGGAATTCACTACGAGCGGGAAAAATCGTCGAAGTATAGCCCAGGCGCCCTACAGTTTTGCGGCTCAAATGCGGGCAGTGGCCGCAAAATGCCACCTCACTGAGGCGGCCGTGTTGCCTAGGCCTGAGCGGCAGCCTGCCGGGCCTGCTTTTCAAGCTCTTCGCGCAGCCCCGGCTGCAGGCCCAGACGGCGAGCCAGCTCGTCCAGGTAGGCGCGCTCCATGAAGTTCTCCTGGTCGACCATCATCAGGCTGGCCAGGTACATTTCTGCGGCTATTTCCGGCGTTTGTGCGGCGCTGGCCACTTCTGCCGGGTCCAGCGGCTTGTTCAGTTCCGCATGCAGCCATTGCTGCAACTGGCCGTCATTGTCCAGGCGGGTGAACTCGCCTTCGATCAGCGCCCGCTCCCGGTCGTCCACGTGGCCGTCGGACTTGGCGGCTGCCACCAGCGCCCGCAACACCGCCTGGCTGTGCTGCTCCACTTCAGCGGGTGGTACACGGTCTACGGTCTGCGGCTGCACCGCAGCACCCTGCTGGCTGGCCTGCCAGTTGCCGTAGGCTTTGTACGCCAGCACTCCGAGTGCCGCCAGGCCACCGTAGGTCAGGGCCTTGCCACCGAACTTGCGGGCCTTCTTGCTGCCCAGCAGTACCCCCAGCGCACCCCCGCCCAGCAACCCGCCACCGGCGCCCGACAGCAGCCCGCCCAGGCCACCGGCGCCAGCCCCAGGCTTACCACCGCCCGCCTGTTTTTCGAGCAGTTGCTGACCCGATTTGAGCAGTTGATCCAGCAGGCCCCGAGTATTCATCGATGCGTCTCCACATAAAGGAAATGAACAGCCAGAGTAAGACTTGCCCTACAACTCGCCACAGCGGATTTGCATCCGGATGTTGCATTGACCGGCAAAAAGCCAACTAGACTCGATATCGCCAGCACCTCCCGAACAAGAACTCCACAAGAGGGAATACCATGTCAGTGCACAAGACCGCATGGCTCGGCGCCTTGTCTATAGCCCTGCTCGCCAGCGCCGGCCTGCAGGCCGGCGAACCGCTCAAGGCGCTGGGCCCGGGCGAAGGGCGCCTGGACATCGTCGCCTGGCCTGGCTACATCGAGCGCGGTGAAAGCGACAAGGCCTACGACTGGGTAACCGGCTTCGAGCAGCAGACCGGGTGCAAGGTCAGCGTCAAGACCGCCGCCACCTCGGACGAAATGGTCAGCCTGATGACCAAGGGCGGTTATGACCTGGTGACCGCTTCGGGTGATGCCTCGCTGCGCCTGATTGCCGGCAAGCGGGTGCAGCCGATCAATACCTCACTGATTGCCAACTGGAAGCTCATCGACCCGCGCTTGCAGAACGGTGGCTGGTACGTGGTCGACAAGCAGGTCTATGGCACACCCTATCAGTGGGGCCCCAACGTGCTGCTCTACGACACCCGTGTTTTCCCCCAGCCGCCCACTACCTGGGGGGTGGTGTTCGTCCCGCAGGACCTGCCTGACGGCAAACCCAACAAAGGCCGCGTGCAAGCTTACGACGGGCCTATCTACATCGCCGATGCCGCGCTGTACCTGAAATCAGCCAGGCCCGAACTGGGCATCGCCGACCCCTACGAACTCACCGAACCGCAGTACCAGGCGGTGCTGGAGCTGCTGCGCCAGCAGCATCCGCTGGTGCATCGTTACTGGCATGACGCCACGGTGCAGATGAGCGACGTGAAAAACGAAGGCGTGGTCGCCTCAAGCTCATGGGGCTACATGGTCAACGGCCTGAAAGCCGACAACCAGCCAGTCGCCTCGACGATTCCCAAGGAGGGTGCGACCGGCTGGGCGGACACCACCATGCTGCACGCCGAAGCCAAGCACCCCAACTGCGCCTACCAGTGGATGGACTGGTCACTGCAACCCAAGGTGCAGGGCGACGTGGCCGCCTGGTTCGGCTCGTTACCCGCCGTACCGGCCGCCTGCACCGGCAGCCAGCTGCTGGGCGCTGAAGGCTGCAAGACCAATGGTTTCGATAACTTCGACAAGATTGCCTTCTGGAAAACCCCACAGGCACAGGGCGGCAAGTTCGTGCCCTACAGCCGCTGGACCCAGGACTACATCGCGATCATGGGCGGACGCTGAGGTTTTCTGAATGCCTGTGCCGGCCTTTTCGCGGGTAAAACCGCGAAGGGGACAGCGCAGGAAACATTGATGCCGGGAGCCCACGCATGCCCCTAGCCGTCCAGTTCACTCAGGTTTCCCGCACCTTTGGCGAGGTCAAGGCAGTCGACCAGGTCAGCATCGACATCGCCGAAGGGGAATTTTTCTCCCTGCTCGGGCCCTCGGGCTCTGGCAAGACCACGTGCCTGCGGTTGATTGCGGGCTTCGAACAGCCCAGCAGCGGCTCCATCCGCATCCATGGGGTAGAAGCCACTGGCGTGCCGCCGTACCAGCGAGACGTCAATACGGTTTTCCAGGACTACGCCCTGTTCCCGCACATGAACGTGCTGGACAACGTGGCCTACGGCCTGAAGGTAAAGGGCACGCCCAAGGCCGAGCGCCATAGCAGTGCCGAAAACGCCCTGGCCATGGTCGCCCTGGCCGGCTACGGCGCACGCAAGCCTGCCCAGCTGTCGGGCGGCCAACGCCAGCGGGTGGCGCTGGCCAGGGCGCTGGTCAACCGCCCACGGGTGCTGCTGCTGGATGAGCCGCTGGGGGCGCTGGACCTCAAGCTGCGTGAACAGATGCAGGTGGAGCTGAAGAACCTGCAACGGCAACTGGGCATCACCTTCGTGTTCGTGACCCATGACCAGACCGAGGCGCTGTCGATGTCCGACCGGGTGGCGGTGTTCAACCGTGGTCGTATCGAACAGGTGGACACGCCGCGCAACCTCTACCTAAACCCGGCCACAACCTTCGTGGCGTCCTTCGTCGGTACCTCCAATGTAGTGCGCGGCCCGCTGGCCGAAGCCCTCAGCGGCAGCCCTGCACCCTTCTCCATCCGCCCCGAACATATCCGCCTGGGCGCCGCCGGGCCCGACAGCCGCCATGTTCAAGTCGAAGGCTTGTTGCGCGATATCCAGTACCAGGGCAGTGCCACGCGCTTCGAAGTACAGCTGGACAGCGGCCAGCTGCTGGCGGTCAGCCAGGCCAATGACAGCTGGCAGGCCATGCCCCAGGCCTGGCAGCCGGGGCAACGCGTGCAAGCGCACTGGCCGCAAGAGGCCATGACCCAGCTGCAGGACACCGAGGCGTACTGACATGCCCCCACTGCGCACCTTGTGCAACGTGCTGTACCAGCGACCCAACCTGTACCTGGCGCTGCTGCTGGTTGCGCCCCTGGGGTGGTTCGGTGCCATTTACCTGGGCTCGCTGCTGAACCTGCTGTGGCAGGGTTTCTACACGTTCGATGACTTCACCATGGCAGTGACGCCCACGCTCACCCTGGCCAATTTCGCAGCGCTGTTCAACCCGTCCAACTTCGACATCATCGTGCGCACAGTGACCATGGCGGTCGCCGTATCACTGGCAAGTGCGGTGCTGGCCTTCCCCATTGCCTATTACATGGCCCGCTACACCCGCGGCAAGACCAAGGCGTTTTTCTACATTGCAGTGATGATGCCCATGTGGGCCAGCTATATCGTCAAGACCTACGCATGGACCCTGCTGCTGGCCAAGGGCGGTGTGGCCCAGTGGTTCACCCAGCAGTTGGCTCTGGACGGTCTGCTGCAGGCCATCCTGGGCATTCCGGGAGTAGGTGGCAGCACGTTGTCCACGTCCCACCTGGGGCGTTTTCTGGTGTTCGTCTATATCTGGCTGCCGTTCATGATCCTGCCGATCCAGGCTGCGCTGGAGCGCCTGCCGCCGTCGCTGCTGCAAGCCTCCGCCGACCTCGGTGCAAGGCCGCTGCAAACGTTCATGCAGGTGACCCTGCCGCTGTCGGTACCCGGCATCGCCGCCGGCTCGATCTTCACCTTCTCGCTCACCCTCGGCGACTTCATCGTGCCACAGCTGGTGGGCCCGCCCGGCTACTTCATCGGCAGCATGGTCTATGCCCAGCAGGGTGCCATCGGCAACATGCCCATGGCTGCGGCATTCACCCTGGTGCCCATTGTGCTGATCGCCCTCTACCTCGCTGTGGTCAAGCGCATGGGGGCCTTCGATGCACTCTGACAGGGCGCCCTGGGGCCTGCGCCTGGCCGCTTGGGGCGGGCTGCTGTTCCTGCACTTTCCCATCCTGATCATTCTGCTGTACGCCTTCAATACCGAAGATGCAGCGTTCAGCTTTCCGCCCCGGGGCCTGACCCTGAAGTGGTTCACCGTGGCGCTGGCCAGGCCCGACGTGCTGGATGCAATCAGCCTCTCCCTGCAGGTGGCCTGCCTGGCCACGCTGATTGCGCTGGTGCTGGGCACGCTGGCTTCGGCGGCGCTGTACCGGCGCAGCTTTTTCGGCAAGGAAAGCCTTTCGCTGGTGCTGATACTGCCTATCGCCCTGCCCGGCATCATCACCGGCATCGCCTTGCTTTCGGCGTTCCGCAGCCTGGGTATCGAACCGGGTGTGTTCACCATCGTGGTCGGCCACGCCACCTTCTGCGTGGTGATCGTCTACAACAACGTGATCGCGCGCCTGCGGCGCACCTCGCAAAGCCTGATAGAAGCCTCGATGGACCTGGGCGCGGACGGTTGGCAGACGTTCCGCTACATCATCCTGCCCAACCTGGGCTCCGCGCTGCTGGCAGGCGGCATGCTGGCCTTTGCCCTTTCGTTCGACGAAATCATCGTGACTACCTTCACTGCGGGCCATGAGCGGACCCTGCCCATCTGGCTATTGAACCAGCTCAGCCGCCCACGTGACGTACCCGTGACCAACGTGGTTGCCATGCTGGTGATGCTGGTGACCATGCTGCCCATTCTTGGCGCCTACTACCTGACCCGGGGCGGCGACGCCGTAGCGGGCAGCGGCAAATGAACCTGGAGGAACCCCCATGCAAACCCAGATGCTGATCAATGGCCAACTGGTTGCCGGCGAAGGCCCGGCCTGGACCGTGCTGGACCCTGCCAAGGGCACAGCCCTGGCGCAAATCCAGGAAGCCAGCGAAGCCCAGGTGGATAGCGCGGTGCGTGCTGCGCATCAGGCTTTCGACAGTTGGTCGCAGGCCTGCCCCAAGGACCGCGCGCAGGCCCTGCTGGCACTGGCAGATACCATCGAGGCCAACGGTGACGAGTTGGCCGGGCTGGAATCGCAAAACTGCGGCAAACCGCTGGGCGCTGCCCGCAACGACGAGATCCCCGCGATTGCCGACGTATTCCGCTATTTTGCCGGCGCTGCGCGCTGCCTGGGTGGCCTAGCTGCCGGCGAGTACCTGCCAGGCCACACGTCGATGATCCGCCGTGACCCACTGGGGGTGGTGGCCTCGATCGCGCCGTGGAACTACCCGTTGATGATGCTGGCCTGGAAGGTCGCCCCGGCACTCGCTGCAGGTAACACCGTGGTGATCAAGCCATCGGAGCTGACCCCGCTTACGGCCTTGCGCCTGGGTGAGCTGGCCAAGACGCTGCTGCCACCGGGGGTGCTGAACATTGTGTTTGGCCGCGGCCAGACGGTGGGCAATCCGCTGGTCACTCACCCGCTGGTGCGCATGGTTTCGCTAACGGGCTCGATCGCCACCGGGGCTCACATCATCGGTGCCACCGCCGACAGCGTAAAACGCACCCATATGGAGCTGGGCGGCAAAGCCCCGGTGCTGGTGTTCGACGATGCCGACATCGACGCCGCCATCGACGGCATCCGCACGTTCGGCTTCTACAATGCCGGCCAGGACTGCACCGCAGCCTGTCGCCTGTATGTGCAGGACGGTATCTACGAGCGTTTCGTCGAACGCCTGGGTACGGCGGTGGCCAGCCTCAAGCAGGGTCTGCAGGACGCGGAGGGTACAGAGCTGGGCCCGCTGATCAGCGCCCAGCACCGCGACAAGGTGGCCGGCCTGGTACAGCGCGCCATCGCGCAGCCGCACATCCGCCTGGTCACGGGCGGCAAGGTCGTTGCCGGGGATGGCTTCTTCTTCGAGCCAACGGTGCTGGCCGATGCCCAGCAGGATGACGAGATCGTGCGCCACGAGGTGTTCGGCCCAGTGGTGTCGGTCACCCGCTTCACTGACGAGGCGCAGGCGTTGGAATGGGCCAACGACTCCAACTACGGGCTTGCCTCATCCGTGTGGACCCGCGACACCGGCCGTGCCCACCGCCTGGCGGCGCGGCTGCAATATGGCTGCACCTGGGTGAATACCCACTTCATGCTAGTCAGCGAAATGCCCCACGGCGGGCAGAAGCATTCAGGGTATGGGAAGGACATGTCGATGTACGGGCTGGAGGATTACACCTGCGTGCGGCATGTGATGATCAAGCACTGAGGGCTCGTTCATTGAGGACCACGTAGTGTCGTGGCCCCACGCTCAGAAATATCCTTCAGCAACGATGGATCACCTCCTACAGGTGATCCATTGAGCGGCTTTTATTGGTATCATAATCTGATACCATGAACAATCAACAGAAAGCCACGCTTGAAAACCTGTGGAAGACACCAACGCCCAAGGCGCTGGAATGGGCGCGAATTGAAACCCTGCTGGTATCGGCAGGTGCGCAAGTCATTGAAGGGCGTGGCTCGCGTGTGCGCTTCGAACTTAACGGTGTAGTTGCGACGTTTCATCGCCCTCACCCAGACAGGCACGCGAAAACCTATCAGATACGGGATGCCCGCCAGTTTCTTGAGCAGGCAGGAGTAACGCCATGAACGTGATGACTTACCGCGGCTATGCCGCACGCATCGAATACAGCGATGAAGACCAACTGCTGATCGGCCACGTCGCGGGTATCCGGGATGTGATCGGCTTTCACGGTGAATCCATCAGCGAGCTACGCCAAGCCTTCCATGAGGCAGTAGATGATTATTTGGAAACCTGTGAGCGCCTTGGCCGGGCGCCGCAGAAAACCTACTCCGGCAAACTGAGCCTGCGGCTTGAGCCCGCCCTTCATGCCAGCGTGGCTGCCAAGGCCGAACTGGCACAGAAGAGCATCAATCAATGGGTCACCGACGTCCTCAGCGGGGCGGCCTGCGCCTGACCACCATGGCGGGCTCAGTGCCGCCCCCGCACCTCAATCACGCAAGTCCGACTCATGAATCGGATTCGCACGGCTGGTGGCCCGCTGGTACTGGGCGGGCCAGGTGGCCTTGTTGCCGCCCAGGTCGTCATCGGCGTGCAGTGGCCAGTAGGGGTCACGCAGCAGTTCACGGGCGAGGAAGATGATATCGGCCTGGCCCGTACGCAGAGTGTGTTCGGCCTGGGCGGGTTCGGTAATCATGCCGACGGTGCCGGTTGCCATCTCCGATTCCTTGCGCACGCGCTCGGCAAAGCGGGTTTGGTAACCCGGGCCGGTCGGGATTTCGGCATGGCTCGAGGTACCGCCAGACGACACGTCGATCAGGTCCACGCCCAGCACGCGCAGGCGGCGGGCCAACTCGACCGTCTCGTCCGGGTTCCAGCCATCCTCCACCCAGTCGGTGGCCGACACCCTTACGAACAGCGGCAGCTCCGCAGGCCACACCTTGCGCACCGCCTCTACGACCTGCAGGGTCAGGCGAATACGGTTTTCGAAACAGCTGCCGTAGTCGTCCTGGCGCTGGTTGCTCAGCGGTGACAGGAACTGGTGCAGCAGGTAACCGTGGGCGGCGTGAACCTCAACGACCTTGAAACCCGCTTCCAGGGCACGCTGGGTCGCGGCAACGAACGCGTCCACTACACCCTGGATTTCATCGCGGCTCAGTTCGCGGGGGGCGGTATGCTCGGGGTCGAAGGCAATGGGGGACGGCCCCACGGGCTGCCAGCCACCGTCTTCAGGTTTGACGCTGCCGTGCTTGCCCAACCACGGCCGGTGAGTGCTGGCCTTGCGCCCGGCATGGGCCAGTTGAATACCCGGCACGGCGCCCTGGGCGGTGATGAAACGCGTGATGCGTTGCAGCGGGGGAATCTGGGCGTCGTTCCACAGGCCGAGGTCTTCGGCGGTAATGCGGCCATCCGCCGTGACCGCCACGGCTTCGCTGAACACCAGCCCCGCACCGCCTACGGCACGGCTGCCCAGGTGGACAAGGTGCCAGTCGTTGGCCAGGCCATCGACAGAGGAATACTGGCACATCGGCGATACCGCAATGCGGTTTGGCAAGGTCAACTGACGCAGGGTGTAAGGCTCGAGCAGCAGGCTCATGAGGGCACCTCCCAAGGACTCCTAGGGTGATCCGGCTCGGGCACTCGCAGATCGATCCTTGGCCCGATGCCGGTCAATGTTCAGACTAGACCAGATTGGGTGGGGGGTAGGTTCCATGGGATTTGGGTGGTCATGGGTGCCTGGCTTGAGGGGGATGTCGTTTTCCAGGTCGTGCCCCCTCAAAAACCAACGCCCCCAGCAACCCTCAGCGCGGCTCCATGTGGGCGATCATCAACTGCACACTTTCATTGCCACGAAACTCGTTCACGTCCAGCTTGTAGGCCAGTTCCACCCAGCGAACGGTCGGGTTCGGCCAGACCTCACGGTCAATGCCAAAGGCGATGCCATCCAGGCGCACGGTGCCACACTCGCTCTTGAGCACCACTTTCAGGTGGCGCTCACCCACCACGCGCTGCTCCACCAGTTGGAACACCCCATGGAACAACGGCTCGGGGAAATGCTGCCCCCAAGGGCCGGCATTGCGCAGGGCCTTGGCAAGGTCCAGGTGGAACTCTTCTACTGCCAGGCTGCCATCGGACAACAAACGGCCGGTGAGGTCGTCTTCACACAACTGGCGCCGTACTTCTTCATCGAACGCTTCGGCAAACGCCGGGAAATTCCCCTCTGGCAGAGACAGCCCAGCGGCCATGGCGTGGCCGCCGAACTTGCTGATCAACTGCGGATGGCGGGCAGCAACGGCATCCAGCGCATCGCGGATGTGAAAGCCTGGAACCGAACGGGCAGACCCCTTCAGCACACCCTCCCCCGCATCAGCGAAGGCGATGGTAGGCCGGTGGTAGCGCTCCTTCAGGCGAGACGCCAGGATGCCGATCACGCCCTGGTGCCACTCGGCATCGAACAGGCACAGCCCGTAAGGCATAGACTCCACCGGCAGGTCCCGCAGTTGGGCCAGGGCCTCGCGCTGCATGCCCTGTTCGATAGACTTGCGGTCCTGGTTCAGGCCGTCCAGCTGTTGGGCCATGTCCTGGGCCAGGGCCGCGTCTTCGCACAGCAGGCATTCGATCCCCAGGCTCATGTCATCCAGGCGCCCGGCAGCGTTCAGCCGTGGGCCGAGTATGAAGCCCAGGTCGGTGGAGGTGATGCGCCGGTTGTCGCGGCGGGCCACTTCGAGAATGGCCTTCAACCCCGGCCGGGCACGGCCAGCGCGGATACGCTCGAGGCCCTGGTAAACCAGGATGCGGTTGTTGGCATCCAGCGGTACCACATCAGCCACGCTGCCCAGCGCGACCAGGTCGAGCAGTTCACCGATGTTGGGCTGCGGCTGCGTTGCGTAACGCCCGAGGCTGCGCAACCGTGCACGCAGGGCCATGAGTACATAGAAGATCACCCCCACACCGGCCAGCGCCTTGCTGGGGAACGTGCAGCCGGGCTGGTTGGGGTTGATGATGGCATCGGCGTCTGGCAACTGCTCACCGGGCAGGTGATGGTCAGTGACCAATACCTTCAGCCCAGCGGCCTTGGCGGCAGCGACGCCCTCGACACTGGAAATGCCGTTGTCTACGGTGATCAGCAATTCAGGCTGGCGTTGCAGTGCCACTTCGACGATTTCCGGGGTCAGCCCGTAGCCGTACTCGAAGCGGTTGGGCACCAGGTAATCGACGTGTGCGGCCCCCAGCAAACGCAGGCCCAGCACGCCGACGGTACTGGCCGTGGCGCCATCGGCATCGAAGTCACCGACGATGAGAATACGCTGGCGCTGGTCGATGGCGTGCACCAGCAAATCGACACCGGCTTCGATGCCTTTGAGCTGCTGATAAGGCAACAGGCGCGCCAGGCTCTTGTCCAGCTCGGCCTCGCTCTGCACGCCACGGGCAGCGTACAGGCGGGTGAGCAACGGCGGCAGGTTACCGAGAAAAGGCAGGGCGGACGGCAGCGGGCGAGGTTCGATACGCATGGGGTGGTTCAGCCACGCTCCCCGAGCAGCCACTGCAACTGCACTTCGTGTTGACCACGGTCGTCGGTGACAAACACGGTGCCTTCACTGATCATCACATCCCATTTGATGCTGCGCGGCATGTCGGTGGCCAGGGTTTCCAGCACTTCCTGGGGCACCGCGGCGATGCTGAGGTTTTTCAGGTTCTTGACCGCGCTCACCACCTTGCCTTCCCACACGCGCAGGCTGCCGTAGGCCAGCAGGCTGGTGCGCTCGGTACGGCGCGAGCACCAGGTCAGGCGCTCGGCGTCGGGCTGGCCCACCTCGATCCAGTGCAGCACGCGGTCGTCCAGGCTTTTTTCCCACAGCGCCGGTTCGTCTACATCCGAGAGGCCACGGCCAAACGCCAGGTTCTCGTTGTACCACAGCGCGTACGCCAACAAACGAACCGCCATGCGCTCTTCGGTTTCCGAAGGGTGCCGTGCAATGGTCTGCTTGACGCTCTCGTAGACGTTGCGGTCGAGGTCGGTCAGGTTCAGTTCGAATTTGTAGGTGGTGGACGGCTGGGCCATGGTCGCAGGGCTTCTTGCTCGAAATAAAAGTTGCCCAGTCTAACCGATCCGGCACCTTGTTGTGCCGCGGCAGTATCTGCCGCTCAGGAGCTGTGATAAAACCACGGCTGTTTTCAGCTGCCACGGATGCCCCATGTCGACGCCCAGCAAACCCCTCGCCGGCCTCAAGGTGGTCGAGCTCGGCACCCTGATCGCCGGGCCGTTCGCCTCGCGTATCTGCGCCGAATTCGGCGCCGAAGTGATCAAGGTGGAATCGCCCGATGGCGGTGACCCGCTGCGCAAGTGGCGCAAGCTGTATGAGGGTACGTCGCTGTGGTGGTTCGTGCAGGCACGCAACAAGCAGTCGCTCACCCTTAACCTGAAACACCCTCAGGGCATCGAGATTCTCAAGCAACTGCTGGCCGACGCAGACATCCTCATCGAGAACTTCCGCCCGGGCGTACTGGAAAAGCTCGGCCTGGGCTGGGATGTGCTGCATGCGCTGAACCCTCGGCTGGTCATGGTGCGCCTGTCCGGCTTTGGCCAGACCGGGCCGATGAAGGACCAGCCCGGCTTTGGCGCGGTGGGTGAATCCATGGGTGGCTTGCGCTACATCACTGGTTTCGACGACCGCCCGCCGGTGCGCACGGGTATTTCGATTGGCGATTCGATCGCCGCACTGTGGGGCGTGATCGGCGCGCTCATGGCCCTGCGCCACCGCGAAGTGAACGGCGGCGAAGGCCAGGTCGTGGATGTTGCGCTGTACGAAGCCATTTTCGCCATGATGGAAAGCATGGTGCCCGAATTCGACGTATTCGGTTTTATCCGCGAGCGGACCGGCAACATCATGCCGGGCATCACCCCCTCCTCCATCCACACCAGCGCAGACGGCAAGCACGTGCAGATCGGCGCCAATGGCGATGCGATCTTCAAGCGCTTCATGCAGGCCATTGGCCGCAATGACTTGGCCGAAGACCCTGCATTGGCGACCAACGATGGCCGCGACCTGCGCCGCGATGAGTTGTATGGGGTGATCGACCGGTGGGCCAACGGCTTGCCCCTGGATACGCTGATGCAGGTGCTGACTGCCGCCCAGGTGCCGGCAAGCCGCATCTATTCGGCCGAAGACATGTTCAACGACCCGCAATACCTGGCACGCGAGATGTTTCTGCAGGCCAAACTGCCCGACGGCAAGGCGTTCCGTATGCCGGGCATCGTGCCGAAACTGTCGGACACCCCAGGCGCTGCCGAATGGGTGGGGCCTGCCCTGGGTGAACATACTGATGCAGTGCTTGCGCGGCTGGGCTACGACGCGGTAGCCATCGCCGGCCTGCGCCAGGCAGGCGCGGTCTGATCCTGGCCCGCCCCTGCTGCAGGGGCAGCCTGGCCAGGCTCGCCCTGCTGTGCGGCTTGCTGCCCACGCTGCTCTGCCAGCCGGCCGCAGCGCGTGAGCGCCTGCTGTGGCTGGTGCGCGACATGCCGCCCTTTACCGTATTCGAGGGCCCGGAGACAGGCCACGGCGTCATCGACCAACTGCTCCCGCAATTGATCGAACATATGCCTGAATACGACCACGACGTTCTGCGGGTCAACCGTGCCCGTGGCATCCAGATGCTGCAGGACCCAGCCACCTTCACCTGCGACCCGATGCTGCTGTGGACGGCCGAACGTGCCCGTTACGTGCATTTTTCCATCCCGATGCTGGGCGTGCGTACCAGTGGCCTGGTGTCACTGAAGGAAAGCCAACCGCTGATTGCGCCCTACCTCGACGGCGATGCCGTGGACCTGCTGGGGCTGATGAGCCGCACCTCACTCAAGCTGGGCGTGGTTGCCGAGCGCAGCTACGGCACGCTGATCGACCACACGCTACGCCAGTTGCCCGATGCGGCCCTTAGCCGACACTACGGCACCGAAGCCACCGCCAACCTGTTGCAGATGCAACACCTGGGGCGGTTGCGCCTGGTATTGGGTTACTGGCCTGAAGTGCGCTACCTGATCCAGCAGCAAGGCGGGTCGCTGGCGGATTACCAGTTCCATCCCATCCAGGGGATGAACCCCTATCAGTTCCTGCATGTAGGCTGTTCGGATACCCCGTTGGGACGCGCTGCGGTGGCGCGTATCGACCAGTTGCTGCCAGCAATGCGCCGCGAGGTGCTGCCCCGTGCGTACGCTCGATGGCTGGCGCCGGCGGAACAGGAAGACTATCTCGAACAGAGCAGGCAGTTCTTCAATGAGCATCAGCCACCCCTTGAAGCCCGGTAAACCGCAGGCAAAAAGAAACCCCGGACGCGGGGGAGGTACGTCCGGGGTCAAGCGAAAGCCCTGGGGCTTTACGGGGCAGTATCAGCCAACACGGGAGCGAAGCATTGGCTGGCTGCACTGAAACATTCGATGAACACCTCAGGCAAAGGTTCCCTGGGGCTGCTGACGTTGCTGCAGGGCTGCAATCACACAGGGCTGCAAACGCCCTTCGGCGATCTGCAGGTCACGGTGCAGGCCATCCACCAGGTCCACCAGCAGGCGCTGTTCCTGCAACTGGAACTCGCTGACCGTGCGCTGCAAGGTAATGCCGGCCAGGTGATCGTGAACAGTCAGCTGGCGGTTGCCGCGTTCATCGGCGAGGCTGAGTTGAGCCTGGTAAGGGGCCAGTGCTTGGTTGAGCAGTCTGCAGATTCTTTCCATCCGGAACACTCGCTGGGTGGTGGGGGTACTGAAAGCAGACCAGCGCGCGCAGCGGAAAGTTCGTCACGCCCTGGCCGTTTCAGTGAGCATGCGGTGTGTTCGTGACAGTTTGAATACCCCGCCATGGGCGCTGCAGCAGGGTTTGCAGCGCGTTTTGCAAGGCTGGCGTCGATACCGGCCATGGCAGCTCAGCCAGCACCCGCAAACCCACGCCTCGGGCTTCCTGGGCCAGGTCACGCCGCCTTGGCCCAGCGCTGCCCACAAACACCACCGGGCAGGCAGCGGGCAGTTTCTTGAGCAGGGCCAAGCCGATGCGGGTGGGCATGGCGTGATCGACGATCACTAGGTCAGGGCACCGCACGGCCGACAGACAAGCGTTAAGTTCGGCAGTGTTCTCGCTGATGCGAACCTGGAAGATGCCCTGGGCATTGAGCGCCTGGTGCAGAAGAATCTGATGCGATGGGCGTGCCTGGTGAATCAACACATGGGGCTGGTACATGAGCCGCTCCTGTTGAGAGGACCGGCTAATCTAGGCTGGACGAACGCCAGCCAGAATAGGACGCGTCTGAAACCACCCCAGGAAATACCTGAGGGTTCGGGGCTGACTGGCAGCCCCGATGCGCCGAGGGTTACAACGGCTTGCCGCGGTTGCCGTGCTGGCTGACGAAGGCCTGGACAGCCTTCAGGTCATTGGCCAGCACCGTGCAGCGCTCCTCGCGGCTGAACAGGTCGCTGAGGTGCACCGGCAGCTCCAGCGCCTTGGCGACGCCTGCCTGCTCGACAGCCTCGGGGAATTTGACCGGGTGCGCCGTGCCCAGCACCACCATCGGCGTGTCCAGGCTGCGACGGCACTCGCGGCCCGCTTTCACACCAATGGCCGTATGTGGGTCAAGTACTTCGCCGGTGCTGGCGAACACATCGGCGATGGTCTGGCAGGTCTGCTCGTCAGTCACGGCCAGCGAATCGAACAGCTTGCGCGCTTCGGTCCAGCGGTCCTGCTCCACGCTGAAACCGCCACCCTGCCTGAAGTTGGCCATCAGTTCGGCAATCGCTGCCCCGTTGCGACCGTGCAGGTCGAACAGCAGGCGCTCGAAGTTGGACGAAACCATGATGTCCATCGACGGCGACAGCGTGGCGTGCAGGGTTTCCTTGACGTACTGGTTGCCACTCATGAAGCGGTGCAGGATGTCGTTGCGGTTGGTAGCCACCACCAGTTGGCTGATCGGCAGGCCCATGTTGCGTGCCAGGTAACCCGCGAAGATGTCGCCGAAGTTGCCGGTGGGCACAGAGAACGCGACCGAACGCGCCGGGCCGCCAAGCTGCAGGGCTGCATGGAAGTAGTAGACGATCTGGGCCATGATCCGCGCCCAGTTGATCGAGTTCACAGCCACCAGGCGGGTGCCCTTGAGGAACGACTGGTCGGCGAAGCTTGCCTTGACCATTTCCTGGCAGTCGTCGAAGTTGCCTTCGATGGCGATGTTGTGAATGTTCTCGCCAAAAATGGTGGTCATCTGCCGACGTTGCACTTCGGACACACGCTGGTGCGGGTGCAGGATGAAGATGTCGACGTTGTCGCAACGGCGGCAGCCTTCGATGGCCGCAGAGCCGGTATCGCCACTGGTGGCGCCGATGATCACCACACGCTCGTTGCGCTTGGCCAGTACATGATCGAGCAGGCGGCCAAGCAGTTGCAGGGCAAAGTCCTTGAACGCCAGGGTGGGGCCGTGGAACAGCTCCAGCACCCACTCGTTGCTGTTCAGCTGGCGCAGTGGCGCCACGGCAGCGTGAGCGAACTCACCGTAGGTTTCCTCGAGGATCTTCTTGAAATCGGCGTCGGCGATGCTGCCCTGGACGAACGGGCGCATGACGCGGAAGGCCAGTTCGTGGTACGGCAGGCCGGCCCAGGAAGCGATTTCTTCCTGGGTGAAACGTGGCAGGTTCTCAGGCACATACAAGCCGCCATCGGTGGCGAGGCCTGCGAGCAGCACGTCTTCGAAGTTGAGGGCCGGTGCCTGGCCACGGGTACTGATATAGCGCATGGGGCAAACCTTTGGTTTGAGCGGCAAGTTGTGAGCTGCAAGCTGCAAGAACAAGCCGACCGGCGTTGCTCCCTAGCTCTGCTTCTCACCTTTACCGCAAATGTACTCTATTGAAGCCTCAACACCGCCCTGCTTTTACTTGCAGCTTGCAGCTTGAGGCTTGCCGCTTAGTTGAGCTGCTCGACGCGGATACGTACCACGTTACCGACGACGTCCTGAAGCGCCTCCAGGGCGACAATGGCGTCGTTGATGCGCTGCTCGACCACACCGTGGGTCAGGAGGATCATCGGCACCAGGCCGTCCTGCTCCTCGGCTTCCTTCTGCATGATCGACTCGATGTTGATACCACGCTCCGAGAGAATGCTGGCCACCTGGGCCAGTACGCCCGGGTGGTCCTTGGCCTGAATGCGCAGGTAGTAGGCGCTCTTGCAGGCTTCGATCGGCAGGATCGGGTGGGCCGACAGCGAATCTGGCTGGAAGGCCAGGTGCGGCACGCGGTTTTCCGGGTCGGACGTCATGGCACGCACCACGTCCACCAGGTCGCCGACCACCGACGAAGCGGTCGGCTCCATGCCGGCGCCGGCGCCGTAGTAGAGGGTGGACCCGGCAGCATCACCGTTCACCATCACGGCGTTCATCACACCATTGACGTTGGCGATCAGGCGGTCGGCCGGGATCAGCGTGGGGTGCACCCGCAGCTCGATGCCTTCTGCAGTGCGGCGCGCCATGCCCAGGTGCTTGATGCGGTAGCCCAAGGCTTCGGCATAGTTCACGTCGGCAGTGGTCAACTGGGTGATGCCTTCGGTGTAGGCCTTGTCGAATTGCAGCGGAATGCCGAACGCGATGGACGCCAGGATGGTCAGCTTGTGCGCGGCGTCGATCCCTTCCACATCGAAAGTGGGGTCGGCTTCGGCATAACCCAGGGCCTGGGCCTCGGCCAGCACGTCGGGGAAGGCACGGCCTTTCTCACGCATTTCTGTGAGGATGAAGTTGCCGGTGCCGTTGATGATGCCGGCCAGCCAGTTGATGCGGTTGGCCGACAGGCCTTCGCGGATGGCCTTGATCACCGGGATGCCACCCGCCACGGCGGCCTCGAAGGCCACGATCACACCGTTCTCGCGAGCCTTGGCGAAGATTTCGTTACCATGGACAGCGATCAGCGCCTTGTTGGCGGTGACCACGTGCTTGCCGTTCTCGATGGCCTTGAGCACCAGGTCACGGGCCACGGTGTAGCCGCCGATCAGTTCGATGACAATGTCGATCTCCGGGTTGCAGGCAACTTCGAACACGTCAGCGGTAATGGGGGTACCGGTAATCTGGCAGTTCGGGTTCTGCGAGCGCATGGCAATCTGTGCCACTTCAATACCGCGCCCGGCACGGCGGGCAATCTCCTCGGCGTTGCGCTGAAGTACATTGAAGGTTCCGCCACCGACGGTCCCCAACCCACAGATGCCTACTTTGACCGGTTTCACTGTGAACTCCCCATAGAACGGTCGACACCCTTGCCGACCGTGAAACATGCCGTCACCCCATGACGACGGCGCATTGAACTGAATTACTTGGCCAGTGCCAGCTTGGCCACTTGCGGTGCCGGCTGGTAGCCCGGAATGACCTGCCCGCTCTCCAGCACGATGGCTGGCGTGCCATTGACACCGATCGACTGGCCCAGCTGGAACTGCTTGCTGACCGGGTTGGCGCACTTGGCCGCCTTGATTTCCTTGCCTTCCACCATCTTGTCCATGGCCGCACGACGGTCACTGGAACACCACACGGCCTGCAGTTGCTGGTCGCCTGGCGAATTCAGCCCCTGACGCGGGAACGCCACATAGCGTACCTCGATGCCACGACGGTTCAGCTCGGGTACCTCGGCGTGCAGCTTGTGGCAATACGGGCAGGTGGTGTCGGTGAACACGGTGATGTGCGATTTGGTTTCGCCCTTGGCGGGGTAAACCACCATCTCGGCGGCCGGGATGCCATTGATGAGCTTGGCAATGCCCATGCGCTCGGTTTTCTCGGTCAGGTTGACCGGCTTACCGTCCTGGATCTGGAACAGATAGCCCTGCATCACGAACTGGCCATCGGCACTGGCATACAGCACACGGCCACCCTGCAGCTTGACTTCATACAGGCCACTGAGCGGGCTGCTGGCAACGCTTTCTACAGGCACTTCCAATTCAAGGTTTTGCAACGACTTGCGAATAGCCTGCTCGGCACCGGCATTGCTGTCGGTGGCCGCAGCAGCGGCGAAGGTGCTGGCCAGCGCCATCGCGGCGGCGGCTAAAAACTGGGTCACGCGCATGGGAACTCCTGAGGGCGGACAGGGACCGGAGGGCATCACCTGCGGGAAAACGCGGTGACCGTGCGGTCCTTGGTGCAAACCGGCCAAGCCTACCACATCACGCCCCTGTTTAAGGGCCCTGCAGGGTGCCAGCCAGCGGAACATGAAAAACATTCATCCACGGGGGTGGTGCTGGGCATGTAGCTGCTGAAGGCGTGCCTTGGCCACGTGGGTGTAGATCTGGGTGGTGGACAGGTCGCTGTGGCCGAGCAGCATCTGTACCACACGCAGGTCGGCACCGTGGTTGAGCAGGTGGGTGGCAAACGCGTGGCGCAGGGTATGGGGCGACAGCGGCTTGTCGATCCCGGCCACCCGAGCATGGTGCTTGATACGGTGCCAGAAGGTCTGGCGAGTCATCTGCTCACCGCGCAGGCTCGGGAAAAGCACATCGCTGGGCCGGCCATTGAGGAGCTCGCCGCGGCCATCGCGCAGGTAGCGCTCCAGCCACACCACCGCCTCCTCGCCCATGGGCACCAGGCGCTCCTTGTTGCCCTTGCCCATCACCCGCAGCACACCCTGGCGCAGGTTTATCTGGTCCAGGGCCAAGCTGATCAGTTCGGTCACACGCAGGCCACAGGCATACAGCACCTCAAGCATGGCCCGGTCGCGCTGGCCGATGGCCTCCCCCAGGTCGGGGGCCTGCAGCAGGGCCTCGACATCTGCCTCGGACAGAGACTTGGGCAACGGCCTGCCCAGCTGCGGCATGTCCACCTGCAGCGTCGGGTCCACGGCCACTTGCTTCTCCCGCAGCAAATACCGGTAAAAGCCACGCAGGCCAGACAGAAAGCGTGCAGTGGAGCGCGGTTTGTAGCCTTGGTCCAGGCGCCAGGCCAGGTGGTCGAGAATCAGTTCGCGCCCAGCGTCGGGCAGGCTTATGCCACGCTCCTGCAGCCAGCCGTTGAACAGGGCCAGATCGCTTCGGTAGGAAACCCGGGTGTTATCAGACAGGCCTTTTTCCAGCCACAGGGCATCGAGAAACGCGTCGATCAGGGGGTGGTCCAGGGCGGGCATTCGGGGGCTGCTGGGTTACAAAGAAGGGGCTAGTGTTTCACAGCGGCTGGCGGCTTGTCTTCACCCGTCGAGACAGGGCGCCAACAGGGTTACCAAAAGCAAAAAAGCAGCCCGAAGGCTGCTTTTTTCTCGCTAGGCGGCGTTTGCCACCGGGCAAACTGTACTCAGGACAGTTTTTCCTTGATGCGAGCGGCTTTGCCGGACAGGTCGCGCAGGTAGTACAGCTTGGCTTTACGCACGTCACCACGACGTTTCACGGCCAGGCTGTCGATTTGCGGGCTGTAGGTCTGGAAAGTACGCTCAACACCCACACCGCTGGAGATCTTGCGCACGGTGAAGGCGCTGTTCAGGCCGCGGTTGCGCTTGGCGATAACAACGCCTTCGAACGCCTGCAGACGGGAACGCTCACCTTCCTTCACTTTAACCTGGACGACAACGGTGTCGCCTGGTGCGAAGGTCGGGATTTCCTTGCTCATCTGCTCTGCTTCGAGCTGCTGGATGATCTTGTTGGTCATGCTGTGCTCCTAAGATGGATACGCGATCCACCATCGATACGTTTAACTATCGTCCCGCTCGCGGAGGTATTCCTCGAGCAGCTTCTTCTCTTCTCCAGAAAGTGAGCGACTTTCCAGAAGATCGGCGCGTCGTTCGAAGGTCCTACCAAGGGACTGCTTCATTCTCCAACGCCGGATGTGTGCATGGTTGCCACTTAGCAACACGTCGGGAACACGCTGATCCGCATACACCTCAGGCCGGGTGTAGTGCGGGCAATCCAGCAGACCGTCGGTGAAAGAATCTTCCTCCGCCGAGTCCACATGCCCTAAAGCTCCGGGCAGCAGCCGTGTAACCGCATCGATCAGTACCATGGCCGGCAGCTCGCCACCGGAAAGCACATAGTCGCCAATCGACCACTCCTCATCGACATGAGCCTCGATAAAGCGCTCGTCAATGCCTTCATAACGACCGGCGATCAGGATCAACGATTCCTGTTCGGCCAGGCCTTTGACCGCCTGCTGAGTCAGCTTGCGGCCTTGTGGCGAGAGGTAGATCACCTTCGCCGCTGCTCCGGTTGCCTGCCTGGCGTTGACCAGTGCATCTTCCAGAGGCTTGATTTTCATCACCATGCCCGGACCACCGCCAAACGGCCGATCATCTACCGTATGGTGACGATCTGTGGTGTAGTCCCGCGGGTTCCAGCAAGTCACCTGAAGCAACCCCTGTTTCACCGCGCGGCTGGTAATGCCGTACTCCGTGATGGCCGAGAACATCTCGGGGAACAACGTAATGACGTCTACGCGAAGGTTACCCATCGTCTAGAAGTCCGCGTCCCATTCAACCCGCATCACGCCTGCCTCCAGGTCGACGTTGAGCACGCATTGCGCCGTATAGGGCAACAGACGCTCGCGATCATCCAGGCTGCCTGCGCAGGGTTTGACCACCATTACATCGTTCGCACCGGTCTCCAACAGGTGATCGACCGTGCCGAACAGCTGTTCGTCCTGGTTGATGACCTTCAGACCTACCAACTGGTACCAGTAGTACTCGTCGGCAGCCAGGTTGGGCAAAAGGCTCCGCGCAATGCAGATCTCGTAACCGCTGAGAAGCCGGGCTTCATCACGATCATCGAGGCCTTTAAGCTTCACGACCAGGCCCTTTTGGGAGCCACGACCGCTGACCAGCTCGACCTGCTTTACCTTGCCTTCGTGCCGAAGCGTCCAGCCGGGATAATCCAACAGGTTTTCAATCGGATCGGTAAAGGAGTACACCTTCACCTCGCCGCGAACGCCGTGAACCGAAAAAATCTTGCCAACGACGATGAGATCGTCAGCCTTTTCTGGCGTCGCGTTCATACTGCTCAGGCGGCAGCCTTGGCAGCGTCCTTCAGCAGCTGAGCAACGCGCTCAGACGGCTGTGCGCCCTGGCTCAGCCAGTAGGTGACGCGCTCTTGGTTGACCGACAGCTTGACTTCGGCGCCCGATGCGATCGGGTTGAAGAAGCCAACGCGCTCAACGAAACGGCCGTCACGGGCGTTACGCGAGTTGGTCACGGTCAGGTGGTAGAAAGGGCGCTTTTTCGAGCCGCCACGGGCCAGACGAATGGTTACCATGTGAACATCGTTCCTATAGTCGGTGCTGCAGTTTGTACTGCAAATCTGAATGCCAAATAGGCACACGGGTGCCCAAAAGGCCGCATATTCTCAGGGAATACACGGACATTTGCAAATGCCTTTTTCGGCCTGGCTTTGCCACGCCGTCCGGATTTGCCGTTATAAGCCGCGCCTTGCGCGGCCGTTGCCCCCGCCACGGCGGGGGTTCTGGGCGCCTGCCCGATGAGGGGCAGGCGCTCTGAACAGGGTTTACAGCTTCGGCATGCCGCCGCCCGGCAGCATGCCGCCCAGGCCGCGCATCATCTTGGCCATACCGCCCTTGGCGGAAAATTTCTTCATCATCTTCTGCATTTGCTTGTGCTGCTTGATCAGGCGGCCGATGTCTTGCACCTGGGTGCCGGAACCCAGCGCGATGCGGCGCTTGCGCGAACCACTGATCAGGTCGGGGTCACGACGCTCGGCAGGGGTCATGGAGTTGATGATCGCCTCCATCTGCTTGAACTGCTTCTCGGCCGCCCCTTGAGCACCGCCCATCTGCGACAGGTTGACGCCACCGATGCTCGGCAGCTTGTCCATCAGGCCACCCAGGCCGCCCATGTTCTTCATCTGTTGCAGTTGGTCGCGGAAGTCTTCGAGGTCGAAGCCCTTGCCCTTCTTCAACTTCTTGGCCAGCTTGTCGGCCTTGGCCTTGTCGATGGTCTGTTCGGCCTGCTCGATCAGGCTGAGCACGTCGCCCATGCCGAGGATGCGCGAAGCCACACGGTCTGGGTGGAACGGTTCAAGCGCTTCGCTCTTCTCGCCCATACCGATGAACTTGATCGGCTTGCCGGTGATGGCGCGCACCGACAGCGCCGCACCACCGCGGGCATCGCCGTCCACCTTGGTCAGTACAACACCGGTCAGCGGCAGTGCTTCGCCGAAGGCCTTGGCGGTGTTGGCGGCGTCCTGGCCGGTCATGGCGTCGACCACGAACAGGGTCTCGATCGGCTTCACTGCAGCGTGCAGGGCCTTGATCTCGTCCATCATGTCGGCGTCGATGTGCAGCCGGCCGGCGGTATCGACGATGACCACGTCGATGAACTTCAGCTTGGCTTCACGGATGGCCGCTTCGGCGATGGCCACCGGCTTCTGGCTGATATCGGAGGGGAAGAAGGTAACCCCGATGTCATTGGCCAGGGTTTCGAGCTGCTTGATCGCTGCCGGGCGGTAAACGTCGGCAGACACCACCATCACGCTCTTCTTCTTGCGCTCCTTGAGGAAACGCGCCAGCTTGCCGGCGGTGGTGGTCTTGCCCGCGCCCTGCAGGCCAGCCATGAGCACCACGGCGGGCGGGGCCGCATTGAGCGCGAGGTCTTCGTTGGCCGCTCCCATCAGGCTTTCGAGTTCGGCCTGAACGATCTTGACGAAGGCCTGCCCCGGGGTAAGGCTACGCGACACCTCGGTGCCGACCGCGCGTTCCTTGACGCTGTTGACGAAATCCTTCACCACCGGCAGGGCAACGTCGGCCTCGAGCAGGGCCATGCGCACTTCGCGCAGCGTGTCCTTGATGTTGTCTTCGGTCAGCTTGGCCTTGCCGGTAACATGGCGCAGCGTCTGTGACAGGCGGTCGGTCAGGTTTTCGAACATGGTGATCCTTTCAGGCCCAGTAGAAGCCGAGGTTTGTCAGGCGCCGGGGGAGCAAATACAGACCCGCCAGGCGCAGCAAGGCGGGGATTATAGCGAAGTGCAGCGCCGCCGCCCACCTCGCCAGCAGCAGCAAGCTTTAAGCTGCAAGCTGCAAGCAAGAGCCAATGCGCGTGAGGGCTGCTTTTTCTTGCAGCTTGTAGCTCAAAGCTTGCAGCTCAAAGGTGCAGCTTGCAGCGCGCTATGCCAAACTCTGTCTCTTTAGGGCTCGCCAACCAGGACTTATGTTCTCCTCTCCCAGCCTCATCCCCAACCTGATCGCTGCCGTGCTGTACACCGTTGCGGCCATCTACCAGGGCTCGGCCCTGGCCAAGGGCCGCAAGGCCGACAAACGCCTACCTGCACTGTTGGGCACAATTGCGGTGCTCGCCCAGGGCGGCGCGCTGTTCTTCCAGCTGATCACGCCGCTGGGCCTGAGCCTGGACTTCTTCAGCGCAGCCAGCCTGATCGCAGTGGCGGTCATCGCCCTGACTTTGCTGGCCTGCATCAGCATCCCCGTGGAAAACCTCCTGGTGCTGCTGTTCCCCCTGGGGGCTGTGACCGCGCTGCTGGCGCAATTCGCGCCACCCGGCACGGTGCCGCTGATCGACGAAGAACCCGGCATTCTTGCGCATATCCTGCTGTCGATCCTGGCGTATGGGCTGTTCACCATCGCGGTGTTCCAGTCGCTGCTGCTGCTGGTGCAGGACCGCCAGCTGAAAAACAAGCACCCGTCCGGGCTGATTCGCAACTTCCCGCCCCTGCAGACCATGGAAAGCCTGCTGTTCGGCTTTCTCTGGGCAGGCTGGTGCCTGCTGTCGCTGTCGCTGATTTCTGGCTGGCTGTTCCTGGACAACCTGTTCGCCCAGCACTTGGTGCACAAGACGCTGCTGGCCTGCGTGGCCTGGGTGGTTTTCAGTGTGCTGCTGTGGGGCAGAACCCGCCTGGGCTGGCGTGGCCACAAGGCCATTCGCTGGACGCTGGCAGGTTTCTGCCTGCTGATGCTGGCCTATTTCGGCAGCAAGCTGGTCCGTGAATTCATCCTGCACATCTGACGGCCACCCATGAACATCCTGCCGTACGCACCGCTACTCGGCACTTCGGCACTGGCGCTGCTGTGGTCCGCCCTGTTCACTGCCGTCGAGGCCGCCCGCACACACCCGGCCACACAGCAGGCCGAGGGGGACGGGCAGCCCGCCCTGCCCGGCCCGGCGCTGGTGTTGTGCGCCAGCCTGGGCAAGCTGCTGGTGCTCGCCCTTGCCTGCCTGATCGGCCTGCGCGAGGGCGGTGACGATGGCTTCTGGCTGGCAGGCCTGGCTGCCGCCGCTGCCCTGCTGGTGTTCGCCGAATACCTGCCGCGCCGGCTTGCCCGCCGCAACCCGCAGGCGTTCGTGAGCCTGGGTGCCAGCCTGCTGCAGATGCCACTGGCGGTGCTACAGCCACTGGCCTGGCTACTCGATGGCTGCGCAAAGCTGTTGCTGCGCCCGTTCCGCCTGCAACCCGCCGCCGTGGCGCTGCACCCGCAGCACGCGGCCCCCTTCGATGAAGACGACGAACACGACGCACCTCGCCGGGGCCTGCTGGACGGCATGCAGTCACTGGACAAGATCACCGTCAACGACATCCTGGTACCGCGCAACGAGGTAGACGGCATCAACCTTGATGACCCGATCGAACGTATCAGCGAACAACTGATTGTCAGCCGTCACACCCGCCTGCCGGTCTATCACAACGATATCAACCAGGTCGAGGCCGTCCTCAATACCAAGCTGATCAGCCACCTGCTGCCTCACGGTAGCCTGACCCTGCAAGCGCTGCGTGACGCCTGCTACGAGCCGTACTTCGTC
The DNA here is from genome assembly GCF_001320125.1 of Pseudomonas sp. NBRC 111119. Classification (NCBI taxonomy): domain Bacteria; kingdom Pseudomonadati; phylum Pseudomonadota; class Gammaproteobacteria; order Pseudomonadales; family Pseudomonadaceae; genus Pseudomonas; species Pseudomonas sp. NBRC 111119. The sequence goes on from NZ_BCAV01000022.1 coordinate 160,359, forward strand.
CCCGAAAGCACGCCCCTGAACCTGCAACTGCTCAACTTCCACAAGCAGCAACGGCGCTTGGGCGTGGTGGTGGACGAGTACGGCGAGGTGCTGGGCATCGTCACCCTGGAAGACATCCTTGAAGAGATCGTCGGTGAGTTCGAAGACGAGCAGAGCCTGGACAACCCCCATGTGCACAAACAGGCCGACGGCACCTGCGTGATCGACGGCGTAGCCTCCCTGCGCGAGATCAACCGCACCCTGGGTTGGCACCTGCCCTGCGATGGCGGGCCGAAAACCCTCAACGGGCTGGTCACCGAAGCCCTGGAAAGCATACCGGCCAGCGCGGTGTGCCTGAAAATCGGCCGCTACCGCCTGGAAATCCTCGAAACAGAAGACAACTGCGCCAGCAAGGTACTGGTATGGACCGTGACCCGGTAGCTATACTGCGGTCACGCTTACCCAGCCCCGCCGTCCCGCCTGCTACCCGCACCCGGTGGTTCACGGCCAGCCCGCCTGACTGAATACGCCCAGCGGTTCTGCTTCAACACCCCGAACAGTGCCCGCCCCGCCCCCACCCCCTGGCCCATCGTCAGTCTGGCGCAGACAACAACAAAACGCTCCGGCGCTTATCGCCCGCGCCTTCGCCAAACCCGCAGGCGCACGCAACGCTGATGGCGCCCGGCCAGACTGTCAGGGACTCACGCATGACTACCAGCAGCACCTATGCCCAGGCGCCCAGTGCGCCGGTCAACTCCCCCGCACGGGTGGCCACCGCAAGCTTCATCGGCACCGCCATCGAGTTCTACGATTTTTACGTCTACGCCACGGCTGCGGCCCTGGTGATCGGCCCAGTGTTCTTCCCGCCCGGCTCCGGCACGGCGCAGATGCTGGCGGCGTTTCTTACCTTCGGCATCGCTTTCCTGGCGCGGCCGTTAGGCTCGGCGCTGTTCGGCCACTTTGGCGACCGTATCGGCCGCAAGTCGACCCTGGTCGCCTCGCTGCTGCTGATGGGTGTGTCCACCACCGCCATCGGCATCTTGCCGGGCTATGACAGCATTGGCGTGTGGGCGCCGATCATTCTCTGCCTGCTGCGCTTCGGGCAGGGCCTGGGCCTGGGTGGGGAATGGGGTGGTGCCGCGCTGCTGGCCACGGAAAACGCGCCGCCGGGCAAACGCGCCTGGTTCGGCATGTTCCCGCAGCTGGGGCCATCGATCGGTTTCCTGGCCGCCAATGGCCTGTTCCTGACCCTGGCCCTGTTGCTCAGCGACGAGCAGTTCCGCGAGTGGGGCTGGCGCATCCCGTTCCTGCTCAGCGCCGCGCTGGTGTTGGTGGGGCTGTACGTGAGGCTGAAGCTTGAGGAGAGCCCAGTGTTTGCCAAGGCCGTGGCGCGCCATGAACGGGTGAAAATGCCAGTGGTGGACCTGTTCTCCAAATACTGGATGCCCACCTTGCTGGGCGCTGCGGCCATGGTGGTGTGCTACGCGCTGTTCTACATCTCGACCGTGTTCTCGCTGAGCTACGGCGTCACCACCCTGGGCTACAGCCGCGAAACCTTCCTGGGCCTGTTGTGCTTCGCCGTGGTGTTCATGGCCCTGGCCACACCGCTGTCGGCATGGCTCAGCGACCGATACGGGCGCAAACCGGTGCTGATTGTCGGTGGCTTGCTGGCCGTGGCATCCGGTTTTGCCATGGAACCGCTGCTGACCTCCGGCTCCACCGCCGGGGTGGCGCTGTTCCTGGCCATCGAGCTGTTCCTGATGGGGGTCACCTTCGCGCCCATGGGGGCTTTGCTGCCGGAACTGTTCCCCACCCACGTGCGCTATACCGGTGCTTCGGCAGCCTACAACCTGGGCGGTATCGTCGGCGCCTCGGCAGCACCGTTCTTCGCCCAGAAGCTGGTCAGCATGGGCGGTTTGAGCTGGGTAGGGGGGTATGTGTCGGCCGCAGCAGTCATCAGCCTGATCGCCGTGCTGTGCCTGAAAGAAACCCGCGACAGCGAGCTGTAAGCGCAGGGCTGCAAGGGGCATAAGCCCCTTGCAGCTACCTGCTCAGAACTCGACCTTGACTGCCTGGGAGGCGCGGGTTGCCTTGGCCCGGGCCGCTTCGACCGACTCGTCGCGCGCCAGGCATACGCCCATGCGGCGCGTACCGTTGATTTCCGGCTTGCCGAACAGGCGGATCGCGGTGTCCGGCTCGCTCAGCGCGGCGCCCAGGTTGGCGAAGCTGGTCTGCTGGGACTGCCCCTCGGGCAGGATCACCGCCGAGGCAGACGGCCCGAACTGGCGCACCACCGGGATCGGCAAGCCGAGAATGGCACGGGCATGCAGGGCGAACTGCGACAAGTCCTGTGAAATCAGCGTGACCAGGCCGGTGTCGTGAGGGCGCGGCGACACCTCACTGAACCACACCTGGTCGCCTTTTACGAACAGCTCCACGCCAAACAGGCCGCGCCCGCCCAAGGCATCGGTGACCGCCTTGGCCACCCGCTGCGACTCTGCAAGTGCCTTGGGGCTCATGGCCTGCGGCTGCCAGGACTCCTGATAGTCGCCCTTCTCCTGGCGATGGCCCACCGGTTCCAGGAAGGTGGTGCCGCCCACGTGCCGCACGGTCAGCAGGGTGATTTCGTAGTCGAAGTCGATGAAGCCTTCCACGATCACGCGCCCCTTGCCAGCACGGCCGCCCTCCTGGGCATAGGCCCATGAAGCCTGCAGGTCGGCGTCGCTGCGCAGCAGGCTCTGGCCTTTGCCCGACGAGCTCATCACCGGCTTGACCACGCAGGGGTAGCCCACGTCGGCCACGGCCTCGGCGTAGGCTTCGAAGGTGTCGGCGAAGTGGTAGGGCGAGGTCGGCAGGTCCAGGTCTTCTGCCGCCAGGCGGCGGATGCCTTCACGGTTCATGGTCAGCTGGGTGGCACGGGCGGTGGGCACCACGTTGAAGCCTTCATTCTCCAGCTCGACCAGGGTAGCGGTGGCGATGGCCTCGATTTCCGGAACGATGTAGTGCGGCTTCTCGGCCTCGATCACCGCACGCAGGGCCACGCCATCGAGCATGTTGACCACGTGGCTGCGGTGGGCCACCTGCATGGCCGGGGCATTGGCGTAACGATCGACGGCGATCACTTCCACGCCCAGGCGCTGAAGCTCGATCACCACTTCCTTGCCCAGTTCGCCACAGCCGCACAGCAGTACACGGGTCGCGGTAGGCGACAAGGGGGTTCCGATACGGGTCATTTCAGGTCCTCGCAGGCATCCGGGGCCACGCCATGCCAGGCGCCACCCGCTGAAAAAGGACCGATATTCTACACCATCAGCCCGCCACAGCGGCCCGCCGGGCGCGAAATGCCATGGCCAACCACACCGCCGTGACCCCGGCGAACTTGGATGCCATGGCCGTACCGACCACAGCCGGGGTGAGCGCCCCGATCATGCCGAAGAAGATGAACGTGTCCACCGGGATGCTCAGCGCGGAGCTTAGCCACAGGCGATCGCGCAGGGGCCGGCGGGTGACACTGAACACCAGCCAGTCGATCAGCTCGGAAACGAAGAACGCCGTCGCGCTGGCCAGCGCGATGGCCGGCTCGGACGTAGCGTACGACAGTACCAATGCGGCCAGCATGGCCAGTAGCGCACCATGGCCGAAGCGGGTCTGCACCATGTCGCGCAGGATGAACACCAGCCCACCCCAGGCAGACCAGATGACGTCCAGGTTCGGGGCGCTGGAAAAGGCATAGTTGATCAGCACGACGCTGCTGATGTAGGCGATCAGATAAAGCATGGCGAGTCATCGGTGGGCAAGCCGCACAGAGTACCGCTGGCTTCTTCGCGGGTAAACCCGCTCCCACAGA
>NZ_BCAV01000023.1:0-171796 GCF_001320125.1 Pseudomonas sp. NBRC 111119
AAGCGCCACTTGCGCGAATGAATAGTTGCGCGGTGTACGCGCCTACACTGAATAAGTTCACAGCTCAGCGTTCAAGGCGGAAAACTTTTTGTCGTGGCTATACGGACCGGACACAGGGTGGACACGTCTACGGGCACATGGTTGACACTGTCAGGCCCCCACCGCCACTCAACGTAACCCGCCGCTGGGCAGGCCAAATGGCCACCACCCTTCACAAAACCTTCATTAACGGCATAATGCCATCATTGATCAAAGGCCGGCCCTGCCGCCAGTCAACGCTCACCTCCCCAGGCCCAGGTAAAAACCCATGCCGCTAGCCGCAAGCCCCGACGCCATGTACCGGCTGCTGATCCAGAGCGTGGTCGACTACGCCATCTACATGCTCACACCCGAGGGCCTGGTCGCCAATTGGAACCCCGGCGCGCAGCGCGCCAAAGGGTATAGCGCCGATGAGATCGTCGGCCAGCATTACTCAGTGTTCTACACCGAAGCCGAACGCCGTGCCGGCGCACCCGCGCATAACCTGGCCCAGGCCCGCAGCACCGGGCGTTTTGAAGAAACCGGGCTGCGCCTGCGCAAGGACGGCAGTGCCTTCCGGGCGCATGTGGTCATCGACGCGGTGTACGACGATGAAGGCAACCTCGTCGGGTTTGCCAAGGTCACCCGCGACATTACCGAGCGCTACCAGCAAGAGCAGGCGTTGCTGCAGGCCAAGGAGCTGGCCGAGCAATACAGCCAGGAGATGGCCAGGCTCTCGCAGTTTCTTGACTCGGTCATCGCCAATATCCCCGCCAGTGTCATGGTGCTGGGGCTGGAGAACCAGCGTATTCTGCTGGCCAACCAGCAGGCCCGGCGCCTATTCGCCGTGCCGCAACAGCCCATGGTCGGGCAGTTGCCAGCAGACTGCCTGGCACCTGGCGCTGCGGCCTACGTGCAGCAACAGTTGGCACGTGGTGCCCGCAGCACCAAAGGGCATGCGGCTGAAACCCGGGTTGATACCGCCTGTGGCCCACGCATGTTGCGCAGCCGTACGCTGCTTAGCCAGAACCGGGAAGGGCAGGCCGACTACGTGCTGTTCGTGGCCGAAGACGCCACCGAGCAGTTGGCAGCCCATGCCCAGATTCACCACATGGCTCATCATGATGCGCTGACCGGGCTGCCCAACCGCACCCTGTTCAGCCAACGGCTGGGCCAGGCACTGCTGCGCGGTGGCGAGGCAGGTAAGCTGACGGCTGCCCTGTGCCTGGATCTGGACCACTTCAAGAACATCAACGACTCGCTGGGCCATGCCTTTGGCGACAAACTGCTGCGGGTCTTGAGCAAGCGCCTGCGCCGAGAGTTGCGCGAGCGCGACACCCTGGCGCGCCTGGGGGGTGATGAGTTTGCCATCGTGCTCACCGGCCTGGATAGCCGTGAGGCGGCTCACAATACTGCCCAGCGACTGATCAATGCGATCACGCCGCCGTTTCAGATCGAAGGGCACCAGTTCAGCGTGGGGGTGAGCATCGGCGTTGCCATCGCGCCGGATGATCACCAGCACGCCGACCAGTTGCTCGGCTACGCCGACATGGCGCTGTACGAGGCCAAGCGCAACGGGCGTAACCGCTATGAGTGTTTCGCCGTGCAGCTGGATGTCGCGGCGCGCCAGCGTCGCCTGGTGGAAACCGACCTGCGCACGGCCTTGCACCTGGGCCAGTTGCAGCTGCACTACCAACCCGTGGTGGATCAGCTGACCAGCAGCGTGACAGGCTACGAGGCATTGCTGCGCTGGCTGCATCCAACGCGCGGTATGGTGATGCCAATGGACTTCATACCCATTGCCGAAGAAACCGGGCTGATCCATGAGCTGGGCACACGGGCGCTGAACCTGGCCTGCCAGGAAGCAGTGCGCTGGGACAGCGAGCAGACGGTATCGGTGAACCTGTCACCCGTGCAGTTCAAGAACGCCAACCTGGTGCACACTGTGGCGTTGGCGCTGGCGGACTCAGGCCTGCCCGCGCAGCGCCTGGAGCTGGAGATCACCGAGTCGGTGCTGCTGGGCAACAGCGACGAGAACGTGCGTGTGCTGCGGGCGCTGAAAGACCTGGGCGTGTCCATTTCGCTGGACGACTTCGGCACGGGGTACTCGTCGCTGGGTTACCTGCGATCGTTCCCGTTTGATCGGATCAAGATCGACAAGTCGTTCGTGCATGACATGTGCGACAGCCCCGAGGCCATGTCGATCATCCGCGCCATCACTGGCCTGTCCAACAGCCTGATGATCAAGACCACAGCCGAAGGCGTCGAGTCGGAAGAGCAGCGCAAGCGGCTGGCGGCCGAGGGCTGTTCGCACTTGCAGGGCTACCTGTATGGCCGGCCCGTGCCTGCCAGCGAGCGTTTGAAGCACATTGACGTGGCCGGCTCGCCACAACCCGCCTGAGCGCCAGCGTGCCGTTAGCTGTTCCAGTCCGGCGCAAACGCTGGGCTGACCACGCGCTGGTCCTTGGGCAGTGCGGCGATTGCTGCCCGGTCTTCGTCATCGAGCTGCACCTGCAGTGAGCCCAGGTTGGCCAGCTGGTTTTCGCGGCTGCTGGCCTTCGGAATCACCGCCACCCCGTCCTGGTCCAGCAGCCACTTCAGCGCCACCTGGCTGGGCAGCACCCCGTGCTTGCGGGCGATAGCCTGGATGGCCGGTTGTGCTGCCGCCTGGCCGCGGGCCAGCGGGGTATAGGCGGTGAGCAGCAAGTCGTTGCTGCGGGCGTAGTCCAGCAGCGCCTGCTGGCCGAGCAAAACGTGGTATTCCACCTGGATGGCCGACAGCGGCGCACCCAGCGTCTCGATCACCTGGCGTAGCAGGCCCAGAGGGAAATTGGCCACCCCGATATGGCGCGCCTTGCCCTCTTCGCGCAGCGCCACCAGGGTTTCGATGCTGCGCGCTAGGTCCCAGTCCTTGCCCGGCCAGTGGATGTGGAACAGGTCCACGTGCTCGGTGCCCAGCGCCCGCAAGCTGGCTTCGAGCGACTGGCGCATCGCCTTGGGCGACAGGCTGTCCCACCACACCTTGGTGGTCAGGTGGATCTGCTCGCGCGGCACGTGGCTGGCGCGCAGTGCCGCACCCACATCTGCCTCGTTTTCGTAGGCGGTCGCGGTATCGATGTGCCGGTAGCCCAACTCCAGCGCTTGAACAACCGCCTGGGTGCAGGCGGTGCCTGTCATCGGCCAGGTTCCCAGGCCGACTGCCGGCAGGGCCAGCCCGTTGTGGGTGGTGAGCGTGTGCATTGAAGAATCCTTGTATGAACACTGGGTGCCTGCCCGATGGTGAGCGATAGGCAGGCCACGGGCCACGCCGGCAGGCGGCAAAGTGGTCGATTAACGCACACAAATTGACCTGAGCCGGCCCAGGCGGCGATTGAACTTTCTTCTCGTCGCGCATCTCTTCTAGAATCCCAGTGCTGCCCCCGCACGGCATTGCCCGCGCGGCATTCAAACGGCGCCGCCTGGTCTGGCGCCCCCATCGAGAGAGCCATGAGTTCCAGCACCCCGCTGTCCGGCGTCAACCAACCCCTGCGCGGCATCGCGCTGGTGGTCGGGGCCACGTTCCTGTTTGCCAGTCACGACGCACTGTCCAAGTTTCTCGGCGGCCTTTATCCGATCGTCATGGTGGTGTGGGCGCGCTATGTGGTGCACACCCTGTTGATGGCCGGCATCTTCCTGCCCAAGTCGGGCCTCAATGTGCTGCGTACGCGCCGCCCGGTGCTGCAGACCCTGCGCGCCCTCAGCCTGCTCAGTACCAGCCTGCTGTTCACCACTGGCTTGCAGTACCTGCCATTGGCTGAGGCCACGGCGGTCAACTTCCTCGCCCCGGTGCTGGTCACCGCGTTGTCGGCACCCCTGCTCAAGGAGCGGGTAACGGTAGGGCAGTGGGTGGCCGTGGTGTTGGGCTTCATTGGCGTACTGGTGGTGGTGCACCCGGGCGGGGCCATGTTTACCCCGGCCATCTTGTTCCCGTTCGGTTCAGCGTTGGGCTTTTGCTTCTACCAGTTGCTCACGCGCATTCTGGCGGCGCACGACAGCCCCACCACCAGCAACTTCTACGCGGGGCTGTGCAATACGCTGGCAATGAGTGCCCTGGTGCCGTTCTTCTGGGAAACACCGCGTTGGGACCATGCGCTGCTGATGCTGGCCCTGGGCGGTTTCGGGATGACCGCCCACTTGCTGCTGACCCAGGCGTTCCGGTTCGCAGCGCCGGCGCTGCTGGCGCCCTTCAGCTACTGCCAGATCGTGTTCGCCGGCCTGCTTGGGGTGCTGTTCTACAGCCAGGTACCCGACACCCTTAGCCTGGTGGGCATCCTGGTCATCTGTATCAGCGGCCTGGGGGCGGCCTGGATGCAGCGGGGCAAGTAGTCGAGAGCGTCAGGCTATCGCCCCGCAATAGCTATTCTATTAGACCTCTGCACGACCTCGGCTAGGCTTTCGGGTGGGAATCTGGACAACCGACCTGAAGGTATCCGCAGATGTCGAACGAACCGAAATGCCCGTTCCATCAAACCGCCGGTGGCGGCACCACCAACCGTGATTGGTGGCCGGACCAGCTGAACCTGAGAATACTTCACCAACACGCGTCCCTGTCTGACCCCATGGGCGCTGATTTCGATTATGCCAAGGCATTCAAGAGCCTGGATTTCCAGGCGCTGAAGGCCGACCTGACAGCGCTGATGACCGACTCGCAGGCCTGGTGGCCGGCCGACTTCGGCCACTACGGGCCGCTGTTCATCCGCATGGCCTGGCACAGCGCCGGGACCTACCGCACCGGCGATGGCCGCGGGGGTGCGGGCTCTGGCCAGCAGCGCTTTGCGCCGCTCAACAGCTGGCCAGACAACGTCAGCCTGGACAAGGCCCGGCGCCTGCTGTGGCCAATCAAGCAAAAATACGGCAGCAAGATCTCCTGGGCCGACCTGATCGTACTCACCGGCAACGTCGCCCTCGAATCGATGGGCTTCAAGACCTTCGGGTTTTCCGGCGGCCGTGCGGACGTGTGGGAGCCAGACGAAGATGTGTACTGGGGCTCGGAAAAGGTCTGGCTGGGCGGCGACACCCGCTACGGCAAGGAGCAGGCCAAGGCCCAACCCCCCGGAGAGGGCGACCTGGTGGCCGAACCGGCCAAGCACGGCGAAGAACAGAGCCGCAACCTGGGGGGTGAGCGCAACCTTGAGAACCCCCTGGCCGCCGTCCAGATGGGGCTTATCTACGTCAACCCGGAAGGCCCCGAGGGCAACCCCGACCCGGTCGCCTCAGGCCGTGATATCCGTGAAACGTTTGGCCGCATGGCCATGAACGATGAAGAAACCGTGGCACTGATCGCAGGCGGCCATGCTTTCGGCAAGACCCATGGCGCCGGCCCAGCCGACAACGTCGGGGCCGAGCCCGAAGCTGCGGGCCTGGAGCAGCAAGGCTTCGGTTGGGCGAGTACGTTCGGCACCGGCAAGGGCGGCGATACCATCACCAGCGGCCTGGAGGTGACGTGGACGTCTACCCCGACCAAGTGGAGCAACGAGTACCTCACCAACCTGTTCGCCTTCGACTGGGAACTGACCAAGAGCCCGGCAGGCGCGCACCAGTGGCGGCCGAAAGATGGCAAGGGCGCCGGCACTGTGCCCGACGCCCACGACCCGGCGAAGCGGCACGCGCCGATGATGCTCACCTCGGACCTGGCCCTGCGCTTCGACCCCGTGTACGAGCCTATTGCCCGGCGCTTCAAGGACAACCCTGACCAGCTGGCGGACGCTTTCGCCCGCGCCTGGTACAAGCTGATCCACCGGGACATGGGGCCGCTGGCGCGTTACCTGGGCCCGGAAATGCCTGCCGAAGAATTGCTCTGGCAAGACCCCATCCCCAAGGTGGACTACCCGCTGATCGATGCGCAGGACATCGCTGCGTTGAAAACCCGAATACTGGCCAGCGGCCTGGCGGTCGGGGAACTGGTGGCCACTGCCTGGGCGGCGGCCTCCACGTTCCGCGGTTCGGACAAGCGTGGTGGCGCCAACGGCGGGCGCTTGCGCCTGGCTCCACAGAAAGACTGGCCAGTGAACCAGGGCACCGACAAGGTGCTGGCAGCGCTGGAAACAGTGCGGGCCGAATTCAATGCCGGCGCCAAGCAGGTGTCGCTGGCAGACCTGATCGTGCTGGCGGGCGTAGCAGCGGTGGAGAAGGCGGCGGCTGACGCTGGCCACAGTGTGACCGTGGCCTTCCACCCCGGCCGCGCTGATGCTTCGCAGGCGCAGACCGATGTGGAATCGTTCGCCGTGCTGGAGCCGGTGGCTGATGGCCTGCGCAACTTCCTCAAGGCCCGCTACGGCGTCAAGGCGGAGAAGCTGCTGCTGGACAGGGCACAACTGCTGACGCTTACAGCGCCGGAACTGACGGTGCTGGTGGGCGGTTTGCGGGTGCTGGGTGCCAACCACGCTGGCAGTACTCAAGGGGTGTTCACCGACAAGGTCGGCGTGCTGAGCAATGATTTCTTCCGCAACCTGCTGGACATGGGGGTGGAGTGGAAACCAACCTCTGCGGACAACGAGGCCTTCGAGGGCCGCGATCGCACCACCGGGCAGGTGAAGTGGACGGCCAGCCGGGTCGATCTGGTGTTTGGCTCCCATGCTCAGCTGCGGGCGTTGAGCGAGGTGTATGGCAGTAGCGACGCGCAGGGCAAATTCGTCAGGGACTTCGTCGCGGCCTGGGAGAAGGTGATGGAGCTGGACCGCTTTGACCTGCGGTAGCTGAGATGTTGGGGCCGCAAGGCGGCCCCAACAGCATCAGAAGCTGTATTTCCCCGTCAGCATCAGGTTGCGTGGTGCGCCGTACACATCCCCGCCGTAATACACCGAGCTGGAAATCGCCGAGTAATACGTGCGGTCGAAAATATTGTTGGCGTTGAGCTGCAGGTCCAGATGCTCGTTGACCTTGTACCCTGCCATCAGGTCGGTGGTGGCGTAGCTGCCTTGCTGCAGGCGGTAGTGGGTGCCGCTCGCAGTCGGGATATCGTTGTACATGCGGCTCTGCCAATACACATTGCCGCCTACGCGCAGTTTCTCCAACGGCCCCTGGAACCTGTAGGTGGTCGAGACCTTGAACAGGTGTTCGGGCATGTCGGTGTCAAAGCGCTGGTTTTCGTTCTGCGGGTTGAGTTTGTCCTTAAGGTAATGCGTGCGGGCATAGGTATAGCCGGCTCCCACCTGCCAGTTGGGTAGCAGTGCGCCCTGCAGTTCGAAGTCGATACCCTGGCTGCGGATTTCACCGGATGCCACATAGCAGTTGTTCGGGTCCGCGCAGGCTGCCAGGCCCGCCCCTGTAACCTGAACGCCGCGGTTCTCCTGGTCTACCTGGAACACTGCCACGCTGGCGTTCAAGGCACCATCGAAGTACTCGCCCTTCAGCCCGATTTCATAGTTCTTGCCCACCACAGGCTTGACGATACTGCCAGCGGTATCCTTGTAGCTTTGCGGGTTGAAGATATCGCTGTAGCTGACATAGACCGAATGGTGGTCATCCAGTTCGTAGACCAAGCCGCCGTAGCGAGTCACGTTACGGGTAACCTTGTAGTCGGCTGCCGAACCGTCCTTGCTGTCGTAGTCGTACCAGTCCAGCCGGCCGCCCAGGATCAGTTTCAGTGGGTCGGCCAGGCTCAGGCGAGTGGTCAGGTAGACGCCGTCCTGAGTCGTCACGGCGCGGCTCTTGCCTACACGCATGAAGTTTGGTTTGCCTGCATCCAGTGGCCACTCAGGGTTATAGGGCTTGTAGTTTGTTTGCCTGAAGTCGGCGACCCGCCTGCTGGCGCCTACCACCAGTTCGTGACTGCGGCCGAACGCTTCGAACGGGCCGCTGACGAATGCGTCCACGCCGGCTTGCTTCTGGTTATGTTTGGACTGGTAAACAGTGCGTTTCAGGCTCAGGTCGGGTGACCAGCGCGACAGGTAAGACCCAGAGAACGTGGCCTGTTGTTCGCTGTAGTTGGTGTTCACCTGCAACTGCCAGTCATTGGCCAGGCGCTGGCGCAGTTCGGCAAACACGGTGTCGATGTTCTGGTCCTTGTTTTCCCAGGATGTGCCAGGGTTGAAGGAGCGTGGCAGGTTCAGGTGATGGCCATCCAGGCCAACCATGGAGGAACCCCAGAAATAGTTGGTCTTGTCCTTCTGGTGCGAGAAGCCGAGGGTAAGGGTGGTGTCGTCGCTCAGGTCGGCCTCGGTCACGGCATAGAACAGGCCGTGGTCCTCGTCGACATCGTCCACGAAGCTGCCATTGCCACGGTACGAGGCCACCACCCTGCCACGCAGCGTGCCACTGTCGTTCAGCGGGCTGGAGGCATCCAGTTCGCCGCGGTAGTCGTCCCAGCTGCCGGCGGCGCCGGTGAGGGTCAGTTTCTGTTCTGCCAGGGGGCGCTTGCGCACAAGGTTGATGGCCGCAGAGGGGTTGCCGGCCCCGGTCACCAGACCGGTGGCGCCGCGCACGATCTCCACGCGGTCGAACATCGCCAGGTTGGGCTGCGAACCGACGACCCAGCCGCTGTAACCGCTGGGGATGCCGTCATACATCAGGTTGTCGATGTCGAAACCGCGGGCCGAGTAGGTTTGCCTACCGGGGCCGCTGGAGGAGTCGAGGAACAGGCCCGGCGTGTTTTTCACCACATCGTTGATGCTGGTCATGCCCTGGTCATCCATGCGCTGACGGGTGATGACGGTGGTGGCCTGCGGTGTTTCACGCAGGGTCATTGGCAGCTTGGTCGCAGTGGCCATGGCGCCAGTGGTGTAAGACGCCGAGCCTTCTGTAACGCTGCCCAACTGGGTGTTGACGATCTCGGTCGCGCCAAGCTCCAGGGTGCCAGGGGTATTGGTGGGCGCTGTCTTGCCGCCCTCCGCAGCCTGCGCAGGCGCCAGCGTCGCCAGGCAGATGGCTGCGGCCAGCAGACTGCGGGCATGGCCAAAACTACGTGATGAGGCCGGGTGCGTCATGAAGGCTATTCCGAATGAAAAATAAGGAGCGAATGAGAATATTTACTACTTGATATGTCAAGCGCCTTGTATCGAAACGCCCTGTCTTTTTCGAAAAGCTGTGCTGAGATGTCGGGGTAGGGGCAGTACTGCCAACTTCAAGTCGGGTGCATACAAGCGCGCACCACGCCTTTTTGCTGCAATGGCTCACAGGGCGGCCGGCCTGAACAGCGTGCTCACCATTACAAGGAAGCCAGACCATGCAACTGCCCAGCACCCTTCGAATCCGCAATGGCAGCAAAACCGAACCCACGTTCAGTGCGCAGGAATATGCGCGCCGGCACGCCAGCCTGCGGGCGCTGATGGCCGCGCAGCACATCGACGCCGCGGTGTTCACCTCGTATCACAACGTCAATTACTACAGCGATTTTCTGTACTGCTCGTTCGGTCGGCCCTATGCGCTGGTGGTGACCCATGATCAGGTGATCAGCATCAGTGCCAACATCGACGGTGGGCAACCCTGGCGCCGCACCGTGGGCACCGACAACATCGTGTACACCGACTGGCAGCGGGACAACTTCTTCGTTGCCGTACACCAGGCGCTGCCACGTGCCAGCCGCATAGGGGTAGAGGACGACCACCTCAACCGGGTCAACCACGCCAAGCTGGCCGCGTGCTACCCCGATGCCGAGTTGCTGGATATCAGCGCAGGTTGCATGCGCCTGCGGCTGGTCAAGTCAGCCGAGGAGCAGGCGCTGATCCGCCAGGGCGCGCAGGTGGCCAACGTCGGCGCGGCCGCTGCGCTGGAGACGTTGGCCGAGCAGGTGCCGGAATACGAGGTGGCGCAGCATGCCACCCAGGCCATGGTGCGGGAGATTGCCCGGCGTTTTCCGCACGCCGAACTGATGGACACCTGGACGCTGTTCCAGTCCGGGCCCAACACCGATGGGGCGCACAACCCGGTGACCAGCCGCCGGGTCGGCAAGGGCGAGATCCTCAGCCTGAACTGCTTCCCGATGATCAGCGGCTACTACACAGCGCTTGAGCGTACGGTGTTTCTCGACCACTGCCCGGATGAATACCTGCGGCTATGGCAGGCGAACGTGGAGGTGCACGAAGCGGGTCAGCGGCTGGTTCGCCCGGGTGTGCGCTGCTGCGACATTGCCCACGAGCTGAACGAGATTTTCCTGCGTCACGGCCTGCTGCAGTACCGCACGTTCGGCTATGGCCACTCCTTTGGCGTGCTGTGCCATTACTACGGGCGCGAGGCCGGGCTTGAGTTCCGAGAAGACATCGAAACAGTACTGGAGCCGGGCATGATGGTGTCGATCGAACCGATGATCATGCTGCCCCAGGGCCAGCCGGGGGCCGGTGGCTACCGCGAACATGACATCCTCATCGTCACCGAGGACGGGGCGCAGAACATTACCGGCTTCCCCTATGGCCCCGAGCACAACATCATTCGCACGCGGGGGTGAGGCGGGCCCGCTGGCGTTGCGCGGAGGGTGATTCGCCGAACAGGCGGCTGAAGCTCTTGGAAAAGTGCGCCGGCGAGCTGAACCCGCAAGCCAGCGCCACCTCGCCCACCGGGGCATCGCCGTTCAGCAGCAGGTGACGCCCCCGGGCTAGGCGCAGTTGCAGGTAATACTGGCTGGGCGTGCGTTGCAGGTGCTTGTTGAACAGGCGCTCCAGCTGGCGCACGGTTACCTGGCTGAGGCTGGCCAGTTCTTCCACTGCCAGGGGCTCCTCAAGGTTGGCTTCCATGAGCGCCACCACCTGGCTGAGCCTGGGTTGTGCGCTACCCAGCAGGGTGCGCAGGGAAACACGCTGGGGCTCGCGCTCGCCGCGTACCCGGTCGCACAGCATCAGCTCGGCGGCTTTGGCCGCCATGTCGACGCCCTGGGGTTCGCGGGCCACCAGTTGCAACATCATGTCGATCGCCGCCACCCCGCCAGAGCAGGTGTAGCGGTCGCGGTCCAGTTCGAACAACCGCTGGGAGATGATGATGCCGGGGAAGTGTGCTTGCAGCGTCGGCAGGTCTTCCCAGTGGATGGTGCAGCGGTAGCCATCCAGCAACCCTGCCTTGGCCAGCAGGTAGCTGCCGGTGCAGATGCCGCCCAATGGCACACGCTGTCGGGCCAGTTGCTGCAGCCAGCGTACCAGTGGCCGGGTAGCACGGCCGCGTTCGATGGGGTTGGGGCCAACCACCAGTACGGCATCGAGTGCGGGTGCACGGGCAATGCTGCAGTCCGGGAGCACGCGCATGCCGTTGCTGGCAACCACCGGGGCGTCGTCTGCCGCAAGCAGTACGCTGCGGAACACCGGCTGGTGTGCCGCCAGGTTGGCCATGCGCAAGGTTTCCACCGCCGACGCCAGGCCGATCGTGGTGAAGTTGGGTACGATCAGAAAACCAAATGTCTTCAACGTGCCGGGCTGCGGTTTTTCCGACGCGGGGTGGACCATTGCGCGATTCCTGTGCAAGCTGGGGCACAGTTTGCCGCGAAGGTGACCGCAAGTGAATCCTGAAACCCTGCTGGCTGGCCTGCCAGGCATTGAGCTGACCCCCGACGCGATACAGGTGCTGCCCGATGCAAGGGCCTACCGTGACTGCCTGCTGGCGCGGATCGCCGCCGCTGAGCGGCGCATTGTCATCGTGGCGCTGTACCTGCAGCAGGACGAGGCGGGGCAGGCAGTACTCGATGCGCTGTACCGGGCCAAGGCCGCCAGGCCAGCGCTGGACATCACCGTGGTGGTCGACTGGTTCCGCGCCCGGCGCGGCCTGCTGGGTGCTGGGCGGCAACCCGGCAATGCCGCCTGGTATCAGGCCCAGCGCCAGTCGCAGGGCCTGGACGTACCGATTTACGGCGTACCGGTGCAAACCCGTGAGCTGTTCGGGGTGTTGCACCTCAAGGGCAGCATCATCGACGACTGTGTGCTGTACACCGGTGCCAGCCTGAATAACGTCTACCTTCACCACTTTGACCGCTATCGCCTGGACCGTTATCACGTGTTCCAGTCGCCGGCCCTTGCCGATGCCATGGCCGGCCTGGTGCAGCGCCTGCTGCACCCTGTGGCCACACCGCGTCTGGACCTGCCCGAGCCGCCCGCCACAGGCAGCCTGCGCAGCGACATCCGCCGCCTGCGGGCGCGGCTTCGGCGGCTGGTGTACGAGGCTGTGCCCAGTCGCCCGGGGCAGGGCATGCGGGTTGTACCGCTGCTTGGCGTGGGCCGGGGCAATACCTTGAACCGTACGGTGTGTGCGTTGCTGGCCGTGGCGCAGCAGCGCATCGTCATCTGCACCCCGTATTTCAACCCGCCCAGGGCGGTGATGCGGGAAATCGACCAGGCCCTGGCGCGGGGCGTCGAGGTGGAGCTGATCGTGGGCGACCGTACGGCCAACGATTTCTACATCGCCCCGGGGGAGCCGTTCAGCGCGAGCGGTGCGTTGCCTTACCTGTATGAAGACAACCTGCGGGCCTTTGCCCGCCGCCGGCACGTGTGCCTGGCCAGTGGGCAGTTGCAGATCCGCATCTGGAACGACCCCGGCCATACCTTCCATGCCAAGGGCATGTGGGTAGACCAACGCTACTCATTGCTGACCGGCAACAACCTGAACCCGCGCGGCTTCAACCTGGACCTGGAAAACGGCCTGCTGATCGACGACCCGCAGCGGCAGTGGCTGGCGCCACGGGAGGCGGAACTGGCCGCACTGCGCCGGGTTGCCCCCGCTATCGGGTCGGCAGATGAACTGGGTATCAAGGCCGATCACCCCAAGCCCGTGCGCAAATTGCTGCGCAGGCTACGCTATAGCCGGTTGGAACCGTTGATCAAGCGGGTGCTTTAGCGGCCAGCCAGGATGCTAATGCGCAGGCCGGTGGTCAGTTGTTGCGATCAACGTGATGGGCTGTGAGTCAACCCTGTGGACCTCGGCTAAAGGCGCTCACGGAATGGAAGCAACGTTTGGCAATGATTCGCCGCGCAGTCACGTGGTTCGCCAGCTGATCCTGGCGTTTTCCGGCCTGCTGTTGCTGGCCCTGGTGCTGGGCATGGTGTCGCTGTACCGCATCGCACAGGGGCTGGACGAGCGGGAGCTGGTGCAAAGCCGCTTCCACGCCGAATCTGCGCTGGTGCAGTTGCAGAAAAGCGAACGCAGCTACCTGTGGACCCACGCGGCCTGGCAAGCGGCCTACGACCACCTTGTGGTGGCGGTAGACCCCCATTGGGCGTTCGAGGAAGACAATGTCGGCGCAACGCTGTTTACCGAGGACGGCTACGAGGGCGTATTCGTTCTCGATGACGACGGGACACATTACGCCGTCGTTCGCGGGCGCCTCAGCGATCAGGGCCTGGAGCAGTACAGCGCCAGCAGTGGCCGTATCTTGCAGCAGGCCCGGGAGGCCGTGCAGCGCCAGCAACCGGCGTCCGGTTACCTGGTATTCGCCGGTCAGCCAGCGCTGTTCACGGCCGCAGTCATTCGCCCACCAACGCTCCCTCACCACCTGCCGGCGCCTAAAACCGTGCTGGTGTTCATTCGGGTGCTGGCGCCGGCGGTTCTGGGCCAGCTCGGGCAATCTGTCGGGCTGGCAGAGTTTGCGGTCACTGCCGGTGCCCAGCCGCCAAAAGGCAAAGGGCACCTGCCGCTGGAGGCGAGCGGCCACAGCCTGACCTGGCACATCGAGCAGCCTGGCAGTGCGTTAATCCGCGCGGTGTTTGGCCCCTTGATCGTGGCGGTGCTGATCATCGTCTTGATCATGGCGCTGTTTGCCCGCTATGCCATGCGCACCAGCGCCGGCATCGACCGCAGCCACCGGCAGCTGGCGGCGTCCAAACAGGCGCTCGAGGCCAGTGAGGCGCGCTTCAAGGCTGTGGCCGAAGCGGCCTCCGACTGGATATGGGAAACCGATGCCCAGCAGCACCTGACCTACTTGTCCCCACGGTTTGCCGAGTTGACCGGGCACCCTGCAGAACACTGGTTGCAAAAGCCCGTCAGCAAGCTGTTCGATTGCGAAACCGGGCATGTCGAAACCTGGCTGCATGGCCTGGGCGCCAGCGAAGCCACAGGCAGCTTGCGTTGCCAGTATCACGACCAGGCCGGGCAGCGGCGCGAGTGCCGGGTAGCCGCCAAGGCCATCATCGAACACACGATCTGCAAGGGCTTTCGTGGCACCTGCACCGACATCACCGACGAGGTCACGGCCCACGCCCGTATCCAGCATCTGTCCCAGCACGACCCCCTGACCGGGCTGCCCAACCGCAACAAGTTGTTCCGTTTTCTGGAAGACGCCGGCAAGGCTTCACAGGCGGTGTTGATGCTGGACCTGGACAATTTCAAACCCATCAACGACAGCCTGGGCCACCCGGCAGGGGATGCGGTGCTGATCGAAGTCGCCGCCCGGCTTGGTCAGGTAACCCGGGGCACCGACCTGGTGGCACGCCTGGGGGGCGACAAATTCGTCCTGGTGTTGGCAGGGCCCGGCACACGCGAGGAGGTCGACCGCTTCTGCGCCCGCGTCATCGAGGCGCTGAGGCGGCCGATGGCGATCGACCAGCACCGGGTGCAGGTCGGGGGTAGCCTGGGGGTCGTGCTGTCTGCCGATTACCCTGGCACCCCCAGCGACCTGATTCGCTTCGCCGACGTGGCCCTGTACGGTGCCAAGCAGGCGGGCAAGAACACCTGGCGCTATTTTTCGCCGCAGATGAACACCGCGCTGCTGGACAAACGCGTGCTGGAACAGGAACTGCGCGAGGGCATCCCGCGCGGCGAATTGAGGTTGCATTTTCAGCCACGCTTCAAGGTCGATGGGGTAACCGTCGCCTCCGCCGAAGCGCTGGTGCGCTGGCACCACCCGCGCCTTGGCTTGCTGGCGCCGGACCGCTTCATCCCGTTGGCCGAGGAGTCGGACCTGATCGTGCTGCTGGGCAACTGGGTACTGCATCAGGCCTGCGGTCTGGCCCGAGCCTGGCCGCTGGACATATTGGTTTCGGTCAACATGTCACCTGCCCAGTTCAGCCGCAGCGATGTGGTACGGGACGTTGCCGAAGCGCTGCGCAGCACAGGGCTGCCGGCGCACCGCCTGGAGCTGGAAATCACCGAGAACGTGATGCTCAACGACGTGGAAGGCGCCCTGCACACCATGAATGCGCTGAAGGAGCTGGGCGTACGCCTGAACATGGATGACTTTGGTACGGGTTATTCATCCTTGGGCTACTTGCGTACTTACCCGTTCGACAGCATCAAGATCGACAAGCGCTTCATACAGGCGCTGGGCAAACGCAGCAGCGATCGCAGTGTGGTGCAGGCAATCATCAACCTGGGCAACGCAATGGGCATGACGGTCACGGCCGAAGGGGTGGAAACGCCGGAGCAGCTGGCCATGCTGCGGGACGATCAGTGCCATGAAGTGCAGGGTTTTCTGTTGAGCCGCCCGATCGAGAACGAGGCGTTCGTCCGGTTGATGGCAAATAGCCATGCCAATGCCCCGAAAGGTGCTTAGAATCGCGAAAAACCTTGGCGTGCAACCCGGTGGCCCCCTCTGAAAAGCCATCCAGAGCGCATACAATCGCCGCTTTCATGACCATTCACACGGGCTACACCTTTCATGGCGCTTGATCCACCGACCATGCTCACGATTTCCATCGCCCTGGCTGCGGCGGCGGCGCTTTACCTGGCCATCGAGTGGCGCAGCGTTCGCGAGCAATCATTGCTGTACTGGAGCGCGGGCTTCGCCACCATCACGGTTGGCTGCACCCTCGCCTTGATGCGTGGCATCGGCCTGTTGTTCATTGGTATTTGGTTCGCCAACGGCTTGCTGGTGGTGGCCCACGGGTTGTTTTTGCTAGGGGTGCTGCGCTTTACCCAGGACCGCGTGTCACGGGCATGGCTGGTGATCGTGTTGATCTGGTTCGCGTTGCTGATGCTGCCGGCCGGGCCGGAGTGGTCGAAGGTGATGCTGATGGCCAACTCGTTGCTGGTGGCGTCGCTCACCCTCAAGGCCAGTTCACTGTTGCAGCCCCATGGCCAGTCGCTGAGTGTAGGGGCTGTGCAGTTGCGCTATGTGCTGCTGATTCATGGTTTGTTCTACGTGATCAAGGCCATCATCGCCATTGCGCCAGGAACGTTGATAGACCTGGCCACCTTTGGTGGGCTGATCATCCAGGTCTCGCTGGTGGAGGGGGCCATGGCGATCATGCTGATTGCCTTGTCCATGACCGGTACGGTGCGCTACCGCCGTGAAGAGCGGATTGCCCGGCTGGCGGCGCGGGATCCGCTCACTGCGCTCTACAACCGGCGTGCGCTGGAGGTGAGGGCAGGGCCATTTTTCAAGGATGTAAGCGCCGTGCGGCCTGGGGCTTTGCTGTTGATCGATATCGACAACTTCAAGTTGGTCAATGACCTGCATGGGCACATCGCGGGGGACCGGTTACTGGTGGCCCTGAGCGAGATGATCCGTGCGGTGCTCCCGGAGCGCTCGCTGGCGGCGCGGCTAGGGGGGGATGAGTTCGTCATTTTGCTGAGTGGCGCGAGTAATGAGCAGGTGCTGGAGCTGGGGGGGGATGCTGCGCGAGCGGTTCCAGCAATATGCGAGCGTGACCGTCCCTACAACTGAGGCGGTGACGTTGAGTATCGGGGCCAGTGTGTTCGACCAGGCACCGGTGAGCCTGGCGGCGCTGATCGAGCAGGGTGATGTGGCGCTGTATCAGTCCAAGCGTGGTGGGCGGGACAGCATTCGGTTCGCCGAGCGCCAGGTCCAGGCATAGGCCTGAGCCAGCGTCCCTCTTGCGTTCATAGCGATTGGAGCGTGGATTAACGGGGGCCTTGTAGCCAGCGTAACGGGCGCTGGTGCATAGGCATATCGCGTGCGAGTGCTTCATGCGTTTGGTCTGGATAGCGTGAAAAAAGCCGGCTGAATGCAACGTTGCTCAGTCTTACGTATACACAGGCTTATCTGTGTAGCAGATATGAGGTGTATCACCATGGCTAACAATCAAGACATGCCAGGCACTCAGGGCGGCAAGGCAGACACACATGGCACCGACCAAGACCGTGATCGTAGCCCCGACACTGGCCATCAAGGCGGGCAGATGCCCGGCCCGGACATCACGAAGAACCCCAGACCCGATTCTGACCAAGGTCGTCAGGGTGGGATGGGGACTGGCGCAGGGAATGCCGCAGGCACCGCAGAGATGGATGACGAGGAAACCGGCCGCCAAGGTGGGCACGCCGGGCAGCAAGGTGGCCAGATGAAGGATAATCAGCGCTGAAACTCAGGTGCGCGGCCGAGGCGGCCAGTGCCGCCCCGGCATTCCTGTCACCTGGCGGTGAATGAAGCCGCGCGCTCCCTGTTCCCTGTGTGCGTCTGTTCCCTGTCCCGCACGTTGCCGGATCCTGTCGCCTCCTGCGGCAGCGCAGTCACCTTGATGGCCCGCACAGGTACGGCAAATGCGGCGCCGATGTTGGAGAACTTTTCCAGCAGTTGAAAGTTGATGGCCTGCTGGATGTCCATGTACAGGTTGTAGCCTGGGTCCTTGACGATATACACACACTCGAATTCCAACGCTTCCTTGCCAAACCCGCGCAAGTGAGCACGGTCGAAGCGCACCTGTTGCTGAGCCTTGATCGCCTCTTCCACAATGGTGGGCGCCTGTTTGACCGCCTCGGTCGGGGTGTCGTACGACAGGCCAAATTCGAACACGATGCGACGCTCCTGCAAGCGCTTGTAGTTCTGGATGGTGCTGCCAATCATGTTGGCATTGGCCATGACGATCTGTTCACCGCCCAGGCTGCGGATGCGGGTGGTTTTCAGCCCAACGTGCTCCACAGTGCCCGCCAACGGGCCTATGACGATGAAATCCCCCACTTCGAAGGGCTTGTCCACGGCAATCGACAGTGAGGCGAACAGGTCGCCCAGAATGTTCTGCACGGCCAGCGCAACCGCAATACCGCCCACCCCCAGGCTGGCAACGAACGCGGTAATGTTCACCCCCAGGTTGGACAGCATGGCCAGCAGCACCACCGACCACAGCAACACGCGCGCGCCCCAGGCCGACAGTGTCGCCAGTGCACTGCCCTGGCTGGTGCCGTCGGTGCCGTTGTGCAGGAAGTAGCGGTCCAGGCCCAGGCTGATGGCGCGGTTCACCCACAAGCCGATCTGCAGGGCCGCTACCACGAACCACAGGCTGCCCACCCGGCTAAGCCACCGTTCAGGCAGGTCCAGCATGCTCAGGCCTACCAACAGTGAAGCGAGGAACAGCAAGGAATTGCTGGTGCCCGACAGCACCCTGGCCACAACGTGACTCAGCGCCCCGGAGTGCTCCGACCAGCGCTGGACCCGGCGCAGTAGAAAACTGATTGCCGCCCTCGATACCAGGAAGGTGAGTACGGCGACCGTGATCGCCAGCAGCAAATTGAGTATGGAGATACCGAACAGCGTGGTGTCGGTGAACAGTGTGATGATGCGATCGCTCATGAAAGGCTTGCCTCCTCCTACTGTGGTTTCGACGGCTTCGCGTGCAGCGCGAAATACAGGCCTCGCAGTGCTTGGTCAGAATTCGGTGCGATGGGTTCGATCGAATTGTCGAAAACCGAGGGGCGGGGCTAGAGCTTGAAGCGCACCCGTATCGTGCTGAGCGGGGCTGAAGCATCAATGCGGATGGCTTGCGCGCCATAGCCCGAATAGCTCTTCACCAGCCGCATGCCCAACCCCGTTCCACTGGGTTTCGGGTAGGAATCGGGAAAACCGTCACCTTCATCGGTGACCACGATTGCAGCATCCTTGCCGTCGCGGGTGACGTTGACCGTAATGAGGCCTCGGCCATACTTCAGCGCGTTGGTAACCAGTTCCGAAACTACCAGCCCCAACGGCGCCATCCGTTCTGACGACAGTTGAAATGCCTCGATCTCCAGCTCGATCTTGCGCTCTGCAAAGGCCTTGCCGATATCCCCAACCAGCCCGCTCAAGTACTCCGACGCGCTGACGCCCTCGCAATAGGCATTCTGATAGAGGCGTTCGTGGACGGTTGCGATGGTGAGTACACGGTTGGCTGCGATTTGCAGCTGGGACTGGACGGCTTCTTCGTTCGAGAGGTTGGCCTGCAAAATCAACAGGGTGTTAACCAGGTGCAGGCTGTTTTTAACCCGATGGTGGATTTCCTCCAGGTGTAAACCCTTTTCAGTCAGCTTTACGTTCTGCGCGTCGATCAAGGCCTCTAGCTGGGCTTCCTGCTCGTGGCGTTCCGTGATGTCCCTGGAAACGGCAATGATCTTGTCGATGTGGCCCTGTGGGTCGAGAATGGGGGCCGCTGTCACGTCCCACCACCTCGGTTCGCCCTTGGCGGTTGGGCAGAAGGACTCGAACCGCACAGACTCACCGGCGACAACCCGTGCGAGTGCATTATCCACCACAGGCCTGGAGCCTTCCGGCCACAGGTTTACCCAAGGCTGGCCTGACACGGTGTCCAGGCTGTCAATTTGCATGCGGCACAAGCCTGCTGCGTTGAAAAACTCCACCCTGCCGTCCCTCGAGAGGATCTTGACGCAGTCCGGGCTGGCATTGAGGACGCTCTCTGAGTAGGCCGGGGAGGTTTTTGATTCGAACTGAACAGCAAGGCGCTCGATGGCCATGGAAATGATATTGGCCAGCCCTTCCAGGAAAACGACGTCACTTTCGATGAAATCGTCGCCATCGCGGCTGTCTGCCTCCAAAATGCCGAACGTGCCCGTCACCCCTCGGACGGGAACGTTGATGGCACGTTCAATGCCATAGGCCCTGAGCAATGAGGGGGTTCTGAACCGCAGCTCCTCGCCCAGGTGATTCGAGATGACGGGGCGGTTGGTGGCGAACGCATAACCTGCCGGGCTGGCTTCGTCGGCCCCTACCGTTGCAGTACCAATGTCTGCGGCCTTCCAGCCTACACCATGGGCCAGCACCAACAGCGGTTCGCCAGGCACTGGCCGCAATACCTTTGCGAACGGCGTTTCCATGCCTTTCGCGGCTATTTCACAGGCCTGGTCCAGAAGCTCATCGAGGTCTGTCAGCTTCAGCGACTGCACACCAAAACCGACCACCAGTTCATGCTGTTTGCGTAAGCGTGTGTGGGAGATCTGCAAGGCGGCACGAATGATTTCGTCAGTCGACAATTCGGGCATGGGGTGCATCCGGCATGAGGCAGGTGGGGGAGATAGGCAACAGTTCTTGGCATGGAGGGGTAGGGCACAGCCACATTGCCTGGGCCAGCGCACAACGCAGTGTCCAAATCATGCGGGAATTTACACGCATGACGGCAAAAGTAACAGCACTGCCTGGGGCAAGGCAGACCGAATGCACCGGGTTTCCGCCCAGCGTTGTGCCTGTTCGACACAACCAACTGTTCAGAAAGATAAAACTATCGCGGTTCTCTGCGCTCTTCTGAAAGACACCGCTCATTCTGGAGATGCCCGATGAAAGACAACCACCCCCATGCTGGCGACAAGGTACCGCGTCCACTTTCGTCTGAAGAGGCGCAACAAGGTGAACAGGTGCCAGACCCGATACTCCAGCGCCCCGACCCCGATACCGAGGTGGTCGACAAAGTGATTACCCCAACCTCGATCAAGGAACAGGAAGCGCAAACCGAGGCCATCGAGCGCCGGTTGCAGGATGTGGAAAAAAAGGTGGGCCGGTAGGCGGGCGCTCGGTCCGCAGTATGCCACCCACCTGATCGCGACAACGAGGAGGACTGTCATGCCTGATACACCCAAAAAGATTCGCTACGGCGTGGTTGCCGGCGGTTCTATTTCCCAGGGTGCATTCATGCCGGGTGTCGGCCAGACCGATAACTCGGTGATCACCGCGCTGGTGACGGGTGACCCCGAAAAAGCCCGGCAACTCGGTGAACGGTATGGGCTCCGTACCTATGCCTACGAGGAGTATCCGGCACTGCTGGCGGCCGGCGAAGTCGACGCCCTTTATATCGCAACGCCGAACTTCCGCCACCGCGAGTTCGTGATCCCGGCCCTTGAAGCGGGCATTCACGTACTGCTGGAAAAACCCATGGGTACCAGCGAGGCCGACTGCCAGGCGATGATAGATGCCTCAGCGCGCACAGGCGCCAAGCTGATGGTCGCTTACCGGCTGCACTGCGAACCCGGCACCTTGGACATGATCGAGCGTGTGCACAAAGGCGATTTCGGCGACCCCCGGCTGTTTACCTCGATCTTCACGCAGCGGGTCAAACCCAGTAACCACCGTGCCCAGAATGGCTTTGCCGCAGGGCCAGTGCCAGACATGGGCCCTTACCCGCTGAACATGGTGCGCCAGCTGTTCAACGCCGAGCCCATCGAGGTGGCGGCAATCGGTGTGCAGTCACCGGGCAGCGCTGTGAACACCTGGGACACCGTCACCGTTAGCCTGCGCTTTCCGGACGAACGCCTGGCACAGTTCACGGTGAGCTACACGCTGCCAGACACCGAGCGTTTCCAGTTGCTGGGCAGCAAAGGGGAAATCGAGGCCTCACCGTGCTTCGGCTACGGCGAGGGGGTGGCGATCAGCTACCGAGCGACGATCGACGGCGAAACCCGCGTGCATGTGAACCCGGTCGTAGACCAGTTTGCAGGTGAAACCGCCTACTTCTCCGACTGTATACTGCGCGACCAGGCGCCGGAGCCGGACGGGGTAGAGGGGCTGCGCGACGTGCGCGTGATCGCGGCCATCGAACGGGCATTGCAGACGGGGCAGCCGCAGCAGCTCGAACCTCTGCCGGCTCGCCAGCACGCTCGCCGCCGCGAGCAGCATAGGGCTTTCCCGCTCGCGGAAGTGCCGCCGATGGTGGCTACCGAATCACCCACCGAGTAACCAACGGCCTGCGCGCCAAGCCTGGCGCGCAGGCCGGGCGTTCAACACGGCGGGCGTCGACCGCTTAGCGCCAGAGCTGCGCGCAGTGCCGCCAGATGTGTCAGCCCTTGCGGCAGGTTACCCAGGTAGTTGCCCGAGTCGGGGTCTACCATTTCCGAGTAGATGCCTGCGCCATGGCCAAGGCCTTCCAGCGCGGCGTGAAAAGCCTTTTGCGCTTCAGCCTGATGCCCAAGCAGCACCCAGGCTTCCACCAACCAGAACGAGCAGGCGAGGAAGCAGCCTTCCTCTTCACTGGCCCCGCTGTAGCGATAGTGGAAGGGGCCACTGCCCAGCGATTGCTGTACTGCATGCAGGGTGCTGCGCAGGCGCTCTCGCTGCGGGTAGCCAAAACGCACGGCTAGCGCAATGCCTGCGTCAAGGCGTTCACTGCCGGGGTAAAACACATAAGCCTGTAGCCGCTCGCTCCAGCAATGGCTTTCTACCCACTCCTGGATGCGGCCCCGTTCGCGTACCCAGCGTTCCCGGCAGGTGGTGGGCAGGTGCCCGCCGTCGGCCAGCTCGATGGCGCGGCTTAGGGCCTGCCAGCAACTGATCTTGGACAAGGTGTAGTGCCGTACCTCGTGCAGCTCCCAGATACCGGAATCGGGCTGGCGCCAACAGTCTGCGCAGTCGTCGGCCAGGCGCGCCAGCAGCGCTGCGCTGACGTTGTCGAGGATATTGCCGCATTGAATAAAGCAGCTGGTGGTCTCGAAAATGTCGCCAAACACGCCGTGTTGCAGTTGATTGTGTGCGTCATTGCCCACTACAGGCGGCGATTGCTTGTAACCGGGTAGGTCTATGGAGTGGATGCCGTCACCGACGTGCCCGTCGAGCGTGTAAAAGACACGTGCGCCATGCTCGTCCAGCCGACGCAGCAACCAGGTATAGGCAGCCTTGGCTTCGGGCTGGGCACCAATGCCCAGAAACGCCTCGATGGTGTAACCGGCGTCCCGTATCCAGGCGAAGCGATAATCGTAGTTCTTGAAGCCGCCGATACGCTCTGGCAGCGATGTGGTCGCCGCCGCCATGATCGACCCGCTGGGCGATGACAGCAGCAGTTTCAGCGCCAGCGCATTGCGTACCACTACCGCTTCGTAGGGGCCCTCGTAATCCAGGCCCTGGGACCATTGCCGCCACTCCCTGTCAGAGCCATCTATGCGGGCATCGACCAAGCTCAGCGCAGGCACCACCAGCGGTTCGTCGTAACCGGCGATAAGGCCGAGCACCGTCCGCTGGCCGGCCGTGATCTCCACGGTGCCTCGCACGCCCAGGTCATCCTTGCGCTGTACATCCACCCGGTCATCGTGCAGGAACATGCCCAGAATGTGCCCGGCATGGAATACGCAGCCATTATCGTTGGGCGAAAGATAAGGGCTGACAGTATCGGCCTGGGTGCCGAAATCGATGGACACGTGGAATGCCACCGAGCCTTCGATGCCTTCGATTCGCCTGGCCAGTTCCGCCCAGGGCAGCCGCCCGGCCGGGCCGCTGTTAAGCGACTCAGTCAGCCTGGCCCTGCCGCTGCTGGTGATGTAGTCGGTTTCCAGCACATTGCTGCCCGGCCGGTAGCGCCGCTCAGCTACATAGGGCTGGCTTGGGGTAATGGCAAAGTGGCCCCCGGTGGTCGGCGCCAGCAACCTGTCGAACAAGGGCGGCGAGTCCATGTGCGGCACGCACCACCAATCGATGGAGCCGTCCAGGCCGACCAGGGCCACTGAGCGCCCGTCGCCAAGTGCTGCGTAATGTTCCAGCAAAAGCCAACCCCCGGTATCGCGCTGGGGTTCCCCTTGTTGCGTCAGGCTTTTCGTATCGTCGTCCACAGGCAAGCTCCAACGTCAGTCGTAGTGCTGGGACTAGAGGGTTGCGCGAAGAGTTCTAGGCTTCAGACGCAAAGCTACCGGCATGACCAGTGAGTCAAAATAAATGGAATCTTTTGCTCGGCTGTTCGCTCCATTAGGCTGGGTTTGATGGAGAAGAGTCCAATGGCAGGGCAGCAACTGTATGTGATCGAGTATGAGCTTCACGGGGACTACCGCACGTTCATCATTCGCCTTGAGCGCATGGACAATAGCGAAGCTTGGCATTGGGCCAGTTGCGATGCCGGAGTCGGGATCATTCCCCGGTTTGGGCAGCACACCATCAAGAAAGTCAGCCGCCCGATGGCTGAGCGGTATGGCTTGGCCAATGTGAAATGGCGGTTGTCTGGCACAGGCCCTGAATTTGTGGCGCCTGCGGTGGATATGAAAAAGTTTGCTGTTAGCAAATGAGGGTTGTCGGTGCGGGTTACGCGCGTTCGCCGCGTAACCAGCGCTGATGATAGTGGGCAAGGTGTGAAAGGCCATAGACGGCCCCCTGTTGCATCACGTCGCCCCGTTGGCCAAAAAAGCGTTGCGTGCGGGTGAACACTGCTGTGGGGTGGCCTGCGAATGCCCAGGCGAAGCAGAGGGTACCGGGCGCTATGCTGCCTTGGGCGTCGGGCCCTGCAACCCCGGTAGTGGCAATGGCCACCGAGGCCTGGCTGTCTTTGAGTGCACCCAACGCCATTTCCCAGGCGACCGCTTCACTGGTCAGGCCGTAGCGCTCGATGGTGACGGGGCTTACACCGAGCAGCCGTTGCTTGGCGGCTGGCGAGTACACCACATACCCGCTTTCCAGCACAGCGCCGGTGCCTGGAATGCTGGCTAACGCAGCGATCATGGCGCCGGCTGTGCAGGATTCGGCTGTGGTCAGCACAAGGTCATGGGCTTCGAGGTAATCGAACGCTTGCGCGATGACGTTGTTTGGCATGAACGCATACTCGTTGTGCTCTTCAGGGGTGGACGTTTTGCAAGCGGGTTTGGTTCAGCGCATCCACGCCCACCCGTCCACCTTCGAGAAGCCGGGCTGAACTTCGTGGTAGGCATGGGCTTCCTCTGCATAGGAGGTCGGGATCGCTGGCCGCCAACTGAGGGCGTGATCATGATAGAGCCTGTGACGTACTTCTGGATTGCCGTGGCGGTGATCATTCTTCTGGTGGACCTGTGGGCCATCGTCAGCGTGTTTCGCAGTGACAAGGCAGACACCACCAAGGCGCTGTGGGCACTCGTGCTGCTGGCGCTCCCGGTTATCGGCCTGGGGATATGGGGTGTGTGGGGGCCGCGTGGCATCAAGCGCGGCACCGGGCCCTTTTCGCCGGAACACAGCAAAGGTTAAGGTGGCAGTATGAGCAAGCTACGTGACGAACAACGCAAGGGCGCTGACCTGGCCAAAACCGACGGTGAGCAGGA
Organism: Pseudomonas sp. NBRC 111119; assembly: GCF_001320125.1. NCBI lineage: Bacteria > Pseudomonadati > Pseudomonadota > Gammaproteobacteria > Pseudomonadales > Pseudomonadaceae > Pseudomonas > Pseudomonas sp. NBRC 111119. The sequence goes on from NZ_BCAV01000023.1 coordinate 25,096, forward strand.
GCGCGACAACGATGCTCACCGCCCTGAGGGTTCGACCGGTACCTCGCAAGACTCAACAGCGCAGAAAGCCGCCCGGGAAGCACCCCGGAAAGGACGTGAACAGTAATGAGTCGCCAGCACACCAAGGAGCTGTAACGTGCCACGTATTATCACCCCGGCTACGCCTGAGACGGATCTGGAGGAGCAAAGCGCACGCATGTTCGGCTCCCCCAAGGAGCGGCTGGATTTTTACCGGCAGGAAATCCAGTACGAAACCAGTATCCTGGCCAACCGCACGGATGCGTACCTGGCGGCTCAGTCATTTCTGGTCATCGCGTTCGTCTCGGCCATGGGCAACCTGAATGAAAGCTGGGGTGAGATGTTTACCCTGGTCGTTCCTCCGTTTCTGGCACTGCTCGGTGTGCTCAGCTCACTTAATGCGTGGCCGGGTATTCGCGCAGCGTTCAAGATCATCGAACACTGGCAGCTCAAGCAAAGCCATTTACTGCGCAGCGAGCCCATGATGGGCCTGGCCTACGATGAGTCTCCACTGTTCAGTGAGGCGGAAACTTCCCGAGCCGGGCATCGTAAATCGCTGTTGTTCTCACTGCGTACACCGTGGATTTTCCTCGCCTGCTGGGTACTGCTGGGCGCATACGCCCTGTTTATTCAGCTGGCGTAGTGCCAAACCCTTTTCAAGCCCCGTGTGTCGTGCCCATCATGTGCACCTGCAGCACGCGGGCCCTGGCGCCCTGGCTGTGCTGACCCATCACGATGTTCGAGGTCGACTCATGGAACAACAACCCGCTGGCAGCGCTGCCAGTGGCCAGGATGACGCTGCTCAGACGGCCGAGCGGCTGCAGCTTGCGCTTAGCGCGGGCGCGATCATCGGCACCTGGGTGTGGGACATCCCCAACGACCGGGTAACCGCTGACGAGCGCTTTTCCCATTCGTTCGGCTTGCCACTGGCCAAATGCCTGGCGGGTATGCCGTTGGTCGAGGCATTCGACTCCATCTACCCCGAAGACCGTGAGCATGTGGCCGATGCCATTCAGGCCGCCATGGCCTGTGGCGGTGCGTTTCGCTGCGAGTACCGCGTTCGTCATGACGATGGTTGCTACCGCTGGGTAGAGGCCAGCGGGCGGGTTGAGTTGAACGGGGAGGGGGCGCCGGTGCGCTTCCCGGGTGTGCTGATGAACATCGAGTCACGCCGCGCCGCCCAGGCAGAGCGCGACCGGGTCATGGCCATGTTGCGCACCTTCACGGCTGCGGTGCCGGGTGTGGTCTATGCCAAGGACCGCCAGGGGCGGATGCTGGTAGCCAACCACGGCACCACGGTGCTGATCGGCAAGCCACCTGAGTACTACATCGGCAAGACCGACCTGGAGTTCCTCGAAGACAAGCAGCAGGCGCAGCAGGTGATGGAAACCGATCAGCGCGTCATGGCAGCCGGCAAGGCCGTGGAGGTCGAGGAGCGCGTGGATATGCCAGACGGCTCTGCCACCTACTGGCTGTCGTTGAAAGCGCCCTTGCTCGGCGACGATGGCGAAGTGATCGGGCTGATTGGTTCGTCCATTGATGTCACGGCCCGCAAGCAGGCCGAGGCCCAGTTGCTGGAACTCAACCGCACGCTCGAAGCACGCATCAGCCAGGCGGTGGCCGAGCGTGAGGAAGCTGAAGCAGCCCTGCGCCAGGCGCAGAAGATGGAGGCGGTGGGGCAGTTGACGGGCGGGATCGCCCATGACTTCAACAACCTGCTGGCAGGTATTTCGGGAAGCCTCGACCTGATCCGCGCGCGGTTGGGGCAAGGGCGTATGGACGATGTCGAGCGTTACCTGACCGTGGCCCATGGTGCTACCCGCAAGGCGGCGGCACTGACTCACCGGCTGCTGGCATTCGCCCGCAGGCAAACGTTGCTGCCGGTAGAAACCGATGTACATGCATTGATTGGTGGTATGGAGGAGTTGATCCGCCGTACCGTGGGGCCTTCGATCACGCTTGAGGTGCGCCTTGAGGCCTTGGCCAGCACTTGCCTGGTGGACCCGGCCCAGCTTGAGAACGTACTGGTCAACTTGTGTATCAATGCCCGTGACGCACTCGCTGGCGCGGGTTGTATCAGTATTCACACTGAAGACCAGCATCTAGATGACGGTGCCGACCCTGAGTTGCAGGCTGGCGACTACCTGTGCATCTGCGTGGCCGATGGGGGTACGGGCATGGCCCCGGACACCCTGGCCAAGGCCTTCGAACCGTTCTTCACCACCAAGCCCGTAGGGGCGGGTACGGGCTTGGGCCTGTCGATGGTGTATGGCTTTGCCAAACAGAGTGGCGGGCAGGTGCGCATCGAGTCCACCGAGGGGGTGGGTACCCGGGTTTACCTGCAGTTGCCCAGCCATGGGGAGCCGCGCCATGTGGCTACAGCACCGCCGCCCAGCGCCACCAGCCACCGCGCAGTGCCCGGGCACACGGCGCTGGTGGTGGATGATGAAGCTTCGGTGCGCATGTATGTGAGCGAGATCCTCAATGGGCTGGGGTATGTGGTCATCGAAGCAGCCGACAGCCTGGCAGGTTTGCAGTTGCTGCGCTCTGACACGCGCATCGATGTGCTGATCACGGACGTGGGCCTGCCGGGTGGGCTGGATGGCAGAAAAATGGTCGAAGCAGCCCGGGCTGCCCGGCCAGGGTTGCCGGTGTTGTTCATGACTGGCTATGCGCCGACCGAGCCTTCAACTGTCGGCTGGCCGGGGGAGGCGGGGGCGGTGTTGAGCAAGCCGTTCACGCTTGATGCGCTGATCAAGGCGCTCAACACCCTCAGCCTGTAGTTTCTGGTGATGGTTGGGGCCGATAGGCGGCCCCGGTCAGTCAACCCTGCGATCAAGCCGACATGCCGCTCACCGATGCGCTCGCCGCCGCACCAGGTACCAGAATCACCTTGCGGCAATCGTCTTTTTTCTGGTCGAACAGTTTGTACGCCAGGGTGGCTTCTTCGAGCGCCATGCGGTGGGTAACGATCTGTTCGGGCTGCAACCGGCCCGCCTCGATGTACTCGAGCAACTGCGGCAGGTATTTGTGCACGTGGGTCTGGCCCATCTTGAAGGTAAGGCCTTTTTCGAATGCGTCGCCGAACATGAAGCCGTGGATGAACCCCGCATACACGCCTGGCACGCTCACCACCCCACCTCGGCGCACGGCAGCAATGCACTGGCGCAAGGCCTTGCCGTTGCTGCCCTCGATCTTGAGGGTGGTCAGTACCGCCTCGGCAGTGCTGCCTTTGGCTTCGAAGCCCACCGCATCAATGGCCGCGTCGACGCCGCGCTTGCCTGGGGTAAGGCGGATGATGCTGTCTGCCGGGTCATCATCCTGTTCGTAGTTGATCGGCACCACACCGTAGGCATCGCGGGCGAACGCCAGGCGGTAGTCGTTGTGATCCACCATGAAGATGGTCTGGGCGCCCAGCATGCGGGCACAGGCCGCGCTCAGCAGCCCCACAGGCCCGGCCCCGTAGATGGCCACTGTCGAGCCCTGGCTTACCTCGGCATTGGTCACAGCCTGCCAGGCCGTCGGCAGGATGTCGGAGAGGAACAGCACCTTGTCGTCCGGCAACGCCGTGGGCACCTTGAACGGCCCCACATTGGCCTTGGGTACCCGCACGTAATCCGCCTGGCCGCCCGGTATGCCGCCATACAGGTGGCTGTAGCCAAACAGGGCTGCCCCTGGCGGGATCACTTTTTTATTGATGATGGCGCCGCGCCCGGTATTGGTGGTTTCGCAGGCGGCAAACAGGTCGTGCTGGCAGAAGAAGCAGTTGCCACAGGCAATCACGAAGGGGATGACTACCCGATCCCCGACCTTCAGGTCTGTAACGCCGGGGCCTGCCTCTTCGACGATACCCATGAATTCATGGCCGAAGATATCGCCCGGTTCGGTCTGCGGAATCCTGCCGTGGTAAAGGTGCAGGTCCGACCCGCAGATGGCCGTGGCAGTCACGCGCAAGATGACGTCGTCATCGGCCTGGAGCGTTGGGTCTGGAACCGTATCGACCCGGACATCCTGCGCGCCGTGGAAGGTCAGTGCTCTCATGGTTCAGCTCCTGCAAGGTCGGTTGTGCAGTTCAGGGTTAACCACGGCGTGAGTATAGTTCAGCTCCCGGCGCGCACCGGCCTCAGCAGGCACCTGCCCCGACTGGCAGGCGGATGGTGAAGGTGGTGCCGTACACCGCGTCGGAACTGACGGTGACAGCGCCCCCATGCGCCTGGGTGATCTCGCTGACGATGAACAGGCCCAGGCCGATGGAGCGCACCGGGTCGCGGTGGCTGCTGGCGCGCGTCATCGGGGCGAACAGCGTTGGCAGCGAACGCTCGGGGATGCAGGGGCCATGGTTGTGCACGGCGATCACGGCGGCGTGGGGCTGCAGGTCGGTGGTCAGGGTGATGGGGTGGGCGAGGTCCCCGTACGCCACGCTGTTGGCAACCAGGTTGCCAATCATCTGCTGCAGCCGATCACCGTCGATGTCCAGCTCGCCATGGCCGCGGGACAGGTGGCGGATGTGGGCGTGGGTAAAGGCCACGCGCAACTCGTTGACGCTTTGATCCACGGTTCTTGGCAGGTCCGTAGGGCTGCGCCGGATGGTGATGCCTTCGCCGATCCGCACCGAGGCGAAGTCGAGCAGGTCGGCAATCATGCGCCGCGCCCGTTCCGAAGAATGGCTGATGCTGCTCAGCAGGCGCCGCTCCTTTTCCCGGTGCTCGCCGCGCTCCAGCAACTGGGTGGCCATCTTGATCGCCGTCAGCGGGTTTTTCAGGTCGTGGCTGGCGATCGCCACCATCTGTTCGGCAAAGGCCGCGCGCCGCTGGGCATCATGGTAGGCGTCGGCAAGCTCCTGTTTGGCGTGTTGCAGCGCCGCTTCCGCTTCAGTGGTCTGGGCCAGCAACTGTTCGGCCCGGCGCCGCGCAGCCAGCAGTTCACGTTCATAGCGGTCACGCTCGATGGTGCCGAACAGGGCCATTTCGTGGAATACGCCATGGGCGTGCTCGCGCCGTACCCCATTGAGCAACATGGTGATGACATGGCCGTCGCGGTGCAGCACTTCAAGTTTCACCTCCGCCACGGAGCCCTGCATTTTCATCAACGGTGCCCAGTGGGTCTGGTGAAAAATGCGCCCGCCCATGGTCAACAGCTCTTGAAACCTGCGCTGCAACAAGGTTTCCAGCGAGTGCCCCAGCCAGTTGCAGAAGGTCTGGTTGGCCCGCACGATAATACCGGCTTCGGTAGTGACGACCAGGCCGCAGGGGGCGCCTTCGTACAGCTGCTCTACCAGCGGCAGGGCGTCTTCGGGGGTCATTGGCCGAGCGCCCAGGGCTGCAAGAACGCGTCCATGGCCTCGGAGCAGGCAGTGGGTGCGCTCATGTGCGGGCAGTGGCCGATGTTCTCGATCAGGCACAGCGTACTGTTGGGCATGACCGCATGCAGATACTCACCCACCGAAACGGGGGCGATCAGGTCATCGTGGGACTGCAGGATCAGTACCGGTGTGGCCAGGCCGGCAATGTCCTGGCGGTTGTCCGACAGGAACGTGACGCGGGCGAAGTGCCCGGCAATTTCAGGGTCGGTACGGCAGAAGCTGTTGGTGAGCTCAACGCCCAGCGCCGGCTGCCCGGGTGCCCCCATGATCACGGGCGCCATGGTGCTGGACCAACCCAGGTAATTGCTGTCGAGGGTGTCGAGCAGGCTCTGGATATCGGCCTGCTTGAAGCCCCCTATGTAGTCGCCGTCATCGATGTAGCAAGGGGACGGCCCGACCATAACATGGGCAGCGATGCGCCCTGGCTGCTTGCGGTCGGCCAGGGCGCCGATCATTGCGCTGACCGAATGGCCGACCACGATCACCGGGCCTTCGGCGAAGGCATCGATTATCTCGTTGAGGTCCTGGGCGTAGCCCAGCAGCGAGTCGTATTTGCGGCGGTCGTAGGCGGTGAGGTCCGATTGCCCGGCGCCTACCAAGTCGTAGGTCACCAGCCTGAAGCGCCCGTGAAAGTGGGGCAGCAGGTACTTCCACATGGACTGGTCGCAGCCGAAACCGTGGGAAAACACCAGGGTGGCTGGGCCGCTACCGGTGACCTGTACGTTGTTACGCAGCGATAGATTCATGAGATTCCACGGGCAGCAGCATCCTGCTTGTTAGGTGCGGGGCCTGGCAGTTCATTGTGCAGGATAGGCCAGGCGTGAACGAGTCGACAGTGGGTGTTCGGCATAAGTTTCGTAAACGGTGAACGCCGAATGAGCAACTTGGGCTGCGCCGTTGTCAAGAGTTGACGATTTGCACCACTGTTCATTCAGGAGAGTCCCGTGACGGACAAGAAGGCACGCGTCAGCAATCAGGCTTCCGGGGATATCTCCAAGCTGCCGCACGACATGTTTTTCGCGGCGGTGCAAACCACGCGCATGCCGATGATCGTGACTGACCCCAACCGCGAGGACAACCCGATCATCTTTGCCAACCGCGCCTTTCTGGAGATGACCGGCTATGCCAGCAGCGAGATCCTGGGGCGCAATTGCCGTTTTCTGCAGGGCGCCGAAACCGAAGTGGCGGTGGTGGATGCCATCCGCGACGCCATCAGCCGCCGGGTCGATATCGCCACGGAAGTGCTCAACTACCGCAAGGATGGCTCGAGCTTCTGGAATGCCTTGTTCATTTCGCCCATTTTCAACGAACGGGGTGACCTGATTTATTTCTTCGCCTCGCAGCTGGATGTGAGCCGTCGGCGCGATGCCGAGGACGCCCTGCGCCAAGCGCAGAAGATGGAAGCCCTCGGCCAGCTCACTGGCGGTATCGCCCATGACTTCAACAACCTGCTGCAGGTCATGGGCGGCTACATGGGCCTGGTTGCCAACGAGACCGACAAGGCCCAGCCCGACCTGAGCCGCATTCGCCGCAGTGTCGGCCACGCGCAAACCGCCGTGGACCGGGCCAGCACGCTGACCAAACAATTGCTGGCATTCGCCCGCAAACAGAAGTTGCACGGCAGGGTGCTTAACCTCAACCACCTCATTGATGACGTCCGCCCCATCATCGAGCGCACCTTCGGCGGCGAGGTGACGGTGGATTACGACCTGGATCCGCAACTGCGCAATTGCCGTATCGATGGCACCCAGGCCGAGGTCGCGCTGCTGAATATCTTCATGAATGCGCGGGACGCCCTGATCGGCCGCAAACGGCCCCACCTGTTCATCGAAACCCGCAATATCCAGGTGAGCGATATCAACCAGTCCTTTGATGGGCTGTTGCCCGGCAGCTATGTCAGCATCTCGATTACCGACAATGGTATCGGGATGCCAGCCAGCATCCGCGACCGGGTGATGGACCCGTTCTTCACCACCAAGGAGGAGGGCAAAGGCTCCGGGCTGGGGCTGTCGATGGTGTATGGGTTTGCCAGGCAGTCAGGGGGCGCTGCGCGTATCTATACCGAAGAAGGCGAAGGCACTACGTTGCGCTTGTATTTCCCGGTGGATGAAGCAAGCCCGGTGCAGGAAAAACCCGTAAAACTTGCGGAGCGCAGCTCGGGCACAGAGCGCATTTTGATTGTCGAGGACCGCCCGGACGTCGCCGAATTGGCCAAGATGGTGCTGGAAAACTATGGCTATGACGCAGACATGGTGCTTAACGCGCGCGAGGCGCTGAAGCTCATCCAGGCGGGTGAACGCTACGACCTGCTGTTCACCGACCTCATCATGCCGGGTGGCATGAACGGCGTGATGCTGGCGCGGGAAGTGCGCCGCCTGCAGCCGCAGATAAAGGTGCTGCTGACTACGGGTTACGCAGAGAACTCGATCGAACGCACGGATATCGGCGGGTCGGAATTTGATGTGATTTCCAAACCCTGCCAACCACATGATTTGGCAAGGCGGGTCAGGCAGGTGCTGGACGGGCCAACGGGGATCGCCTGAGAACCCCATCAGCGCCCTGAATATCAGGGCGCTGATACGGCATCACCTCAGTGGCTGTGCCAGCGGTTTTGCGGAGCGCGATAACTGATCGCTGACCACGCCAATGAAATGATCAAGCGTCCACGGCTTGGGCAGGAACACGGCACCCAATGGCAGCGCCTGGCTGGAGGGGTCGTGATAGCCACTCATGACCACGATACGCGTGTCCGGCTGTTGCTTGCCGACCTGGCGCGCCAGCTCCAGCCCGTCGACGGTCCCGGGGGTACGTACGTCGGTCAGCAGCATCGAGAAGGAGGAATGCGAGGTCATTTCCAGGCCCTCCTGCGCGGTTTCAACGCTGGTGACCGTGGCGCCCAGGTCTTCAAGTGCGATGGCAATCAGTTCGCGAATGATGGGTTCGTCCTCCACCAGCAGGACAGTCGGACATCTTGGAAGTTCGCACACTTTCATGGCAGTACTCAGGCTAGGCGCACTCAGGTTTTAGAGGGGACATCCGTGTGGGCTCGCAAGGTAACGCGCGAGCGATAACTGTGCGCTACCCGTCTGACCACCGCCCCTGAGCAATAATTCCGTAAACGTTTGCTCAAAGGGCGGAAGTGGCAGGGCTGGGCGGTCAGGCGCCAGGTTCCTGTGCCAGCCGGGCAAGCAGCGCCTCGGCTGCGGCTTCGGAGGAAGCGGGGTTTTGGCCCGTTATCAAATGCCCATCCTCGACCACATGGCTGGACCAGTCAGCCCCCTTGGAGTAGGCACCGCCTTTGGCCTTGAGCATGTCTTCGACCAGGAACGGCACCACATCGGTAAGCCCTACAGCCGCTTCTTCGCTGTTGGTGAAGCCTGTAACCTGCTTGCCTTTCACAGCAGGGTGCCCGTCAGGTGCCTTGACGTTCTTCAGCACCCCGGGTGCGTGGCACACGGCGGCAATCGGCTTGTTGGCTGCATAGAATGCCTGCAGCAGGGTGATCGAGTGCTTGTCTTCGGCCAGGTCCCACAATGGCCCATGGCCGCCTGGGTAGAACACGGCATCGAAGTGGTAGGGGTCCACCTGGTCCAGGGGCACGGTATCAGCCAGGGCCGCCTGCCCCTCGGCGTCGCTGGCAAAGCGCCGGGTGGCATCAGTCTGGGCATCGGCCTCGTCGCTCTTAGGGTCCAGGGGTGGCTGGCCGCCTTTGGGCGAAGCAAGGGTCACATCGGCGCCATTGTCGATGAAGACATAATAAGGAGCGGCGAACTCCTCCAGCCAGAAGCCGGTTTTCTTGCCGGTGTTACCCAGTTGATCATGGGATGTCAGCACCATCAGGATTTTCTTCATGCAGGGCTTCCTCCAGGTAAGGGCGCGCAGCGCCAAACGCGCTGCCTGAAGAGTGGGAGTTCGGTGCGCCGGCAGCGTTCCATCGGTGTGCCCAGGCCCTCGCCGGTGCCTTGGCTAGCGGGGTGCCACCGGATGGTCACAAAGCTGTAACACAGCTGATGCAAAGTGTGCCGGCCATCACACGGAGCGCTTTTCCATGATACGCCTGATGAAGTCTGCTGCACTCGCCGTTGCGGTCTCCCTTTGCGCCACCTCGGCATCCATCGCCGCAGAAAACGTCCGCCTGACCGGTTCCGGCGCCAGTTTCCCTGCACCGATCTACCTGACCTGGTTCAAGGACTTCAGCAAGAAGACCGCGGGTGTCACCGTTGATTACCAATCCAAGGGTAGCGGCGCAGGCGTTCAGGACTTCCTGAACAAGACCGTCGATTTCGCTGCCAGCGACTCGGCCATGAGCGAAGCGGACATCGCCAAAGTAGGCGAGGGCGTGCAACTGCTGCCCATGACTGCCGGCGAAATCGTTCTGGCCTACAACCTGCCAGGCAACCCCAAGGGCCTGAAACTGCCACGTGATGTGTATTCGAACATCTTCCTGGGCAAGATCACCCAGTGGAACGACCCACAGATCGCTGCGGCCAACCCTGACCTGAAACTGCCAGCCACGCCGATCACCGTGGTGGTACGTGCCGACTCCAGCGGCACTACCGCCGTCTTTACCAAGCACCTGTCGGCCATCAACCCAGACTTCAAGCAGGGGTTGGGTGAGGGCAACACCGTCAACTGGCCTGCCACCGACAAGTTCATCAAATCGCCTAAAAACGATGGTGTAACCGCCACCGTTCGCCAGACCCCAGGCGCCATCGGCTACATCGAGTACGGCTTCGCCAAGCTGGCCAAGGTGGACTTCGCCCAGCTGCAGAACAAGGCCGGCCAGTATGTGGTACCGACCGCCGAGAGCGGTGCAGAAGCCCTGGCTGCCGTGAACATGCCGGAAAACCTCGTGGCCTGGCTGCCCGACCCGGATGGCGCCAAGTCCTACCCGATCACCTCGTACACCTGGATGATCTTCCGCAAGGACAACGGCAACCCGGCCAAGGCCAAGGCCATGCGTGAAATGGTCGAGTACAGCCTGACCGAAGGGCAGAAGATCGCCGACTCCATGGGCTACATCCCGTTGCCACCGTCGGTTGTCGAGCAAGTGCGTAAAGCGTCCGCCAACATCCAGTAACACCCAGGCGCTCCCGGCGTGCGTGTACCGCGCCGGGGGTGTTGCACCCTGTCCCGGAACCTGCCAATGAACACACCCTTTGCCATACCGGATAACCCAGACTCCGCGTGCCAGCCACCGTCGACAAAAGACTTTCTGGTGGACCGCACCTTCCGCGCGCTCGCCCGTATTGGCGTGGTGCTGGTGCTGGCGCTGGTCTTCGCGCTGGTTTATGAAGTGGGCCGCAAGGCATTGCCCGGCATCGAAAAGCACGGTTTCGACGTGCTGTTCGGCAGTGTCTGGGACGTCAACCAAGGCAAGTACGGCATTCTTCCTGCCATTTGGGGCACGCTCTACAGCGCCCTGATTGCATTGCTGATCGCAGGCTTCTTCGGCGTCAGCATGGCTATTTTCCTGACCCAGGACTTTCTTCCTGCCAGGCTGGCGGCGGTGTTTCGCACCATCGTCGAGCTGCTGGCTGCCATCCCCAGCGTGGTCTATGGCCTGTGGGGCATCTACGTGGTCATCCCGGCTATCCGCCCGCTCACGGCGTGGCTGAACAGCGAGCTGGGCTGGATCCCCTTCTTCGGTACTTCACTGAGCGGCCCTGGCCTGCTGCCAGCGGCGCTGGTACTGGCAATCATGATTCTGCCGACCATCGCGGCGGTGTCCCAGGACGCGCTGACCAGCGTACCGATGAAGACCAAGCAGGCCGCCTACGGCATGGGTACCACCCATTGGGAAGCGATCCTCAAGGTGATGGTGCCCTCCGCTGCAACTGGCATCTTCGGCTCCCTGGTGCTCGGCCTGGGCCGCGCCCTGGGGGAAACCATGGCACTGGCCATGCTGGTGGGCAACGCCAACACCATTTCCCTGTCGCTGTTCGCCCCGGCCAATACCCTGGCTGCACTGTTGGCGCTGAACTTCCCGGAGGCTGGCCCCAACGAGGTGGAAGTGCTGATGTACGCCGCCCTGGTGCTGATGTTCATCACCCTGCTGGTGAACGTGCTCGGCTCGATGATCATGCTCTACGCCCAGCGGGGTAATAAATGATGACTGACCTCTCGACCCCTGTTGCCGCGCTGCCCAGCCTGCAGCGCAAGCTCGAAGGCCGCGCCCTGCGCAGCGTGCTGCTGACCAGCCTGGCATGGTTCGCCGCCCTGGTGGCCAGCGTGCCGCTGATTTCGGTGCTGTACATGCTGATCACCCGCGGCGGTGCGCGGCTCAACCTCGAAGTGTTCACCGAGTTGCCGCCCACCGGCTTCGAAATGGGCGGCGGGTTCGGCAACGCCATGGCCGGTACCTTTGTCATGGTCGGCATTGCGGCCGCCATCGCAGTACCGGTGGGTATCCTGGCTGCGGTGTTCCTCGCCGAACTGGGCCCTGACAGCAAGCTGGCCAACGCGGCACGCTTCGCGGCCAAGATGCTTACCGGCCTGCCGTCGATCTTGGCGGGTGTGTTCGCCTACGCCCTGGTGGTGATGACCACGGGCACCTACTCGGCCCCGGCCGGTGGTGTGGCGCTGGCGGTACTGATGCTGCCCATCGTGGTGCTCACCGCCGAAGAAGCGATGAAGATGGTACCGAAGATCATGAAAGGCGCTGCCTACGGCATGGGCTGCACCCGTGCCCAGGTCATCTGGAAAATCGTGCTGCCCACCGGGCTGCCGGCCATCCTGACCGGCGTCATGCTGGCCGTGGCACGGGCCGCGGGCGAAACCGCACCGCTGCTGTTCACCGCGCTGTTCAGCAACTACTGGATCTACCACGACGGCAGCCTGGCGGTGATGAACCCGACTGCATCGTTGGCCGTGCTCATTTACAACTTCTCCGGCATGCCGTTCGACAACCAGCTCGAGCTCGCCTGGGCGGCCTCGCTGGTACTGGTGATGATCGTGCTGGTAATCAACATTCTTAGCCGAGTTTTCGGCAAGCCCAAGTATTGAGAAAGGGAGCATTCGACCGTGAACGTATCCACCGCCCAAAGAGCCGCTCCCTTGGCCAGCGAAGCCCCTATCGTCATGGACTGCAAGCTGGACAAGATTTTCTACGGCAATTTCATGGCCGTGCGCGACAGCCACGTGCCTATCCGTAAAAACGAGATCACCGGTTTCATTGGCCCGTCCGGCTGCGGCAAAAGTACCGTGCTGCGCAGCCTCAACCGCATGAATGACCTGGTGAAGGGTTTCCGCTTCGAAGGCCACGTACACTTCCTGGGCCAGGATGTGTACGGCAAGGGTGTTGACCCGGTCGTGGTGCGCCGCTACATCGGCATGGTGTTCCAGCAGCCCAACCCGTTTTCCATGAGCATTTTCGACAACGTTGCCTTCGGCCTGCGCCTGAACCGCTACAAGGGTGATATCGGCGACCGCGTGAAACACGCCTTGCAAGGGGCCGCGCTGTGGGACGAGGTGAAAGACAAGCTCAAGGTCAGCGGCCTGTCGTTGTCCGGCGGCCAGCAGCAACGCCTGTGCATCGCCCGCGCCATTGCCACCGAGCCTGAAGTGCTGTTGCTCGACGAGCCTTGCTCGGCCCTGGACCCGATCGCCACGCGGCGGGTAGAAGAACTGATGGTGGAATTGAAGAAGGACTACACCATCGCTCTGGTCACCCACAACATGCAGCAGGCGATCCGCGTGGCGGATACCACCGCGTTCTTCTCGGTGGACATCACCCAGGGCACCCGTACCGGCTACCTGGTCGAGATGGGCCCGACAACCCAGATTTTCCAGAACCCGCGTGAGCAGCTCACTTCCGACTACATCAGCGGCAAGTTCAGCTGACGCTGATGCGCTTCAGGCAGCCGGGTGCAGGGGCCAGGAAGGCGCCTGCACCCGGCTGCATGTGTGTCACTAAAATGTAACCAGGGATAACCGATGGCAGCCATACCCCGACTTGATCTTTCAGCGATAGAGCGCGCACTGCGCGAGGTGCAGGGGCACTTTGCCGAACTCAGCCGGCACTTTACCGAACCCCGCGACCCGTTCACCGACGAGGTGCTGCTGAATGTGCTTGAAGGCTATGCGCTGATTGACGACTATGTCGCTCGCGGTATCGACCTGTTCGACCTGCAGCAGTTGAACCTGATGCTCGAAATCAATGCCACCGTGCTGTGCGGCAGCGACCCTGAGCGGCGCAAGGAATTCGCGCCGCACCTGGCCGCCACCGAGGCGCACTTTTTCAACAACGTCGAAGGCGGCATCAAGGACCTTTACAACTGGTACTGTTCCTACGGCAGCGACTCGATCTGGAAACGTGCAGCGGGCGTTTATGTGCGCATCCTCAGCAAGCCGCAGCTGTTCATCGAAGGTAACAACCGCACCGGTTCGCTGATCGTCAGTTACCTGCTGATGCGCGCAGGGTTACCACCATTCGTGCTGTCGCTGGACAACGCCGAGGGCTACTTCAACCCGTCCTCGGTCATTCGCAACTCCGCCAAGCATGGTGTGAAAGCTTTGTACGAATTGCCCAAGATCAAGAAAAAATACGCTGCCTTCCTTGAAGCTAAGGCACCTGCCCCTGGCAAGTTCTTCCTGCGTGGGGCGCATGCTCATGGGGGTAGCCGCTGATGGAGCGTATTTCAATGCTGCAGCGAGGCCAACGGGCCCTGGCGCGTACACTGCGCCGCCCACAGGTGCGTATTTCGTTCGACATCGACGACACGCTGGCCTGCCAGCCGGACCATGCGGCGGCAGAGGGCAGCCGCTTGCCCGCGTTTGTCCACCGCTGGTGGGGCGAGCCGCTGCGCAAGGGCACCCGCGCGCTCATCCGTGACTTGCGTCGGCAGGGCTGCAGCATCTGGATCTATACCTCGTCCGGCCGCACGCCGGCCTATATCCGCCGCTGGCTGATGCTGTATGGCATCCGCGTCGATGGCGTGGTCAACAGCGACCGACACCAGCAGGTGCTGGCTGACAAGGGCCTGACCCTGGCGCCGTCGAAGTTGCCGTCGGCGTTCGATATCGACCTGCATGTCGACGATTCCGAAGGCGTGCGCCTCGAAGGCGTAGACCATGGTTTCCGCGTGGTGGTGGTGTGCCCCAAGGACCGGCACTGGGCACAGAAGGTGCTGCAGGCAGCCGGCGAGGTGCAGGCGCAATTGGCCTGGCAGCAACCCCACAGGTTCCCAAGGCCGGTATCCCAGCGCCCCTCGGCCCTGGTCTCCTGACGCCAACGCTTGCCAGGCGGTGCTTGCCTGGTACTCCTCATGTATGTCCTTCCCGCGGCCTGCGCAAGTGCCAGGCCCTGCCTGCTACCCAGGCGTAGGCCTGAAGTGCCGAGACCTGGCTTAGCCCGGTCCCGGCACTGAATCATTGCGCCCGGCCAGGCTGCCCAAAGCCCAGGCCAATGCCCCCCAAAGCAGCGTACCCTGCGCCCATGCCGCTTCTGATAATCGCCTCCGACAACCCGTCCCCGTTCCGGAGCGCGCCATGTACAACAATAAGAACCCGCACCCCCGTCTGCTCGCAGCTGCCACGTTGAGCGTTGCAGCGCTGTGCCTGAGCGAGGCCGCCAGTGCCGAAATAATGCTGTATGACAAGGACCAGACCACGTTCTCGACCGATGGCTACATCAATGCCTTTTACGTCAACAGCAAGGTCGACCGTGAAGGCGAGCAGTTCGACCGCCGCCAGTCGCGGGTAAAGATGGGGTTTCTGCCCAACTACCTGGGCTTCAACATGGGCAAACAGGTGGATGACCTTAAACTCGGTGCACGCGCTTCGTTCTGGGTCAGCATCAATGACAGCGAAAGCAACGGCACCGATACCGCCATCGATGTCAGGCAGTTCTACGGCACCGTGGCCAACCCGGCGTGGGGTGAAGTGTTGATCGGCAAGGACTTCGGGCTGTTTGCCCGCTCCAACATTCTGCTGGACGAACTGCTTGCCGGCTACGGTCAGGTCAGCGATACGCTCGGGCTGGTGGACGGTGGCGGTGTCTCGTTCGGCAATATCGGCAGCGGCTACCCGTACCCGTTCCCAACCGCCCAGATCACCTACCGTACGCCGGTCATGCAGGGGCTGCGGGTAGCGGTGGGCATCATGGACCCGGTGGACACCAACGACAGCAGCCCAACCGGCAAGGCCTACCAGAAAAACCCGCGTACCGAGGCTGAAATCACTTACCAGTTCGACCTGGGCGGTGCGCAGGTCTACAGCTGGCTCAACGGCAGCTACCAGACCTCCGACAACACCGACGCCGACGTGAACGCCGTGACCTCCAAGGGGCTTGGCTATGGCGTACAGGCCAAGATGGGTGGCTTCTCTGTGACCGGTTCAGGGTTCCAGGCCAAAGGCATCAACCCGTTCTTCACCAACAATGCGGGGGAGCCGGTGCTGCGCAACGTCGACAGCGATGGCTACTTGTTGCAGGCGTCGTACAAGCTGGGCAAGAACCGCCTGGCGTTGTCCTACGGCAAGACCAAGGACGACGGCAATGGCGCGGTGGGCAGCGGCGCAGATTACCAAACCCGCGGCATTGCGTTGTTCCATGACATCAACGACAACCTCAAGCTGGTGGCCGAGTACAACCAGTTCTCTATCGATGGGCATGGCACCAGCGCCCAGAACGAAGACACCGACACCTTTGCCGTAGGTGCGGTACTCACCTGGTAAGCAGCCGGCCAAGCGCGGCAGCCGCAACTACAACCATCGAAGCCCCCACCCGCTACCCAAGTAGCATTCGTGCCCCGGCGCGGGCTTCGTACACTGACCGTTCAGCCAGCCCATGCCGGAGACCACGATGCAGCAGGCGCACAACGAGGGCGTGGTTAGCGCCATGTCCCAGGCCAGCGATGCCCGCCTGGCCGCCCAGGAACTGGCGCGTCAACTGCTGCATCCGCACCTGGGGTTCGTGCTGTTTTTCTGCACGGCCGAGTACGACCTGCCGACGCTGGCCGAAGCCCTGGAGCAGGGTTTCGGCGGCATTCGCCTGGTGGGCTGCACCAGCGCCGGTGAAATCACCCCGCAAGGCTATGGGCGCAATTGCGTCACGGCGGTCGGTTTTGACCACCGCCACTTCTCGATCGCCGCAGAGTTGATCGACGAAATGGAGCGCTTCAGCCTGATCGACGCCCAGCAGACGGTCGAGCGGCTGGTGAGTTGCTGTCGCAGTAACACCCTGGCGCCTATCAAAGGCCACAGTTTTGCGCTGACCTTGCTCGATGGGCTGTCCAGCCGTGAAGAGACGGTGCTGGCAGCCTTCAGCGCAGCCTTGGGTGACATCCCGCATTTTGGCGGGTCGGCCGGGGACGACAACTACCTGACCCGTACCCACGTGTACTACGCCGGGGCATTTCACACGGGGGCAGCCGTAGTGGTGCTGGTCAACACCTGGCTAGATTTCGAGGTGTTCACCACCCACCACATCCTGCCCCGGCAGGACAAACTGGTGGTTACCGGCGCTGACAGCACCCAGCGCAGGGTCTACGAGCTGAACGCCGAGCCTGCCGCCGAGGAATATGCCCGGCTGATCGGTGTGCCGGTGGCGGCGCTGGACCACCGTGTATTCGCCGCCCACCCCTTGGCCGTGCGCATGCACGACCAGCATTACGTACGGGCCATCCAGCAGGTGCACGCCGACCTGAGCCTGAGCTTCTACTGCGCTGTGGAAACCGGCATCGTGCTGACCGCCATGACCCCAGGCCCGCTGTTGCCGAACCTGCATCAGCTGTTCGAAGGCTTGCAGCAGCGCCTGGGCCCGCTGTTGCTGACCATTGGTTGCGACTGTTTTCTGCGCCGCCTGGAGCTCGAGGGCCAGCGCGGCCTGGAGCCGGTCGGGGCGTTTCTGCGCGAGCAACGGGTGATCGGCTTCAACACCTACGGAGAACAGTTCAATGGCATGCACATCAACCAGACCTTCACCGGCGTTGCCATTGCCCGCAATCACCCCCCCATCGGTCGATGAGCTGCACGCCGAAATCGCTCGGCTGCAGCATGAAAACCACAAGCTGCAACGCATCAATGGTGCGCTGATCGAGCGCATCGAAACCGGTGCCACGCGGGGCAACGGCCCGTATGCGGCGTTCCAGCATTCGGTGGTGCTGGCCGAACAGGTGCGCGAGCGTACCGACGCCCTCAACCAGGCCATGGCGGAGCTCAAGGCGGGCAACCAGTTGCTCAGCGAGGCCCGTTTGCGCGCCGAAACGGCTCATCAGCACCTGGTCGATGCCATCGAAAGCATCTCGGACGCCTTCGTGCTGTTCGATCACAACCTGCGCATGGTGCTGTGCAACAGCCGCTTCAAGGCATTCTGGGCCAACCGACGGGTGCGCATCATGGCCGGCATGCGGCTGGCCGAAGTCAGGCGGTTGATGGCCGGCAGCGGGTTGTTCAGTGAAGAGCCGCGCGGCCATGCTGAAGAAAACGTGCTGTACCGGCAACACAACGGGCGCTGGTTGCAGGTGAGCGAGCGGCCTACCTGCGACGGTGGACGGGTGATCCTGTTCACCGATATCACCGAGGTCAAGCAGAGCGAGACCCTGCGCCGCGAGCAGGCGTTGGCGCAGAAGTCGCACCTGCTGCAACGGGCGGTGGACAACCTGTCCCAGGGCGTGGCCATGGTCAATGCCGAGGGCGTGCTGGAGCTGTGGAACCGGCGTTTTCTGGAGCTTAGCGGCCTGGCACCAGTGGCTGCACACCGCCCCTTCGCCGACGTGATCGCCGACAGCGAGCTGCGGCTGCTTACCCCCGACAGCCGTGATGCGCACGGGCGCGTGCTGCACGAGTGCGAACAACGCCTGTTCGGCGGCCGCATGCTGGAGATCCGCACCCACCCGTTACCCACCGGCGGGTTCGTCAATACCTTCACCGACATCACCGAGCGTTACCAGCATGCGGAGGCGTTGAGTGAAAGCGCCCGCTGGATCCGGTTGATCACCGACCATGTGCCGGCCCTTATCGCTTACCTCAACGCTGACCTGGTCTACGAGTTCACCAACAAGGTGTACGAGCAATGGTACTGCTGGCCCAGTGGCCTGATGTTGGGCCAGAGCCTGCGCGAAGCCCACAGCGAGCAACACTGTCAGCGCCTGGAGGCCTATGTGGCACGGGCCCTGGCTGGTGAGAGCGTCACGTTCGAGTTCGCCGAAACCAACACCAGCGGTCAGGAGCGCTACATGTTGCGCTCCTATGTGCCCAACCGTCTGGCGGGGGGGGAGGTGGTGGGTATTTTTGTGCTGATCCGCGACATCACCGAGCGGCGCAATACCTCGCAGGCATTGCACCAGGCCTACCAGCATCTGGAATTGCGCGTGCGCGAGCGCACCGCCGAACTGACCTCGCTCAACGGCCAGCTGCTGCGCGAAATCGACGAACGCCGCCGTGCCGAGGCGCGGCTGCAAGAAGCCAAGCGCGAGGCCGAGCAGGCCAACCTGTCGAAAACCAAGTTTCTGGCGGCTGTCAGCCACGACCTGCTGCAACCGCTCAATGCCGCACGGCTGTTCACCGCGGCCTTGCTCGAACGCCGCGACCCACAGGCCAGTGCGCACTTGGTGCGCAACGTCAGCAACTCGCTGGAGGACGTGGAGAACCTGCTGGGTACCCTGGTAGACATTTCCAAGCTCGACGCCGGGGTGATCAAGGCCGATATCGCGCCCTTCGCCCTGGCCGAACTGATGGACAACCTGGCCGCCGAATACGCCCAGGTGGCGCGCAGTGTAGGCCTGGCGCTGCACTTTGTGGGCTGCTCGGCGGTGGTGCGCAGCGATATCCTGCTACTGGCGCGGGTGCTGCGCAACCTGCTCAGCAATGCCATCCGCTACACCCCGACGGGCCGGGTGGTGCTGGGTTGCCGTCGCTTGCGCGACCGGGTGCGCATCGAGGTATGGGACAGCGGTATCGGGATCGCCGAAGAGCACCTGGAGGAGATGTTCCAGGAGTTCAAGCGCGGGGCCGTGCAGCGGCCCGACCAGGACCGCGGCCTGGGGCTGGGGCTGGCGATCGTGGAAAAGATCGCGGGCATCCTTGGCCACCGCATCGCGGTGCGGTCATGGCCTGGCAAAGGGTCGGTGTTCGCCGTGGAGGTGCCGTTGAGCGCTGCTGCACCCAAAGCTCCGCTGGCCCAGGCCGTGTGCGAGCCGATGCTTGAATGCCTGCGTGGCGCCCAGGTCTGGGTGCTGGACAACGACGCCGCCATCTGTGCCGGCATGCGCACGTTACTGGAGGGCTGGGGGTGCCGGGTGGTTACCGCGCTCTCGGAGCAAGACCTGGCCCGCCAGGTGGACAACTTCCACGCCCATGCCGACTTGCTGATTGCCGATTACCACCTGGACAACGACTGCAACGGTGTGGATGCAGTGGCGCGCATCAATGGGCGCCGGGCACGGCCACTCCCAGCGTTGATGATCACGGCCAACTACAGCAATGAGCTCAAGCAGCAAGTACGCGAGCTGGGCCACACGCTGATGCACAAGCCGGTGCGGCCCATGAAGCTGAAAACTGCCATGACTCATTTACTGGCCATGCATCAGCCCCCGCGTGCCTAGCGGCGCAGGTAGTCGGTAAAGTCGATGTCCCCGGCACTGAGAATGGCCTGTACCCGGTTGTGCACGTTGAGCTTGCGCAAGATGGCCGAGACGTGGGCCTTTACCGTGGTCTCGGCAATATCCAGGGTGTAGGCGATCTGCTTGTTCGACTCGCCCTTGGTCATGCGTTCGAGCACCAGCAACTGCTTGCGAGTCAAGGCTTGCAGCATCTCAGGCGGGAAACTGGGGGCATCGCTCAGGCGCCGGCTGGTTGTGCTTTTTTGCGCACGAATGATGTCGGGGGGCAGGTACACGTTGCCGTTGAGGATCTGCTCGATGGCCTCGATCATCTGCCCGCGCGGGGAGGACTTGGTGATGAACCCTACCGCACCGTAGGTAATGGCCTGCAGCACGATCTGCTTGTCCTGCTCGGCGGATACGATCACCACCGGCGTGGTGGGCGCCTCGTTGCGCAAGGTGATCAGGCCGTTCAGGCCGTGCATGCCCGGCATGTTCAGGTCCAGCAGGATCAGGTCGAGGTCGTCATGCGCCTGGGTCAACGCCAGGGCGCTGTCCAGGTCGGCGGTTTCCATCACCTCGGTGCCCTGGAAACCGTCGCTGATGACGTTGTGGATGGCTTCTCTGAACAGCGGGTGATCGTCGGCGATCAAGATTTTGTACATGGTCTTTTCACCTTTTTGTTATTGGATGGCCCGGACACGCTCTGGCATGGCGGCAGTTTCAAGGGAACGGCACAGGTTGCGCGGGTTGCACGGGCAAATTGGCCTGCTGCCACGCATCCAGGCCGTCGCGGTACCAATAGAGCGTGCGGTACCCCAGCCCTGCAGCGCGTTTTACCGCGTTCCAGCTCAGCCAGCAATCGGACCGGCAATAGAACACCAGCGGTTGCTCAGCCTGGCCGGCGGTGGCCCGTTGCAGGTTGTGAGCGAAATAGGCCTGCCAGGCCGGCGTCAGCTGCCCATCACCCGTGTTGGCCAGCCACAGGCTGCCCGGCAGGTTGGCGTGGGGCTCGTCCTCGATGAAGCGGCCCTGGAGCCACTGGCGGCGGTAGACGTCGATCAGCACAGGGCGTGGCTCTTGGTTCAGCAAGTGCTGCAAGGTGGCGGTGTCGATGACTGTGCCGCCTGCAACTTCCTGGGGCGTAGGGCTGCGGTACAAGGTGGCGCGGTAGCCATCGGGCGTGAACAGCGCGGGCGTTTCGGCGTGGGCGCCGCCCGGCGAGAGGCATGACGCGGCGGCGGCCAGCAGGAGGCATGGCAGCCGGGGCAGGGCACGTGGCATGGTCAGATCCTTCTTGTTATAGCGCCATTACATGCCAGGGCTGCGCAATTGTGAATGCGACGATCAGACGGCCCGGGCAGTACCAAAGTAGTAGCCAACACCCGGCCGGGCGGCCCTACGATGGCAAAAAAGCCGCGCAGGAGTGTCGCCATGAATATCGTGCTGGTAGATGACCACGCTGTGGTCCGCCGTGGCTATGCCAGCCTGCTGCTCGCAGCGTTCCCCGCGCTGCAGGTGCGCGAAGCGGCCAATGGTGAAGAGGCGCTGGCCCGGGTGCATGAGCAGGTGCCCAACCTGGTCATCATGGACTTTGGCCTGCCGGGCATCAGCGGCCTGGAAACCCTGCGCCGCCTGCGCCAACGCCTGCCTCAGTTGCGGGTGCTGTTTTTCAGCCTGCACGACGAACCCCTGATCGTGCGGCAAGTGCTGGATGCGGGCGCAATGGGTTATGTGACCAAGCAGGCCGACCCGCACGTACTGGTCGAGGCCGTGCAGCGGGTCATGGCCGGGCACGCCTACATCGAGCAGCCGCTGGCCACGCAACTGGCCTGCGCCTCCCAGCCAAGCGCCCAGGACCCACGGTTGCAGCGCATGACCCAACGGGAACTGGAGATCTTCATGATGCTGGCCAACGGCACGCCGACGCGGTCCATCGCAGGCCAGCTATGCATCAGCACCAAGACCGTTTCCAACCACCTCACATTGCTCAAGAGCAAACTGCAGGTCAGCTCCCATGCAGAACTGGTGCACCTGGGGATACAGCTGGGCGTGGTAAGGCTGGCCGGTTGACGGGGCTCAATGGTCCCAACTGTCGGGGCAGCCGCTGCAGCCTTCCATGTCGGCATCCTGGAAGTTGCCATAGTGCTGGCGGGCACCGGTGAGGTCGGCGCGGGCGAGGTTGCTTTGGCCGAGCTTGGCCTCCTGCAGGTTGGCATCGTTGAGGTGGGCACCCTGTAGGTCGGTTTTGCTCAACCAGGCCATTTCCAGGTCGGCGGCCTGCAGGTTGGCTTGCTGCATCTTGGCGCCGGTCAACCGCGCGAACTGCAGGTAGGCCGCGCTGAGGTCGGCTTTCTCGAACTGCGCGCCCTGGGCGAACAGGCCCCAGCCCTGCACGGCCATCAAGCGTGCGCCGCTGAGGTCGGCCAGGCGCAGGTTGCTCTGCTGCAGGCTGGCGCGGGTCAGGTTGGCGCCTTGCAGGCGGGCTTTTTCCAGGTTGGCGAGGTCCAGCCGGGTATGGCGCAGGTCGGCATCACGCAGGTCTGCACCGGCCAGGTTCATCTTGCGCATATCCTGGTTGGCCAGTTTGGCGCCGCGCAGGTTTGCACCGGGGCACTGGCTGGCTTCGGCGATCACGCAGCCGTTGATCACCAACGGTTCATCGCCACCGTCGTCGTCCGCCAGGGTGGCGAAAGCGGGGCTCAGGGCCAGCAGCAGGGCGAGTGGCAGGTAGTTCATGGTCGAGGTCTCCTGGCTTGTAGAGGCATGACGGGGGCAGGCAAGCCCGCCCCCGGCAGGGTCAACGCTGCGCGGTCTTGTTATCCCAACTCGGGATCTTGAACACCCAGAACGACCCACCTTGTGCCACGGGCTTGGTCAGCTCGGCCATGTCGCCACCCCACAGTGGCACCGCGCCGCCGTAGCCCACGGTAACGCCGATGTACTGCTCGCCATCCTGTTCCCAGGTGATGGGCGGCGAGACGATGCCGCTGCCGGTCTGGAATTTCCACAGCTCCTTGCCGGTCTTGGCGTCGAAGGCTTTGAAGAAGCCGTCGCCGGTGCCGGTGAACACCAGGTTGCCCTTGGTCGCCAGCACCCCAGCCCACAGCGGCAGGTGCTCCTTGTGTTCCCACACCAGCTTGCCAGTGGTGGGGTCCATGGCGCGCAGCGTGCCGACGTGGTCCTCATACATGCGCTTGATGCGGAAGCCCATGCCCAGGTAGGCCGAGCCCTTCTTGTAGTTCACTTCCTCGGTCCAGTATTCCTCTTTCCACTGGTTGCCGGGGATGTAGAACAGGCCGGTGTCCTGGCTGTAGGCCATGGGGTTCCAGTTCTTGCCACCCAGGAACGGTGGCGAAACCTCGACCGGCTTGCCTTTGGTTTCACCCGGCAGTGGTTTGGCAGGGCGCTGGCCGGGGTTTTCCACCGGGCGGCCGGTCTTTAGGTCGATATGGCTGGCCCAGGTGATGTTGTCGACGAAGGGGAAGGCGTTCTGCAGCTTGCCGTTGTTGCGGTCCACCACGTAGAAGAAACCGTTGCGGTCGGCGTGGCCGGTGGCCTTGACCACCTTGCCGTCCTTGTCCTTGTAGTCGAACAGCACCAGCTCGTTGTTGCCAGAGAAATCCCAGGCGTCGTTAGGGGTGTGCTGGTAGAACCATTTCACCTCGCCGGTGCTGGGGTCCACGCCCACTTGGCCAGAGGTGTAGAGGCTGTCGAAGTCGTGCGGGTTGCCGTCCTTGGAGGTTCGCGCCCAGGTATTCCAGGGGCCGGGGTTGCCAGCGCCGACGATGATGGTATTGGTCTCGGCATCGAAGCTCGCGCTTTGCCACGGTGCACCGCCGCCATGGCTCCAGGCTTCAACCTTGCCGGTCTCGGTGGTGGGGTCGTCGGGCCAGGAGGGCGCCTTGACGTCACCGGTCGGGGTGCTTTCCTTGCCGTTCAGGCGGCCCATGTGGCCTTCGACGAAGGGCCGCATCCACACCTCTTCGCCGGTTTCCGGGTCGCGGGCGAACAGCTGGCCCACCACCCCGAACTCATCCCCGGAACTGCCGTGGATCAGCAGCACCTTGCCGCTGGTCTTGTCCTTGATCAGCACCGGTGCGCCGGTCATGGTGTAGCCGGCGCTGTGGTCACCGAACTTCTTGTTCCAGACCACCTTGCCGGTGTTCTTGTTCAGCGCGATGACGCGGGCATCCAGCGTGCCGAAGTAGATCTTGTCGCCGTAGATGGCGGCGCCGCGGTTGACCACGTCACAGCACGGGCGGATGTTGTCTGGCAGGCGATGGTTGTAGGTCCACAGGCGCTTGCCGGTCTTGGCGTCGAGGGCGAACACCCGCGAATACGAACCGGTGACGTACACCACGCCGTCGCTGACGATGGCCTGGGACTCCTGGCCGCGCTGCTTTTCGTCGCCGAACGAGTACGACCAGGCCGGCGTCAGCTTGAACACGTTCTTGTCGTTCACCTGGGCCAGTGGGCTCCAGCGCTGGGCATTGGTGCCCATGCCGTACTGCAGCACATCGGTGGTGGTGAGGTGGTCGTTGGCGATGTCTTCCCAGGTCACGTTCTTGGTGGCAGGTGCCGCGGGTGGGGTGGCCGCCGTGGCCGCGGTCCCCATGGCCAGGCTCCCGGCCAGCAACAGGGCCCGCACGCTCAGGGCCAGGGGGGAAGGGGCGGGTAGCGATCTTGTTGTCATGGTTGCAATTCCCTGTGGAGTTTTGGCCAGCACAGGGTGGTCCGGCGTGAGGCCTGGGCATAGGGAGAAAGTCCCGGTGAACACGGGAAAACTTCCCATTGCCCACCTCTTTTGGCCCTTCGCCACAAGCCCTACTACCAACGGACGAGGCCGCGGCCACCAAAGCAGCATTCGGGCCTTGCGGGGCGGTTTTTAGTATGGCGGCACGGCCTCTGTGGTTGAGGCTTTGCGTGCAACCGTGAGGGCATAACAATGAAAACCAAACGCAACGTCGTGCTTGCTTCAGGCCTGTTGGTCGGCGCGCTGGTGGCCGGAACGGCCTGGGCCCATGGCAATGTGGTGCCCGAGGCCGTGGAGACCAAGGGCCTGACCCCGGTGAAGGATACCGGCGCCGCCCTCGACGATAACGGCTGGGCCATGGCCAACCCTTACCGCACCTCCCCCGAGCACGACAGGGCGGTGGAGATCGGCGCTTCTGCCTACAACCAGAATTGCGCGGCCTGCCATGGCCTGGAGGCGAAATCCGGTGGCATCGCCCCGGACCTGCGCATGCTCGACGCCGGTGATGCCGGGGACGAATGGTTTGTGGAGCGCGTGCGCAACGGCGCCGTGCGCGATGGCCGGGTGTACATGCCAAAAATGGCTGACTACCTGAGCCAGGAAGC
Organism: Pseudomonas sp. NBRC 111119; assembly: GCF_001320125.1. Taxonomy (NCBI): domain Bacteria; kingdom Pseudomonadati; phylum Pseudomonadota; class Gammaproteobacteria; order Pseudomonadales; family Pseudomonadaceae; genus Pseudomonas; species Pseudomonas sp. NBRC 111119. The sequence goes on from NZ_BCAV01000023.1 coordinate 50,377, forward strand.
CCTGTGGGCCGTGCGTACCTACCTCGACAGCGTTCACGTCGAGGAGTGACGGCCGTGCGCCTGGTCGGGCTGCTGTCCACACTGCTGCTGTGCTGGCTGACGAGCCCCGCCATGGCGGGCGACAGCCGCGGCAACGCCGACCCGGTGCCTTCGGTGATGTGGGCCTTTTACCACAAGCAACTGCTGGGGCAGGGCGCGTTTGTCTTCGATGAGCGGGTCAAGCTGCTGGCGCCGCCGTTTGCCGAAGATGCCCGCCAGGTGCCGCTGGAAATCGACGCCCGGGCGCTGGGTGCGGAGGTGGTGCGGATCATCGCCTGGGCCGAGCTCAACCCCTTGCCCCGCATCGTCGACTTCGAACCCGGCCCGGGCGTGCTGCCGTGGCTGTCCATCCGTATCCGCATCGAGCAGGCAACGCCGTTACGTGCGGCGGTACTCACCCGCGACGGTACCTGGCATGTGGGCTCGACCCTGATCGACGCCGCCGGCGGCGGCTGTACAGCGCCCAGCGTGGTGCGCACGCAACCCGGCTGGGAGGAGCACCTGGGTGAAGTGCTGGGCGGGCGTTACCCGCGTGGGGCCGGCGACCGTCTGCGGGTGCAGGTGGCGCACCCGATGGACAACGGGCTGGTCAGTGGCATCCCTGAATTCTTCATCGACCATGCCGAGTTGCAGGGCGCCGAGGGCCAGGTTCTTGCCACGCTGGCGCTGTACCCGGCGGTGAGCGAGAACCCCAACCTGGGCTTTGATCTGCAGGGTCACGGGCCGACCCGGTTGATATTGCAGGACAACAGCGGCAACCGCTTCGAGGCCGCCGTGCCGTGATGCCGTGCCTGGCTTGTGACTAACGGGGGAAGCCGTCATGCGTTGGATGCTGTTGCTGCTGGTGGGCCTGGGCTTGCCCGCCCTGGCCGATTTGCAATACCGGCTGGCACCCCGGCAAATCGCCCAGGGCACCTGGTTGCTGGAGGGCAGTACCGACAATTTTGCCAAGGACAATGGCGGCAACGTGGTGAACACGGCCTTCATCGTCACTGACAACGGCGTTGTGGTCATCGACACCGGGCCCTCGAAGCGTTATGGCGAGGCGCTGCGCCAGGCCATTGCCAGCATTACCGACAAACCTGTGGTCGAGGTGTTGCTGACCCATCATCACCCCGACCATGTGCTGGGCAATCAGGCCTTTGCCGACGTGCCCATCAGGGCCTTGGTGGGCACCACTGAACTGCTGCGCCAGCAGGGCGATGCCATGGCCGAGAACATGTATCGGCTGGTCGGGGACTGGATGCGCGGCACCGAAGTGGTGCTGCCGACACACGTGCTGGAACCGGGGCTGCACACGGTGGGGGGGCACCGTTTGCGCCTACTGGGGCTGGCAGGCCACACCGGTGCCGACCTGGCGATTTTCGATGAAACCACCGGTGTGTTGTTTGCCGGTGACCTAGTGTTTTATCAACGCGCCTTGACCACACCCAACAGCCCCGGGCTGGACACCTGGCTGCACGACCTGGACATCTTGCAGGCGCTGCCCTGGAAGCAATTGGTTCCGGGCCATGGGCCGCTGGCCAGCGATCCGCAGCCCTTGGAGCAGATGCGTGATTACCTGGGCTGGCTTGATGGGCTGATGCGCGAGGGTGCTGCGCGTGGGGATGACATGACCGAGGTGATCCGCACCCCGATCCCTGAACGGTTCGCCGGCATCCGCCTGGCCCGGTACGAGCTGATCCGCAGTGTCAGCCACCTGTACCCCCTGTATGAACGGCGGGCACTGAAGCGTGTGGATATCAAACCCGATTAAGCGGGTATCGGTGCCTCTTTGAAGGCAGCTGTTTTGCATAAAATCTGGAAGTTGGCGCAACCCACACTGAGGGAGCAACTGTCTTCTATAAGATTTCAAAACTGGCGCAATCACTGTGGGAGCGGGTTTACCCGCGAACACCGGCGAAGCCGGTGCCATGCACGGCGCTGCCTGCTTCGCGGGTGAACCCGCTCCCACAGGATGGGGGTTCACCCGCAAGGGCGCCTGATCAGGCGGAAGCGCCCAACTGGCCTTGGCGACGCAGCGGGGCTGCGGGGCATTGGCGGCTGAAGGACCGGACAAAGAAGGTCACCCACGAGACAGACAGCAGAATCAGGCTCCCACACTACATAGTCAGAAAAATTGCGCAATCCTTGTGTGTGAAACTGTCTTGCATAAGGTCTCAAAGCTGGCGCAATCACTGTGGGAACTATTGTCTTCCACAGGTTCTAGGGTTGCCTGTGATTGGAACCCGCCACGCGCGCCTACGACCAAATGACGAGCTGCCCCCTGCCAACGATGCATTCGCCCCTCTGCGCGGGCTTCATACCATCGCTGCATCGCCTGTCGCTGGACAGGCATCGACCCGCAGAGGCTCAGCATGATCTACGCACAACCCGGAACCCCAGGCGCCGTCGTGTCCTTCAAGCCACGCTATGGCAACTTCATCAACGGCGAGTTCGTTGCGCCGGTGGCTGGGCAGTACTTCACCAACAGCTCGCCCGTCAACGGCCAGCCCATTGCCGAATTCCCGCGCTCCACGGCCGCAGATGTGGACAAGGCCCTGGACGCTGCCCACGCTGCAGCCGACGCGTGGGGGAAAACCTCGGTGCAGGACCGCGCCCTGGTACTGCTCAAGATCGCCGACCGCATCGAGCAGAACCTGGAGCTGCTGGCGGTGACCGAGACCTGGGACAACGGCAAGGCTGTGCGCGAAACCCTCAATGCCGACGTGCCCTTGGCAGCAGATCATTTCCGCTACTTCGCCGGCTGCATCCGCGCTCAGGAAGGTGGAGCGGCCGAGATCAACGAAGGCACGGTCGCCTACCACTTCCATGAGCCCCTGGGCGTGGTGGGCCAGATCATCCCCTGGAATTTTCCGCTGCTGATGGCCGCCTGGAAGCTGGCTCCGGCGCTGGCTGCCGGCAACTGCGTGGTGCTCAAGCCGGCCGAGCAGACGCCGTTGTCGATTACCGTGTTCGCCGAGCTGATCGCCGACCTGCTGCCGGCAGGGGTGCTCAACATCGTGCAAGGCTTCGGCCGCGAGGCAGGGGAGGCGCTGGCCACCAGCAAGCGCATCGCCAAGATCGCCTTCACCGGCTCCACCCCGGTGGGTTCGCACATCATGAAGTGCGCTGCCGACAACATCATCCCCTCTACCGTGGAGCTGGGCGGCAAGTCACCCAATGTGTTCTTCGAAGACATCATGCAGGCCGAGCCTGCGTTCATCGAAAAAGCCGCAGAAGGCCTGGTACTGGCGTTCTTCAACCAGGGTGAGGTGTGCACCTGCCCCTCACGTGCGCTGATCCAGGAATCGATCTACGAACCCTTCATGGCCGAGGTCATGAAGAAGATCGCCAAGATCACCCGTGGCAACCCGCTGGACACCGACACCATGGTGGGCGCCCAGGCATCGGAGCAGCAGTACGACAAGATCCTCTCCTACCTGCAGATCGCCCAGGACGAGGGTGCGCAGTTGCTCACCGGTGGCAGCGCGGAGCGGCTGCAGGGGGACCTGGCAAGCGGCTACTACATCCAGCCGACCCTGCTCAAGGGCGATAACAAGATGCGCGTGTTCCAGGAGGAAATCTTCGGCCCGGTGGTGGGTGTAACCACCTTCAAGGACGAGGCCGAAGCCTTGGCCATTGCCAATGACAGCGAATTCGGCCTGGGCGCCGGTGTGTGGACCCGCGACATCAACCGCGCCTATCGCATGGGCCGGGGCATCAAGGCCGGGCGCGTGTGGACCAACTGCTACCACCTGTACCCGGCCCACGCTGCCTTTGGTGGCTACAAGAAGTCTGGCGTGGGGCGTGAAACCCACAAGATGATGCTCGACCACTACCAGCAGACCAAGAACCTGCTGGTGAGCTACGACATCAACCCGTTGGGCTTCTTCTGAAGTAGTGCCGCCGCCTGTCCCTGCCGGGGGAAAGTTCGTTCCAAAGTAGCATTTGGCCGTGACGCCCCCCGTGCATTAATGCCTTTACCGGAATCGCCCGGCACAAGAAGAGGACCTGCCCATGTGGACCCGACCCGCCTATACCGACTTGCGCATCGGCTTTGAAGTGACGATGTATTTCGCCAACCGTTGAGGCATCAGGCACCGGCCGCCACGACGGCGGCCGGCGCCGGCCACACGCCTGGTTGGCACTTTGGTCTGGTTGCTTTCGCTGGGGGATGCATTACGCTGGCGGCTACCTTCCAGAACAATAAGAACAGGCTTGCCCATGAGCCAGAGTTTCAGCCCGCTTCGCAAGTTCGTCTCGCCTGAAATCATCTTCGGTGCCGGTTGCCGGCACAACGTGGCCAATTACGCCAAAACCTTCGGCGCGCGCAAGGTACTGGTGGTCAGTGACCCCGGCGTGATCGCTGCCGGTTGGGTCGCGGACGTCGAGGCCAGCCTGCAGGCGCAGGGCATCGACTATTGCCTGTACAGCGCGGTATCGCCCAACCCCCGGGTTGAAGAGGTGATGCTCGGCGCCGACCTCTACCGCGAGCACCACTGCGATGTGATCGTTGCGGTGGGTGGCGGCAGCCCCATGGACTGCGGCAAGGCCATCGGCATCGTGGTCGCCCATGGCCGCAGCATTCTCGAGTTCGAAGGGGTGGACATGATCCGCGTGCCCAGCCCGCCGCTGATCCTCATCCCGACCACTGCCGGTACATCGGCGGATGTGTCGCAGTTCGTGATCATCTCCAACCAGCAGGAGCGCATGAAGTTCTCCATCGTCAGTAAGGCGGTGGTGCCCGATGTGTCGCTGATCGACCCGCAGACCACCTTGAGCATGGACCCCTTCCTGTCGGCCTGTACCGGCATCGACGCGCTGGTGCACGCCATCGAGGCGTTCGTTTCCACGGGGCACGGCCCGCTGACCGACCCCCATGCCCTGGAAGCCATGCGCCTGATCAATGGCAACCTGGTGGAGATGATCGCCAACCCCCGCGACATTGGCCTGCGCGAGAAAGTGATGCTGGGCAGCATGCAGGCGGGGCTGGCGTTTTCCAATGCCATCCTGGGTGCGGTGCACGCCATGTCACACAGCCTGGGCGGCTTTCTCGACCTGCCTCATGGGTTGTGCAATGCCGTGCTGGTCGAGCATGTGGTGGCATTCAACTACAGCTCGGCGCCGGAGCGGTTCAAGGTGATTGCCGAGGTGATGGGCATCGACTGCCGGGGCTTGAACCACCGGCAGATCTGCGCGCGCCTGGTGGAGCACCTGATCGCCCTCAAGCACGCCATGGGCTTCCATGAAACCCTGGGCCTGCACGGTGTGCGTACCAGCGACATACCGTTTTTGTCCCAGCATGCCATGGGCGACCCGTGCATTCTTACCAACCCCCGCGCGTCCAGCCAGCGCGACGTGGAGGTCGTGTATGGCGAGGCCCTCTGAGGAGCAGCAGCGGGCGCTGGCCGGGTTGCTGGGCCTGGGTGACCACTCGGCGCGCAAGAGCCATTACCCCGAGCTGGCCGCCCGGCTGGAGGAACTGGAGGCAGAGCGAAACCGCTACAAATGGCTGTTTGAAAACGCAGTTCATGGCATTTTCCAGGCCAGCCTGGAAGACGGCATGCGCGCCGCCAACCCGGCGCTTGCGCGCATGCTGGGGTATGACGACCCGCAGGCTGTGCTGTTCAGCCTGAAGGACCTCGCCGCCAACCTGTTCGTCGGCGGCGCTCAGGAGCTGCAGGCGATTACCGCCACGCTGGCCCGCGAACACAGCCTGCATGGCTACGAAACCCGCCTGCGGCGCCGGGACGGTAGCCCTGTCGATGTGCTGATGAACCTGCTGCTCAAGCCCGGCCAGCAAGCCTTGGTCGAGGGGTTCGTGGCCGATATCACCGAGCGCAAGCTGGCCCAGCAACACCTGCAGCAGCTCAATGACCAGCTTGAGCAGCGCGTAGCCGCCCGCACCGACGAGCTGCTGGAGGCCAACCGCAACCTGCAGCAGCAGATTGCCGAGCGCAAGCAGATTGCCCGGGCGCTGCGTGATGCCAGGGACGCTGCGCAAACCGCCAACCGCAGCAAGGACAAGTACCTGGCTGCCGCCAGCCATGACCTGCTGCAACCGCTGAATGCCGCCCGGCTGCTCATCTCGACCCTGCGCGAGCGGCAGCTGCCCCAAGCCGAGCAGGTGCTGGTGGAGCGTACCCACCAAGCCCTCGAAGGCGCCGAGGATTTGCTTACCGACCTGCTGGACATTTCCCGCCTGGACCAGGCGGCGGTGAAGCCGGACATTGCCGTGTATCACCTGCAGGCGCTGTTCGCGCCGCTGGTGTCGGAATTCCGCTCGGTGGCCGATGCAGCAGGCATCGCGTTGCGTGCCCGGTTCGGGCAGCATGCCGTCAGCACCGACCTGCGGCTGATGACCCGTATCTTGCGCAACTTGCTCAGCAACGCGTTCCGCTATACCGCCGAGGGCCGAGTATTGCTGGGGGCAAGGCGCCGTGGGCGGTACCTGCGGCTGGAAGTCTGGGACACCGGGCGGGGCATCGCCGAAGATCGCCTGGGGGCCATCTTCCTTGAGTTCAACCAGCTGGATGTGGGCCGCGCTGCCGACCGCAAGGGTGTGGGCCTGGGGTTGGCCATCGTCGAGCGCATCGCCAAGATCCTCGGCCATTCGGTACAGGTGCGCTCCTGGCCGGGGCGGGGCTCGGTGTTCAGCATCGAGGTGCCATTGGCCGATGCACTGCCAGTGGAGGTTCGCCCCTGCCAGGTGCTGCCGATGGCGGGGGACCCGCTGCCGGGGCGGCGCCTGCTGGTGCTGGATAATGAAGCGAGCATTCTGCAAAGCATGGGCGCGTTGCTGGGCCAATGGGGGTGCGAAGTGGTCACCGCCACCGACCAGCAGGCTGCCTTGCTGGCCTTGCAGGGCCAGTCGCCTGAGTTGATTCTGGCCGACTACCACCTTGACCATGGTGTGCTGGGCTGCGATGTGGCTTGCCGGCTGCGGGCGCATTTCGCCCAGCACATCCCTACGGTAGTCATCACGGCAGACCGCAGCGACCCATGCCGCCGGGCGCTGCAGGCGCTGGGCATGCCGATACTCAACAAACCGGTCAAGCCGGGCAAGTTACGGGCGGTGTTGAGCCAATTGCTGGCCTGACGCTATTTGGCTGACAACGTCAGGGCATTGTCAGGGAATTTTAAGGTTGGCATGGATATCTCATGTAATGCGGGCACGGCGCAGCCGGGTTGACCTTGCAGCTGCTCGCAGCTGAACAAGAACAATAGGGGGCTAACATGAGTTGTCTGATATGCGCGGGGCAGGCCGAGTCCATCGAGTGCAGCAGTGGCTGGGAGCAGCGCCAATGCGCGGTGTGCGGGTGTTACCGAATGTCCCAGGACCTGATACTGGCAATGATGGAAGAAGGGCAGATATTCGATACCGTGCGTATGCGCGAGTGGCTGATGGCCAACCGAAGCCTGGTGCCCGTGCCCTGCATCGATCATCCCCAGGCCATTCTGATGCCGTGATGGCGTGTGCAGGCAAGCCATTCCGGCTTGCCTGACGTCGCTTTACAGGATTGGCTTGCCGCCAGTGACGGCATAGCGCGAGCCGCTGATGTAGCTGGCCTCGTCAGACCCCAGGAGGACGTAGATAGGGGCCACCTCCACCGGCTGGCCCGGGCGACCCATGGGGTAGCCAGAGCCGAAGTTTCGAACGGCCTCATCAGGCATGGTGGCGGGGATGAGGGGTGTCCAGATCGGGCCCGGTGCCACGCTGTTCACCCTCACGCCGCGCTTGGCGAGCGATTGCGCAAGGCCTGCCGTGAAGTTGGCGATGGCGCCTTTGGTGGCGGCATAGGCCAGCAGCGATGAAGACGGGTCGTCCGAGTTGACCGAGCTGGTGTTGATGATCGAACTGCCCTTGGGCATCGATGGCAGGGCGGCCTTGCAGATGCGGAAAATCGCGGTGATGTTGGTGTCGAAGGTTTTTACCCATTCATCATCGTCGATGTCTTCGAAGGCCTCGTGGGCCATCTGGAACGCTGCGTTGTTCACCAGGATGTCAATGCGCCCGAACTGGGCGACGGTTTGCTCGACGATAGCCCGGCATTGCTGCTTCTGGGCCAGGTCGCCGGGTAGCAGCAGGCACTTGCGCCCGGCTTCTTCCACCCAGCGGGCGGTTTCCTTGGCGTCTTCGTGTTCGTCCAGGTAGGAAATGGCCACGTCGGCACCTTCGCGCGCATAGGCAATGGCCACTGCACGGCCAATGCCGCTGTCGCCGCCGGTGATCAGCGCTTTTTTGCCCTCCAGCCGGTTATGGCCTTTGTAGCTATGCTCGCCGCAATCGGGTACAGGCTCCATCTTGCGCTGGGAACCTGGCACGGCCTGGGGCTGGGATGGGAAGGGCGGGGTAGGGTATTCGCGCATGGTAGAAGCTCCTGCAGTTGAGAATGCTCATACCTGTTCGAATGGGTAGCGCCGGTTGCGTTGAGTCTGATTGGGCTTGGCACGACGAGCGGCGCAGGGGCGGGTTGCCTGCAGGGCAGTGAAACCCGCTGCGCCGTGGCGCAGCGGTCACGTCACTGGTCAGGCCTTGCGTACCCTCAATACTCCCCACACCAGCCCCAGTACCGCGGCGATGACGGAGGCTGAGAGCACACCCAGTTTCGCCGCCCCGAGCGTTGCCGGGTCGATGAAGGCGAGGTTGGCGATGAAGATCGACATGGTGAACCCGATGCCGGCCAGCAGGCCGATCAAGGTGATGCCGCTCCAGGTGACGCCTGCGGGCAGCGAGCACAACCCCAAGCGCACCATCAGCCAGCTGACACTGATGATGCCGACGGGCTTGCCCACTACCAACGCCAGCATTACCGCCAGCATCACCCCGTGAGGCGCCTGGGCACCCAAGTCTACGCCCCCCACGCTCACCCCGGCATTGGCCAGTGCAAACACCGGCATTATCGCGTAGGCCACCCACGGGTGCAGGGCGCTTTGCACGCGAACCACAGGCGGCAGCAGTTCACGTTGCGCCAGGCGCAGGTGCTTCAGCGGGCTGAGCAAGTCGCCAGGGGCCTGGCCGGCGTTGCGGGCGCGGCCCACCAGCTCCTGGGTGAAGCGGGTCACTGCTTCGAGTGGCGTTTCGCGCATGGGGCGGGCAGTGACCGGGGTCATCAGGCCCAGCACCACGCCGGCGAGCGTCGGGTGGGCACCGGTCATCAGCACACCCACCCAGGTAATGGCGCCCGGGATGACATAGGCGTAGGCGGAGCCGACACCAATGCGCTGCAGCCCTACCACCAGCGCAAGGCCCAGGGCGGCGACCGCGAAACCGCTGTAGTCCAGCCCACCGGAATAGAACACGGCGATGATCAGCACGGCGATGATGTCATCGATGATCGCCAGGGCCAGCAGGAAAACCCGCACGTTGGACGGGATCGACTTGCCGAGCAAGGCCAGTACCCCAACGGCGAATGCGATGTCGGTGGCGGTCGGTACCGCCCAGCCCCGCTGCTCGTCAGCTGCGTGGCCAAAGCCCAGGTAAACCAGTGCCGGCACGGCCACCCCGCCAATGGCGGCAACCATCGGCAAGGTTGCCTGGCGCAGGTTGGCCAAGGCGCCTTCATGGATCTCGCGGCGGATCTCCATGCCGACCACCAGGAAGAAAATGGTCATCAGCCCATCGTTTACCCAAAAGTGCAGCGGTTGGGCGTACACCAGCGAACCTACACCCAGGGTTATCGGGGTGTGCCACAGGGCTTCGTAACTGGCAGCAGCAGGTGAGTTGGCCCAGACAAGGGCGGCGATGGCAGCGATCAGCAGGACGACGCCACTGACCGCCTCGATGTGAAGGAAGTGCTCGAAACGGGCGAGGGCACGTTCGGCCAATTGCTGGGCTCGGGGCAGTTGGGTGTTATGCATAGGCGCAGGAACTCCCGCATGGCGGCCCGACCTGCGTAGTTTTTTAACCTGCATCACTGCACCACGCAGCTAGCACCCAGGCGCGATTGTAGCGGATGTGGGGATAACAGGGGAGGCTAAGCTTGCAAGGTATTTCTGATGCAAGCGTAGATAGATACCGCTGCACCGGCGTGTGATCCAGGCTCCATGAGGGTTTCGCCATGACGGAGCTCACCATGGATACACTTCCTTTTGCAGATACATCTGTCGATACCTTCATTGCCAGCCGCTTGCCAGCGTGGCTGACCAACGCTACTGCCGAGCAGTTGACGGCGCTGCAACAGGCGCTTGCCGAGCAGCAGCGTGCACGCGAGGCCGTTCAGGCGTTGCTGCGCCAAATTCAGCCGCTGGACACCTTCGCCAGTACGCTCCTCAGCGAGGCGCTGGCCAGAAAAGTGCAGCCGCCGCTGGACGTTCGCCTCGCCACCCTACGCCGCGCCGTGCATATCCGTTACCCCTCCAGCGTAGGCTTGGCGCCCGACGGCATTGTCCCCGTTACCTTCGAGCAGAGTTTGCTCGCCTGCGCACTGCACAATTTCACCTTGCATGAAACTGCCGAAACAGCCTGGCTGCAGAACTCGACGTTGCTCGACGCACAGGCCCAGCCGGTCGCCTGGCGGCCCCGGGCATTCGCCGGCCTGTGCCGGTCACTGGATATAGGGGGCGCCTACCAGCAGCATCTCAAGCAGGTGTTGCTGGCGGACAACACCCGCCGTCACCAAACCGAGGCGGTGCTGGAGGAGGGTTGGCGCGCCCGGCTGGTAGCCGCCGCGCACATGGCTTGCGCTCAAGGCGACCTGGATGCGCGAGCAGTTGCGCTTGTGACGAACGCCGTACGTGCATCCATTGACTCGGCAGGGTGGGCTGCCAACGATGTCCGTTTGCTTGGCCGCCAGATGTGCGGCCTGGTGGTGTTTGAGGAGCATGACGATGCCTCGACACTGCAGCGAATAGTTGCCTGGGTGCCGGATGATCCCGCGGGCGCGATGCGTACCTATGCCTCCTGGGCACAGTGGTTCAGTGCGTTGGGCGCACGCTTGCGCGACCCAGGTTACCGAAGGTTCTTCGAGCGCTTCATCAAGGAACAGGACCGCGTCCCTTTCAGCCAGGCGTTACAGCGTTTGCTGGGCACCGGAGGCGCGCAGGACGCCATCGAGCTTGATGGGCGCTGGCAGCGTATCGAGGGGCCATTGTGCGCCCACCTGCGCCAAGTGCAGGTAGACACACTGCTGGGGGATGCACAGGCACTGGCCGTACCTACCACCAAGGTCGACAGCGTGGAGCGCGACCGCCGCATGCACTGGCTAAAAGGGGTAGGGCTCGACGCGCTGGGGATCGCGAGCTTTTTCGTCCCGGGGCTGGCCTTGCCCTTGCTGGGGCTGACCGCAGTGCAGTTGGCGGACGAGGTGTACGAAGGCTACCAGGACTGGACGCTGGGCGACCGCGAGGCGGCCTTGGCGCACCTGATGGCAGTGGCCGAGAGCGTTGCGATGATGGCCGGCGGTGCGGCGGCCGAGGCAGTGGCCGTCAAGCTGGCGGCGCGGGTGGCTGCAGTGGACGATCTGGCCCCTGTGCGCCTCTGGAGCGGCGAACTGCGCCTGGCCCGCACCGACCTCCCGGGCTACGCAGAGCCAGAGCAGACGCTTGCGCATGGGCAGCGGGGCACGCTCCAGGGTCGGTTACATGTGTCTATCTCGAACAGGGCGTACCCGCTGGGTGACGACAACCACGTGCCGACGGTGATCCATCCGTCACGGCCCGACGCGCCGGCCATCACCCTGCACGATAACGGCGTGTCCGGCGTCCGGCATGGGTTGGAACGCCCCCAGGACTGGCAAGGGGCAGGCCTTTTGGTGCGGCGCCTGGGGTCCAACCTGGGGGCAGTGAGTGACGCGTTGGCCAAGCGGCTCTTGCGCACGGTGGCCATGAACGAAAACCAGGTGCGCCTGTTGCACCTCGATAACGCCCCCGCGCCTGCGCGGTTGTGTGATGCCGCTCAACGCCATGAGCTGCATGAGTGGTTCCCCAGGCTGCGCGGTGAGGCCTTCGAGGCCCACTGGCAGCACATGCAGGGCACCCCCAGCCGCGCCGCGCAGCCGTTGCATCGCGACTTTCCCACGCTGTCTACCAGGGCCGGGCGCGCGCTGGTGGAGCACGCCAGCGGCAGCCAACTGAGCCAACTACTGGAGCAGCAGCGGGTTCCGCTGGCCATGGCCGAGCAGGCGCGCTGGTTATTGCGTGACGCCCGGCTGGACAGGGCTTGTGCGGGCTTCGAGCAGCCGGCGGCAGTCACGACCGACACTGAGCAGCTGGCCCTGGGCCTGGTAGATGAACTGGCGCCATGGCCGGCTGGGGTACAGGTCCAGGTACGCGACGCTCGGCTGCAGGGTGATGTGCTTGCGCGGGTAGGCAGTACGACCGCCCTGGAAACGCGCTGCCTGATTCGCACTCCCCAGGGTTACCTGGCCACCGACAGCGAGGGTGTCGCTCGGCCCGGCGCGCTGGCGAGCGATGACCTGTTCCAGGCCTTGCTCTGGCACTTGGATGCTGAACAGCGTCAAGCTGTTGCGGGGGCTGACGCCTCATCTCGCGGCCTTGCCAGCGCCCTGGCGGACCGCGCAAGCGCCGACCGGGATCAGGCAGCCACCTTGTTGGCAATGGCGCCCGTTGCCGGAGGGGTACGCCCGCCCAGGCGGCTGGGCGATGGCCGCCTGGGTTACCCGCTCAGCGGGCGGGCGGAAGGCTCACGCCGCGCCTTGCTGCACGGTTACCAGCAGGTATTCCCGACGCTGAAGGATGTGGACGTTGAGGCCTACCTTGAAACCGTGCGGTTGCGCGGGGACACCCCTTGGGAACACCTGCGGCATCTGCATCAGTGCTTGCTGGACCTGAACGAAAGCCTGGCGGCCTGGCGGCGCGAGGCAACCGCAGCACCGCTGGCGGAGCGTCGTCGGCAGATTGCCCGGCGCATTCGCCACTGCTGGCGGCGCAAGCGCCCGGACGCTGACGGCCAGTACCGCCTGGTCATCGACAGCGAGCGCATCGACAGCTTGCCGGTGCTTCCCGAAGCGATCACCTTCGAGCACGTCAGCCAGGTGTCCATCCGGCGTGCCCACCTACACACCATCACCCCGGGTTTCTTGCAGCGCTTTACCCAGGTACAGGCCCTTGATCTGAGTGAAAACCTGCTGGGCGGTATTCCAGATGGCCTGCAGGCCTTGACCCAACTCACGACGTTGTCACTGGCCCGAAACCAGGTGGTGATCGATGAGGCTGGCCTGGCCAGGCTCGCCGCCTTACAGCGCCTGCGCACGCTCGACCTGTCGTACAACCCCATCGCACTTCTGCCCCCGCTTGGCAGCCTGCTCAACCTGCAGCGTCTGTCGCTGCGCAGCACTGGCCTGACCGAGTTGCCGGTCGAGGTCTACATGCACCCCACCCTTGAAGACATCGACCTGCGCGACAACCGTGTCGAGGACATGAGCCCGACCCTGGCCCATTCCCACAGGCGGCTTGCCGGCTTGAGCCTGCATGACAACGCCATCCCTGATGAAGCCCAGCAAACCCTGCGCGAAACGTTGGGGGCGCAAGGCACGGCCATGCTGCCTGTGCGCAGGCATGGGCCGGGGGGCCAGGAGTCGCTGGAGCGTTGGCTGGACGGCCTGGATGCCACTCAGCGTGGGGTTCGCGAAATGCACTGGGCCCAGTTGTCACAAGAACCCGGCAGTGATGACCTGATGCGCTTCATCCACGACCTGGGCCGTTCAGCGGATTACGAGTACCAGGGCATGGACTTGCGCAGACGCATCTGGGCGCTCATCGAAGCCTGCGTGGAAAACACCGAGGTGCGCCAGGCCATGTTCCAGCAGGCGGCAGGCCCCCGCACCTGCTCAGACCAGATGCTGTTGATACTGAGCCTGCTCGAAGTCCGTGCACTGGTGGTCACGCGTATCGCCGGTTTGGCAGCGTCCGACATCGGCCCGGCACTGGTGCAGCTTGGCCGTGAGCTGTATCGCCTCGACGAAGTCGACCGAGTGGCCAGCCAGCACATCGAGCAGGCCCGCGCTGCCAACCCGTATGGCCTGCACGATGAAGTGGAAGTCCACCTGGCCTACCGCGCAGCACTGGTCAGGCCACTGGGGCTTCCGGCGCAACCGCGCTACATGTATCACCGGTTGTTTTCCGATGTCAGCGAAGCCCAGTTGCAACAGGCGGCCAGCACCATCCTGTCGCAGGAAACCGACACCAAGGTCGCCCAGTCGCTGCTGGAGCGGCCTTTCTGGGTGGATTACCTGCACGCCACCTGCGCCAAACACTTCGAGGTGCTCAACCAGCCCTATCACGACCGCCTCGAAGCGCTGCTGGAGCAGACCCAGGCGTCGGCCGAAAAAACCACGCTCGACGCCATTGGTACGTTGGCAGAGGAACGTGCCAGGGCCGAGCGCAAGCTGATGTTGGGGCTGACCTTGCAGTGGGTGATGGGGCATCCCTGGGTCGGCTCTGCCTGAGCCCACGGCTTGGCTCAGTAGGTGTAGCGCAGGGTGGTCATGAAATTGCGCGGTGCACCGTAGATACCGCCAGCGGTAGTGGTGAGGTACTCCTTGTCGAACAGGTTGTTGATATTGACCGTGGCTGACAACGCCGGGGTGAACTGGTAGCGGGTCATCAGGTTGACGATCGCGTAGCTGCTCTGGGTAGTGGCGTAGCTCAGTGCATAGCCTGTCTCGCTCTGCCAGTTCACACCGCCGCCCACGGTCCATTTGTCCAGTTCGCCTGGCAGGCGATAGCTGGTGAACACCTTGACGCTGTTGCGCGGAATCTCGGTAACGATGCGCTCATCGTTCGAGTTGAAACTGACGTTGTACGAGTAGCCCCCCATGACCTGCCAGCCCTCGGCCAGTTCACCGTTGACCTCCAGCTCCACCCCCTCACTGGTGGTACCACTTTCAGCCCGATAGGCCTGGAAGCCGTTGGGCTGCAGCAAGCGGCCATCGGCCACCGCAAGGTTGTCCTGCTCGACGCGGAACACGGCCAGGCTGGCGTTCAGGCGCTTGTCGAAGAAGTCTGCCTTCAAGCCCACCTCGTAGCCGGTGCCCTCTTGGGGATCCAGGGGCGAGCCTTTGACATCGCGCACCTGGTTGCTCTGCGGGTTGAAGATGTGCGTGTAGCTGGCGTAGGCCGTCCAGGTGTCGTTCAGGTCGTAGACCAGCCCGGCATAGGGGATCACTACACCGTTCTCGGTGCGTTCGGTACGTTGGCGGGTGCCACTGTACAGTGCGCTCTTGTTTACCCGATTCCAGTCCACTACCCGCGCGCCGAGGATGAAGCTTGCGGCATCGCTCAGGTGCCAACGGGAGGTCAGGTACGCGGCGTACTGGGTTTCCGTCATGTCGGTGGTGCCGGCCTTGGTGAACACCGGCTTGGGAGAGCGGCCCTTCCAGGTGAAGATATTGTCGATGCTGTCGTCGTAGCCGGTGCGCGCACTCTGCCAGCCGCCGTAGTTGGAGGTGCCGCGCTCTTCGGTACGTGACAGGGTCACGCCGCCGATCAACTCATGTTCGCGCCCCAGGAACGGGAAGGCACCGGTCAGATAGGCGTCCAGGCTGTCCTGGGTGGGGGCGGCCTTCCAGCGGGTCGGGTTGATGGTGGCGCCACCGCCTGTGGTTGGGTCGATTTCACCGTCTACATAGGCAATGACGGTGTCATAGGCGTTGCGTGCATGGCTGTACTCCAACTTGCCGCTCCAGCCGTTTTCAAACTGATGCTCCACGGAGGTGAACAGGGTGCTTTGTTGGCGATCGTAATAGCTCCAGCTCGGCGCGGTATTGAACGAGCGGCTGAAGTGCGTTCGCCCGCCGTCCTCGGTGAACAACGGAAAGCCCGTACGAATGGGGGCATTGCTGTGGCTGACCTGGTGGCTGAAGCCCAGCGTCAGCAGCGTTGAATCGGTGACGTCCAGTTCGGTGATGCCATACAGCGTGGACAGTTCCTGGCTGAAGCGGTCGATCCAGGCATGCTGGTCCCTGTGGTCGGCAACCAGGCGCCCGCGCAGGGTGCCGGCATCGTTCAACGCGCCGCTCACATCCACGCCCAGACCGTAGCGGTCCCAACTGCCGGCTTCGGCAGACAGCTGTACCTGGGGATCAGTAGTGGGCCGCTTGCGGATCAGGTTGATGGTGGCTGACGGGTTGCCCATGCCGCTGATCAACCCGGTAGCGCCGCGTACGATTTCCACCCGGTCGTACATCGCGGTGTTCTGGGTGTAGTTGTCCATGTTGGCCGAGGTGGGGACGCCATCGATTTCGAAATTGCGGATGGCGAAGCCGCGGGACATGTAGACGGTGCTGTCCGCACCCAGGCTCTCCCTGATGACGGTAATGCCGGTAGTGGCATCGAGTGCGTCGGTGAGGGTATCGAGTTTCTGGTCTTCCATGCGCTGGCGGGTGAGTACGGTGATGGACTGGGGGGTCTCCTTGAGTGAAAGGTTCAGCCGTGTGGAGCTGCTGGACGATTCGGTCGTATACGAGCCGGAACCTTCGGTGACTGCCCCGGGAGCTTTACCGGAAATACTCAGTGCAGTCAGCTCGAGGGCGGTGTCACCGCCCTCGGCAAGGGGCATCAGCAAGTAGCCGCCGTTGTTGTCGCGCTGCACCTGCAGGCGGGTACCTTGCAGCAAGTGCGTAAGCCCCCCCTGGACGTCGTAGGCGCCTTGCAAGCCGCGAGACTACAGGCCATCCGTGTATTCGTTGATAAACGACAGGTTGATGCCAGCGCGGTGGGCGAATTGGGCCAGCACGCTGCCCAGTGGCCCTGCCGGGATGTCGAAGCGGGCTGTCTGCTCACTGGCCGACGCAGCAAGCGGCAACGCAGTGGCGGGGGCGACAATCAGGGTGAGCAATGCAAGAGGGATGGCCCTGGCCAAGGGGCTGGCGACGTTAAACGCGCGGCGCATCATGCGTATGTCCTTCATAAATGTGGGCAAAGGTGTGGCCGTACTCGCCGCTTCAATGCATGGCCGGGCGAGAATGAAAATCAGCAACCCTGTTGCTCAAATATTCAGGCCAGGTCAATCCAGGCCCAATACGGGGTCAGGTAGCGCACGCGGATGGGCAGGGCGCCCGCCAGGTTGCCCAACGCTGCATCGCTGTCGTCCAGACGCAATGTCGTGGTTATCCGCAGGCTTGCGGCTGAGGGGGCGCAGCCGAGATAGCCTGGCCGATAGCGGCGTAACTGCTCTACCACCTGGCCCAAAGGCCAGTCAAAGGCCACGAGCATGCCACGGGTCCATGCATCACTGGCCGCCGGTACCAGCAAGGCAGGGCCGCTACCTTTCCGATCAAAGGTCAGCTGATGACCGCTTTCCAGCTGTACTACCTGGGAAGGCGTGTCGAGCGGGCGTACCTCCACTGCGTGTTCGAACACCTGTACTGTGCTGTGGTCGTACTGGCGTGAGACGCTGAACCGGGTACCCAGCGCTCGCACGCTGCCATCGGCCGTGAGCACCAGCAATGGCCGGTGCGCCGCATCGGGTGCCGTTTCCAGCAGCAGTTCACCCTCGTGCAGGTACACCTTGCGCCAGTGCTCGGTGTAATCGATATCTACGGCGCTCTGGGCGTTGATCACCAGGCGGGTGCCATCGTGCAGCCGCAGGTCCTGTCGCTCGCCCTTGTTGGTACGGTACTGCGCCATGCGGGCGGGCAGCGGTCTGGCCATCAGCGCCCCGGTACCTGCTGCCCCAGCGGCCAGCAGCACACCGAGCAATTTCGCCACTTGCCTGCGCCTTGCCCTGATAGAGGCCAACGTAGGCAGGGCCACATCTGGAGTAAGGCCTGCGCATTGCTGATGCAACCTCTGGACCTGGGCCCAGGCCTGGCGGTGTCGCTCGCTAGCCGCCAGCCAGCGCTGCCACGCGGCGATGGTCGCCGTATCCCCGGGCATGTCTGTCATCTGCACGTACCAGGTGGCGGCTTGCTCCAGCTCGTCGCGCTCAAGCATCGTCGTAATGCTGAGCCAGCAGCATGCAGTGGGTCATGGCCCGGATCACGTGTTTTTTCACCGTCGTCACGGAAACGCCATGGCGCTCTCCCGCTGCGCCGTAAGTCAGCCCTTCGAGCTGAACGGCTAGAAAGATCGCACGGGTTCGCGCGCCCAGGCCATCGAGCATGGCATCCATTGCAGTAAGGGTTTCGATGACCAGCAGGCGTGTTTCCAGTGATGGGGTCTGCGGCTCTGGTAGTAGCGCCAGGGTTTCAAGGTAGGCTTGCTCCACCGCCCGGCGGCGAAAGCGGTCGATCATCAGCCCGCGCGCAATGGCGCTCAAGTAGGTTCTGGGTTCTCGGATATCCGGCACATTTCGCGCAGCCAGCACCCGCACGAACGTGTCCTGGGCGAGGTCGGCGGCATCGCTGGCATTTCCCAGACTCGCCCGCAGCCAGCCTTTCAACTAGCTATTGTGGGCCAGGTAGAGCTGATGCATTGAGGAAGAGGAGCTCACTGACATGGCAGAGGTTTTATGAGAATGATTCTCTGTAATGATGGCGAAATGTCCGCCGCAAAACAACCCTGCGCCGACCACGTGTTGCATCGCCAGACATCCTGCGGGTTTGAACTTTCGAAGCGTGGTCATTCTCGAAATATTCAGACATAACTTAACGCGAGGCGGCCATGTCGCTCATTCACCCTCAAGCGCGTTTCAAACCCTATGAAGATGCCGCAGGAGGGTGGGGATCAGCGCGATCGGTCATGGCCATCCTCTGGCGTGAACAGGTCATGGCTTCGGCGTCGCTTGCCCTGGTCAAACAGAACAAACCCAAAGGCTTTGCCTGTGTCAGCTGCGCCTGGGCAAAGCCCGGCGACCCCCATGCCCTTGAGTTCTGCGAGAACGGCGCGAAAGCGACCGCGTGGGAGATCACCCGCCACCGTACCGGCCCTGAGTTTTTTGCCAGCCACACGCTCGCCCAACTGCGAACGTGGAATGACCATGACCTCGAACGCCAGGGCCGGCTCACCCACCCCCTGCACTATGACCCGGTCACCGACCGCTACAAGGTCACCAGCTGGGAGCAGGCTTACCGCGAGATCGGTCAACAGCTGCGAGGGCTCACGCCTGACCAGGTGGTGTTCTATGCCTCAGGGCGGGCATCGCTGGAGGCGTCCTTCATGTACCAGTTGTTCGCCCGCGCCTACGGCACCAACAACCTTCCGGACAGTTCCAACATGTGCCATGAAAGCACGTCGGTGGGGCTGCAGGAGAGCATAGGCGTGCCAGTGGGGACGGTGACCCTCACGGACTTTGAACACACCGACTGTATCTTTTTCTTCGGCCAGAACGTGGGCAGCAATAGCCCGCGCATGCTGCACCCGCTGCAGGAGGCCCGTAAGCGCCATGTGCCGATCATTACCTTCAACCCGCTGCGCGAGCGTGGGCTTGAGCGCTTCGTCAACCCGCAGTCTCCCAGCGAGATGCTTGGGCCGCAGTCGACAGTCATCAGCACCCAGTACCATCAGGTGAAAATCGGCGGGGACCTGGCGGCGGTGACCGGCATCATCAAGGCGCTGCTGGCCATGGAGGAGGCGGCGCTCAAACAGGGCTTGCCGGGTGTGCTCGATCACGCATTCATCGAGGCGCATACCGAGGGTTTTGCGGCCCTTTGCCAGGCAGTGCAGGGCTACGACTGGGACTTGCTGGAGCGTCATTCAGGCATCGGCCGCGCTGCAATGGAAGCGGCGGCGACGGTGTACGCACGCAGTAATAACGTGATGATCGTCTACGGCATGGGCATGACCCAGCATCGCCACGGCGTCGACAATGTGCAAATGCTGGTCAATCTGCTGCTGCTACGGGGCAATATCGGCAAGCCGGGGGCAGGGATATGCCCGGTGCGGGGGCACTCCAACGTACAGGGGCAGCGCACGGTCGGTATTACGGAAGACCCGTCCAAAGTGCCCGCAGACAAGCTGCAGGCATTGTTTGGGGTGCAAGTGCCCCAGCAAAAGGGCATGGCGACGGTTGACTGCTGCGAGGCGCTGCTGGCCGGCCAAGTCAAGGCCTTCATCGGTCTTGGCGGCAACTTTCTGCGGGCCATCCCCGACACCCGGCGCATGGAGGCTGCATGGCAGCACCTGGCATTGAATGTACAGGTGGCCACCAAACTCAACCGCACCCACCTCTTGCCTGGCCAGCAGGGCTGGTTGCTACCTTGCCTTGGGCATATCGAGATCGACCGCCAGGAGGGCAGGGTACAGGCCTACAGCACCGAGGACAGCACCGGTGTGGTGCGGGGCTGGGAAGGCACCACTGAGCCTGCCAGCGAGCACTTGCGCTCTGAAGTTGCGATTATCGCAGGGCTGGCTGAGGCCACGCTAAGCGCAGATTACCGCATACCTTGGGACGAATGGCGGCACGACTATGCCCTGGTACGTACCGCCATCAGCCAGGTCTACCCGGAAATATTCCACGACATGGAAACCCGCATGTGGCAGCAGGGCGGCTTCCACCGCCCGTTACCGGCAGGTCAACGCCAGTGGAAGACCCCCTCTGGCAGGGCCCAGTTCGTGGCGCCGCAGCAACTGGAGGCCGATGAAGACGTGCAGGTCACCCCCCATGCGCACAATGTGCTGCAGTTGATGACGTTGCGCAGCAACGATCAGTTCAACACCACGGTGTACGGCTATGACGACCGCTTTCGCGGGGTGAAGGGCACCCGCAGCGTGCTGTTCATGAACCGCAGCGATTTGGTACGCCTGGGCTTCGCGCCGGGCGACTGGGTGCTGCTGCGCACCGCGGTCGAACCGCAGGTGCTGCGCGAGGCGGGCCCCTTGCAGATCATCGCCTACGACATACCTGAAGGGTGTGCCGGCGCCTACTACCCGGAATGCAACCCGTTGGTGCCGCTCTGGCACCACGCACAGCGGAGCAAGGTGCCCGCAGCCAAGTCGATACCCGTCACCTTGCACGCTAGCCAGCCGCTGGAAGGTACCCAGACCCAAACGATCCGTGTCACGGACCAAGTGGTGTGAAGACGGTGGGCAAGTGGGCGAAGCGTTCAGCTCCACTTGTCCGGATTTCCACAAGATGGCTGAACGCTATCGGCTCCCCGGCCCCTCAAAACTGCAAGGGTGACACCTTGCGGCGAGGGCTGCGCGGCGGCACCCAGGTTGCCTTGTTACGAACACCCTAACCGTCCACAGAGACGACCGGAGTAGCCTTGATGAACAATGACCCCGTAACACCGGCTGCAGGTGTACCGTTGCCGTTCGACCCTGCTTTCGAACAAATTCCTGAAGACGAAGCGCAAACCAGCCAGGAGCTGCAAGACACGCTACGCCAGATCATGGAGATCACGTTCAAAGACAATGGTCACGCCTACCGCAGCGTTCACGCCAAGGGCCATGGCCTGCTGCGGGGCACCATCACGGTCGCGCCGGGCCTGCCATCGCACCTGGCCCAGGGCGCCTTCGCCAAACCGGGGCGGTTCGATGCCTACCTACGGTTCTCCACCAACCCTGGCGATATTCTGGATGACAAGGTGTCCACTCCACGCGGCCTGGCCTTGAAGATGGTCGGTGTGGACGGGCCACGCTTGCCCGGTAGTGAGGGTGACACTACCCAGGATTTCGTGCTGCAGAACGCCAAGGCGTTCACTGCCGCGACCCCCAAGGCCTTCCTGAAAACCCTCAAGATGCTGGCCAAGACAACCGATAAGGCACCCGGCACCAAGAGAGCCCTCTCTGCCGTGCTGCGGGGTGCCGAGAAAGTTGTGGAAGCGTTCGGCGGTGAAAGCGGGACGCTGAAGAGCCTTGGTGGGCACCCGCAGACGCACATCCTGGGTGAAAGCTTCAGCACCGTAGTGCCGATGTTGTACGGTCCCTATTACGCGAAGCTCGCCGTCGTGCCCGTGTCGGCCACGCTTACCGCACTGACCGACCAGCAGGTCGATTTGAGCGATGACCCGGATGGCCTGCGCCACGCCGTAGAGGCATTTTTTGCAACGCAGGGCGGCGTGTGGGAGCTACAGGTGCAACTGGCGACTGACAGCGAAAAAATGCCTGTTGAAGACGCTTCGGTTCAGTGGCCGGAAGACCTCAGCCCCTACGTGACCGTAGCCCGGCTCGAAGTCGAGCCTCAGGCGGCCTGGAGCGAGGAAAAGGTCCGTGCCATGGACGACGGCATGGCATTCAGCCCCTGGCATGGGCTGGCTGCACACAGGCCGCTTGGCGGTGTGATGCGCGTCCGAAAGCCGGCCTATGACATGTCATCCGGCTTCCGTGCCGAACATAACCGTTGTCCCATCCATGAGCCGCGCCCGGAAAACCCGGGTGACACCAAACCCTTTGTCTGAACTTATCAAGGAGATAACCCTGTGCAACCGAAAACCGCAGGTAACGAAGAAAAGGGCCCGAGCGATGTGCCCTATATCAATGACCCTTTGAAACCTACCTCGCCCGCGCTGAATGATGCTGATGAAACTGACGCGGCAGAAGTGGACGAAGACATCGACGACGGCGAGTCACTGTAAGCGCGAAGAGGACGGATCAGCTGTCACTCAGCGCGCCGGCCCATGGCACTGGTGCGCGAGTGATTAGCGTTAAAAATATCCCCGTATTAGGGGGAAACCCTCATTGCGAGTGCTGGCCTTGCCTCCTAGGATCAATACCTTGGACATCCACCGAGGAAACGCGCCATGCAACCTGTCAATTCCGAAGACAAACGCCCAGCCGCAGACCCGGCAGAAGATGGTGCGTTCTTTCCATCGCCGTATTCGCTGAGCCAATTTACGTCACCCACATCTGACCTGAGTGGTGCGGACTACCCCACCCCTTACACGGGTGGGCGCTTGAAGGTGCTGGTGATCGGTGCTGATGAGCGTTACCTGCCCACTGACAATGGCACACTGTTCTCCACCGGCAATCACCCAGTCGAAACTTTGCTGCCGATGTATCACCTGGACAAAGCCGGGTTTGCCTTCGACATCGCGACGTTGTCGGGTAACGCGGT
The DNA here is from genome assembly GCF_001320125.1 of Pseudomonas sp. NBRC 111119. NCBI lineage: Bacteria > Pseudomonadati > Pseudomonadota > Gammaproteobacteria > Pseudomonadales > Pseudomonadaceae > Pseudomonas > Pseudomonas sp. NBRC 111119. The sequence goes on from NZ_BCAV01000023.1 coordinate 73,295, forward strand.
CAAGTTCGAGCACTGGGCGATGCCCGCGCAAGACGCCGAGGTGAAGGGCCTTTACAGCAAGTACCGTGATGCCTTCAGGCAGCCGCACAAGCTTGCCGACGTGCTGGAACAGGCGCTTGGCGAGCAGTCGGATTACATCGGTGTGTTCATACCAGGTGGTCACGGCGCACTGATCGGCTTGCCCGAAAGCCCTGACGTGAAGCGTGTGCTCGAATGGGCCTTTGCCCAGGGCAAGTTCATCATTTCGCTGTGCCACGGCCCAGCGGCTTTTCTGGCGACAAGTGCCACCGAGGGTAGCGAGGGCTCGGTGTTCAAGGGCTACAAGATCTGCGCGTTCCCGGATGCGCTCGATGCCAAGACACCTGATATCGGCTACATGCCGGGCCACCTTACCTGGAAGTTCGGTGAGCGGCTCAAGGCCTTGGGTGTGGAGATCATCAATGATGACATCTCCGGGCTCGTCCATCAGGACCGTAAGCTGCTGACCGGTGACAGCCCGTTGGCAGGCAATGCCTTGGGCAAGCTGGCGGCGACCGCGTTGTTGAAGGAAGCCAACGGTCAATGACGCCCGCCGAGGCTGCATTTAGGGCGGTGCTCACGATGCAGCAGGCCTCTGCGCTGCCTGCCATTCAGGGGGCTGTGCGTGAGTTCGCACAGCCTCTGGGCTACGACCGTTACGTGTTGTTTTCGGTATCTGTCACCGCTGAAGACCTTGTTGACCGTGTGTTCTGGGTAGAGGGGCAGTGGTGGGAGGATGGCCAGGAAGTGGATGCTAAGGCTTACGTGCGGCATTGTCCGGTCACCCGGCACATCCTCGAAGCGCGTGAAGCCTTCTTCTGGTCCAAGACCAATCAGGCAGGCACAGAGCGGTATCGGGTGGTCCGCCGCCCGGCAGGGCCTGGCCTGCAGGGTGTACAGGTGCCTGTCTTCGGGCCTGCCGGGCTGGAGGGCGCCATGAGCCTGGGCGGTCAACGCGTATCGAGCGGCTCCGAAGCCTGCCTTGCCCTGGTGATCGTTGCCGAAGCGGCATTCAGGGCCGCTCGCCGGCTGTCGATGGCACCGGCAACTTCAGCTGCAAGGCTGCTGACAGCCCGGGAACGTGAGGTGCTTACCTGGACGGCGGCCGGCAGCCGACAAGCCGATATTGCCATCAGCCTGGGCTTGTCGGAACGCACGGTGGAAAACCATTTGCGTTCTGCGCGTCGGCGGCTGGGGGTGGCTACGACCGCCCAGGCGATCAAGGTTGCGATTAGCAAGGGGGAACTTGCGCGGGAATAGCGTTTAACACGAGAAACTCAATACTCATGGCGCTAGTGCATACCCCATTATTCCTTGCGCCGATCGGTTGCAGGGCATCAGAACCCATCGCTATAATTGCGAATACTTATCATCATCGCCGGGCATTCGGTTTCATGGGTATTGATCACTCATTCGAGCGCGATGTGGAGCGCTTGTACACGGCTCATCATGGCTGGCTGAGGGGGTGGCTCACGCGCCGGCTCGGTGATTCAAATGATGTAGAAGACCTGGCGCATGACACGTTCGTAAGAGTCATGCGGGCACGCAAGCCGGTGAATCAGTTGCGCCAGCCTATGGCGTACTTGTCTACCATCGCCAATGGCCTGGTCATGAACCGCTGGCGCAGGCTGACCATTGAACGCGCTTACGCTGATGCCTTGGCGAGCATGCCTGAGAGGGTTGAGCCCTCAGCCGAGGACCGTGCAGTGCTGATCGAGTCGGTGCTGCAGGTTGAAGCCCTGTTGCAAGGGCTGTCGCCGCGTGTGAGGACAATCTTTCTGCTATCGCAACTTGATGGCCTGACCTACAAGGAGATCGCCTTGCAGCTCACCCTTAGCGTGGACCAGGTGCAGAAGGCCATGACTCAGGCATTCCGCCGCTGCTACTTCAGCCTCTTCGAGTAAACCCGTGCCTGACGACCACCGCGATCAAGCCTTGTCGCCTGAAGTACGCGACCAGGCGCTCGCTTGGCTGGCGCTTAGCTGTTCAGGCAATTTCACCGAACAGCAGATGCTTCAGTTTCAGCAGTGGCTGCAACTGGACAGTGAACACGAGCGCGCCTGGGGGAGAATGCAGGTGCTTTCCACTGCGTTCAAGGATCACGAACCGGCCCTTGTCGACCCTATTGCGAGGTCCATGGTACAGCGGCCGGAACCCCTGCTAAGTAAACGTAGGACGTTACTCAAGGTTGTCTTGGGTACAGCAGTGAGCTGCGCCAGCGCGTGGTATGGCAAGGATACCCGTCTTGTTCAGGGGAGCCTGGCCGACCTGAGCACGGAGATCGGCCAGCGTCGGCATCATGTGCTGCATGATGGCACGCAATTGTGGTTGAACACTGCCACTGCCGTGGATGTGGATTATGGCCGGGATGAGCGTCGCCTTACCCTAAGGTATGGTGAAGTTGGCGTGCTGACTGGCAATGATCTGGCTGGCCGGCCTCTGGTTGTCGTAACTCGCGATGCCCAGTTCGCACCCCAGGGCACACACTTCACGGTACATGCCGACGAGGCGAGGGCCATAACGTCGCTGGCCGTCACCCAAGGAGCGGTGGCGGTGACAGCCAGTGGTACTGGAGCAATGGCCCTGGTGCAGGCAGGGCAGCAGGTGGCGGTCGATCACGGGCGTGTGTCGCTGCCGGCTGCGCTTGAGGCCCGGAGCACTGCGTGGATCAACGGCCTGATCATCGTTGAACGGATGCGCCTGGGTGACTTCACTCGCGAATTGACCCGTTATCTACCCGGTATCGTGCGCTGCGATCCGCACGTAGCAGCGCTTGAGCTGACAGGGTCCTTCCCGTTGGACGATCTGACCAAGACATTCACCATGCTTGAGCGCAGCTTGCCTGTGAAGGTCAATCAGCGCACACGATACTGGACCTCGATCACAGGCGTGTGACCACCCGCAAAAAAACATGTTTCTGTCAGGCAGGTTTTTCCGTCTCGCGGGGCCTATGACTAGAACCGGCTCAGGAGTGAGCCGGGCATACCCCTTCAGGAATCGGACAAACGCCTATGAAACCCAGCGCCACGGCACGGTCTGGCCGCCCCCCATCCACGTCTGCGGCCGCCTTAGGTCTGTGCCTACTGGCCGGGGGTGCTGTGTACCCTACGCTCTACAGCAGCAACGCCATGGCTGTGGAACGGGATACAGCACCCGCGGTGCCCCTTGATTTCGCTATCGCTGCCGGCCCGCTAGACCAGGTGCTAAGCCAGTTTGCCCGCCAGGCGAAAATCGAATTCTCGGCGGATGCGCAGTTGACCAAAGGCAGGCAAAGCCGTGGGCTGGCTGGGCGGTACCGGCTGGAAGAAGGCCTGCAGGTATTGCTCAACGGTAGCGGTTGTGTCGCGCAGCGTCAGGCCGACGGCAGCTTCCTGCTGATCCACTCTTCAGAGGAAACTACGTTGGAGCTGCCGGCCACCGCCGTGAAGGGCGCAGCCGATGCCTCGGCGGTGGGGAGCTTCAATACGCAAGCCTCGCCACAACTCATGAAATCGAACACACCCTTGGCCCGAACCCCACGCTCGGTGACAGTGCTGTCACGGGCGGTGCTCGACAGCCAGCAGGTACAAAGCCTGAGTGAAGCTTTGCAGAATGTTCCGGGTGTGGTCGCAGGCCAATACGGCAGGCGGGGTTTTGATGACGTGATCATCCGGGGGCAGGACGCCAGTAACGCGCTGCTAGTTGATGGGCTGCGTACCAGCACAACCAACCGGGTAGCGCAGCAGCTGTTCGCCATGGAACAGGTCGAAGTGCTTAAAGGGCCTGCATCGCTTGAGTACGGGCTGGTTCTGCCAGGTGGCGTGGTGAATATGGTGAGCAAACGCCCCCAGGCGGATCCCTTCGCTGCAGTCGATTTGACGTACGGCAGCCATAACTTCAAGCAGACCACCTTCGATGTCGGGACGCCGCTGTCCGGCGACGCAAAGGCGGCGTTTCGCCTGAATGGGCTGGCGATGGATACCGACGATGCCACCGACCATGTCTGGTTCAAGAGCCGGCATATAGCACCATCGCTTTCGCTTGATCTGGGCGATGACACCAACCTGACACTGCTGGCCAGTCATCAGGAGCGTGAGTACATTCGCCAGCAAGGCCTACCGTTAAGCGGCAGCCTGCGAAGCAACCCCAACGGAAACCTGCCCCGCCATCTGTTTATCGGTGAGCCAGGGCAGGGGCCGTACGACGCTACAGAAGACCGCTTGGGCTACGCGCTCACTCATTGGCTCGCCAATGATTGGGTCTACCGGCAAAACTTCCGCTGGCAGGGCTACAGCCTCGAAGGGCTGGCGATCACCAGCGGCGCGCTGGCTGCCAACGGTCGCCTGCTGACCCGTTCGGGGCTGCAGCAGGATTACCGTGGCGATACGCTGAGCTTCGACAACCATCTGCAGAAAGTCTTCGACGGCCGGTGGGGCGAACACGAACTCACCACCGGCTTTGACTACCTGCGTTCACGCGAGCATCAGGTGACGCGCAACTGCGCAGTCAGCAAGCTGGACCTCTTTGCTCCGGTTTACGGCAAGCCTGTTGTCTGCCCCGCCAAGGCGCGGACCGACCGCGACAGCACTGTGCGCATGCTCGGCGGCTATGTGCGTGACAACGTGCGCGTGGGTGAAAAGTGGAACTTAACGGGCGGGTTGCGTTACGACACAACCGATACCTATTCCGTCGATCAGCTTTCCGGTAACCGCACCGGCAATACGGCTGATGCGGTCTCTGGCGCAGTCGGCGCCATGTACGAGTTGTACGAGAACGTACGCCCCTATATCAGCTATTCCACATCGTTCTACCCCAACAGTGGCAGTGATGCGCAGGGCAGGGCGTTCAAGCCGGAAGAGGGCAGGCAGTGGGAAGCCGGTGTGAAATTCGACTTGCAGCAAGGTAGGACGCTGTTGACCTTGGCACTGTTCGACATGCGTCGGGAAAATGTACTGCAGGATGACCCGGCTAATGACGGGTTCAGCCTGGCGATTGGCGAGCAGCGCACCCGGGGTGCAGAACTAGCAATCACCTCTGATGTGACTGATCGCTTGAGCATCATGGGTGGTTACGCCTACACCGCGGCCGTGGTGACGGACGACGGCGGTAATCGGCCTTCCACCCAAGGCGAACCGTTGGATAACGTCTCGCGCCACAGTGCCTCCCTGCACGCGCGCTACCGTTTTGGCGATACTCCTCAGGGCTGGACCCTGAGTGGTGGCTTCAAGGGTGAGAGCCGGAAGTTCACCAACGGCTACAGTGTACCGGGGTACGTGGTTGCGAACGCGGGCCTGGCCTACGAGATTGACCATTGGCGTGCGGCACTCAACCTCAAGAATCTGTTCGACAAACACTACTATTCTGGCGGCACCGCACGCGCCGTTGCCATGGGTGATGAGAGAACCCTGCTGGTGACCCTCGGCTACCGGTACTGACTGCCATGGCGAAAGCGATAAAAGCAGGCGGCTATGCCGAAGCCTGGATGCGAACGGCAGCCGCGATTGTCGGCGGCTACGGGTTTACTTATAGCTTCACCGCTGCATTGGCGCGCCTGTTGCCAATGGCTGACAGTGAAGCGGTCATTGTGGCGACACTTCCGTCATTTCTGGTGTATGGCCTGGCTATTCTGTGGGCATATGGCTGCTGCAGCGTAAGCCGCGCCTGGGCCCTATTGTTACCTGCCATTCCCCTGGCGGTATTTGCATTCTGGCCACAGGTGCGGAGTGCGCTGGCATGAAAAACCGTACGCTTACGCAAGCCTACTCGCGATTGCACACGATGTGTGGCCTGCTATTGGGCTGGGTACTGTTCGCCGTTTTCTTCACCGGCAGCCTTGCTGTGTACGATAAGGAAATCGATGCCTGGATGCGCCCGCAGCTTCAGCAGCATCCGGTGGATCCGGTGACAGCAGCCCAGCGCGCAGTGGAGTACCTGTCGGTGAACGCTGCCCACGCCGATCAGTGGAACATCGACCTGCCCACCCAACGCATCCCATTTCTGAGGGTTTCAACAGGCCCGCGGCAACGTGAAGGCGGGACGTATCTGGATACCCTTACCGGCCTGCCCGAGCCGGTGAGAGATACCGTGGGCGGGTATTTTTTCTTCCGTTTCCATTTCACCCTGTACCTTCCACGCACGCTGGGCATCTGGGTGGTCGGGCTGTCAGCCATGGCGCTGCTGGTGGCAACGGCCAGCGGTATCATCATGCACAAGAAGCTGTTCAAGGAGTTCTTCACCTTCCGGCCAGGGAAGGGGCAGCGTTCTTGGCTCGATGCGCATAATGCGGCTGGGGTCCTGCTGATGCCTTTCTACCTGATGATTGCCTATACCGGGCTGGTCATCTTCTACCTCGCCTATATGCCAGCTGCAGTTCACGCGCTGCTGGGGGTGGAACACGCTTCCACTCGCCAGATCATGCGTGGCACAGCGCTGCCGCGGGTAGTGCTGCAGTTACAGCGTGGCGATGCTGCAGCCCCCATCACGTCGCTTGCTCCGATGCTCGTCACTGCCCAGAACGCGCTCGGCCCATTGTCTGGGCTGACCCTCTACAACCCAGGCCGCACCGGGGCACGAGTGGAGGTGCGCGAAGCCGACGGCAACCGTATGGAGCTGTCCAGGGGGCGAGGCATGGTGTTTGATGCGGCGAGTGGCAGTGTTCTGCGCCCCCCTGCCACAAGCGCCCCCGGCCAACGTGTACAGCAGGTAATGGCCGGGCTGCATTTTGCGCAATTCAGCGATTATCCGCTCAGAGGGCTCTATTTTTTCTGCGGCCTGGTAAGCAGCATGATGATTGCCACAGGTCTGGTGCTGTTCACGGTCAAGCGCAGGCGCCGGTCTGCTGCCGACAATGCATTGGAGGCGGCATGCCATCGTGCAGCAGAATACATGAATGTGGTCTTGATGCTGGGGTTGCCGGTCAGCTGCGTTGCATTATTGCTGGCCAACCGATTGCTTCCTGCGAGCTTGATGCATCGCAGCGGCTGGGAGGTGAAGGTCTTCTTCCTGGTATGGCTGTGTAGCGGCGTGCACGCGCTGCTGCGTCCTTGGCGTACCGTCTGGCGCGAGCAACTGGCTGTGGCGTGTGTGCTTGGGGTGTGCGTGCCGTTGCTGTCCCTGGCACTGGAAGGTTACATGGGGGGTGTGGATGTGGGCTGTCTGCTGTTTGGCGCGCTAGCGGCCTGGCTGCGGTGGAAAATTACAGAGGGCAGCGGCAACAGGCCGACGCTGCCGCTGCGGCACAACTGAGGGGTACGGGCTTATACGGCAGTGAACCCGTACAGCTCCATGGGGTTGTCGCGAAGAATCTTGCGACGAATCGCCTCGTCGGGCGCCCATTGCAGCAGTACGTCGAGCAAGGCGCTGTCATCTGGCTTGTTCTGTTCGGCGAGAGTCGGGTGCGGCCAATCGCTGCCCCACAGCATGTGCTCGGGGAAGCGCTCGATCAGGCGGCTCGCCACAACTCCGACATCCTGATAGCCAGGGCCGCCGGTTTGCGAACGCAAGTAAGGGGCCGACAGCTTGACCCAGGTATTGCCCCGGTCGAGCAGGTCGCTCATTGCGCTGAACGCGTGAGACGTGAGCCCTTCAGGCTGTGGTACATGGCCCAGATGGTCGATGACCAGGCGGCCCGGCAGTTTGCTCAGGCGTGGGGCCACCTCCGGCAACAGCGGGCCGGTGGCCACCTGCACATTCCAGCCCAGTTCGCCAACACGTGCAGCCAGCCGCTCGATACCGTCGAGTGCCTGGGTCCCGACGCTGAGGTTGAAGCGGATGCCACGCACACCAGCGCGGTTCAGCTCGTCGAGCTCGGCGTCAGTGACAGAACTGGCCACGACGGCCACGCCTCGCGCGTCGCCGCGGCTGCGCAGCAAGCCATCGAGCATCACCCGGTTATCGGTGCCGTACGTTGATGGTGTGACGATGATCATGCGGCGGATGCCGAGGCGTTGCTGCAACTGCCGGTAGTCTTCAAGGGACGCATCCGGTGGCAGCAGTGTGGCACCCGGCGCCGCCGGGACACGGCTGTCATAAAGGTGCATGTGGCAGTCCACGCTGCCAGCGGGTGGAACCAGCTGCGGGCGGCCATCGCCTGCACTGTAGGGGACTTTCGCCAGGGCGCCCATTGCGGCGCTTGCACTGATGGCGCCGGCAGCTTGCAGGAATCTGCGACGAGACAGAGACATAGGAACCCTCGATTATTATTGTTGTGCAAAGGCCGATGCCCACCGTTCGACAGTGAAGGTGGGCATGACGGGGGACGTCTTACTTGGTCTGCAGCGTGGCCGCTGCCTGGGCCTGTTCCAGCTGGCGCTTGCGGCCAATGACCAGCACCATGATGCCGGCGAGGGTGCACAGCGCCGCCAATGGCATAAGGGCCAGGGCATAGCTGTTGGTGGCGTCGTGGATGGCACCGTAGACATTGACCATCAACCCGCCACCGATCAGGTTGGCCATGGCACCGACAGCGGCCAGGCCTGCGGCGGCGGTGCTGGACGAAAGCCAGCCTGAAACCAGCGCCCAGAACGGCCCTTTCATGGAATAGGCGCCTACCAGCACCATGGTCAGCATGACCACTGTGGCAGGCAGCGACGAGGTGAACAGTGTCATGAACAGGCCTGCTGCGATCAGCAGCATGGTCATCGCGGTGTGCCAGCGGCGCTCACCGGTGCGGTCGGAGCTGCGGCCCCAGATGATCATCACGACCGAGGCAATGCCGTACGGAATGGCGTTGACCAGGCCGATTTCCATGGCACTGAGGCCAAAGGTTTTCAGCAGTTGTGGTGCCCACACGCTCATGGTGCTACCGGCTGCAGAGGCGCCGGAGTAGATCAGGGCCAATACCCAGATGTCTTTGTGACGCAGTAACTTCCACAGCGAGATATGCCCGATGGCGGTCTTCTTGGCAGCCTCTTCGGCAAGGCGGCCGGTCAGCCAGCCGCGCTGTTCGTCGCTGAGCCATTTGGCCTGTTCGGGGCGGTCAGTGAGTACAAACAAGCAGGCGATGCCCAGCAGCACGGCCGGGATCCCTTCGAGAATGAACAGCCAGTGCCAACCACGCATGCCCATCCAGCCATCCAGGCTCAACAGCAGGCCGGACAGGGGGGAGCCAATGAAGTTGGCGGCCGGAATGGCAACCATGAACAACGCGACCATGCGGGCACGGTAGGCGGAAGGGAGCCAGTAGGTAAGGTAGAGCAGCACGCCAGGGAAGAAGCCCGCTTCGGCTGCACCTAGCAGAAAGCGCATCACGTACAGCGAGTTGGCACCCTGCACGAACGCGGTGCCAGCAGAAATCAGGCCCCAGGTGATCATGATGCGCGCGATCCAGATACGTGCACCGTAGCGCTGCATGGCCAGGTTGCTGGGGACTTCGACGAGGAAGTAGGCGAAGAAGAACAGGCTGCTGGCGAAACCGAAGACTTTGGCCGAAAGCTCCAGGTCCTGGTTCATCTGCAGCGACGCCATGCCGATGTTGCCGCGGTCGATGATCGCGATCAGGTAGCAGATGATGAGAAAGGGCAGAAGGCGCCAGGCAACACGGCGCATGGTGACGCGTTCGAGTTCACTGGGCTTGATGGTTGTAGAAGTCATGGTGCTCTCCAATTGTTTTTTTTCTGGAGTAACGGGTGCCATGGCGCCGTGGGTGGTTGCCCGAGCGGCGCCTGAGTCAGTCAGCTGTTCATCAGGTGGCGATTGACCACGCAGCGTGGGTCCAGGGCCTTGCCCGCCCACACATCCAGGATCTGCTGCAGGGCAACCAGGCCCACACGGTCCCGGGCCTCGGTGGTGTTGGCGCCAACGTGCGGCGTGGCCACCAGTGACGGCAAGCCCCACAGCGGGCTGTCGGCAGGCGGGGGTTCAGGGTTGAAGGTGTCCAGGCCGGCGCCACCGATACGGCGCTCGCTCAGCGCGCGTACCAGCGCGTCGGTATCAACCAGCTCACCCCGCGCGGTGTTGATCAGAATCGCCCCTGGGCGCATGCGTTCGAGCTGTGCGGCACCGATCAGGTTGTGATTGGTGTCGGTGAGCGGGCAGTGCAGGCTGATGATATCGCTGTCGGCCAACAGGCGGTCGAAGTTCTCTTCACGCACGACGTGGCTGCGTTCGGGCAGCTGTTTCAGGTAAGGGTCGTAGACCTTGACCTGCATGCGCAGCGGCGCCACCAGGTCCATGAGAATGCCGCCAATCGAACCCAGGCCCACCAGGCCCAGGGTCTTGCCGCTCAGTTCCACGCCATTGGCCGAGGCTTTGTCCCAGTGCCCATCGCGCATGCGTGCATCGAGCAGGGCCGTCTGGCGGGCGACGCTGAACATCAGGGCGAAGGCGTGTTCGGCAACCGACTGCGCGTTGGCGCCCACTGCGATCGACACCGGGACGCCCAGTTCGGCTGCGGCCTGGATATCGATGGTGTTGTAACCCACGCCATGTTTGGCGATTACCTTCAGGTTGGCAGAAGCCTGAATCATGGCGCGTGTCAGGTCGCCCTGGCGTACCACGATGGCATCGGGCTGTTCGGCGCGAATGATGGCTTCCAGTTCTTCGGCCGGCAGATACGGGGTGGTGGGGATGACCCTCACGCCCTGTTCAGCGGCAAGTTTCATGGCCTCGGCGGCAAGCTCGGGACCGGTCAGCAGGAGGGTACGGGGCATGGGGATACCTTGTTCTTGTAGGGGCAGTTCAGGGCGATGTGCCGCGTGCTGGGCGGCAATGGCTAAACCCTACCATAATGAAACGCCATTGCAATCCTAATCATACGAACAGTTACAGGCGCGATGATCAGCCAGCAAAAATGCATTGCCAAGGTATTAATGAAATGACATTCTAAAAAAAGATTCGGCAGACACCGATGACATCTAATAACACCAAGAGAGGTATGTCACATGAGCATTGGCTTCCAAGTGCTTGAGCGCGCTCGTAAAGTCGGCGATGAATGGGTGGCGCGCTACCGCGAGGTTCCGGTTGCTAACGTCAGCGACTCGATGAACCGCATGACGGCAGGTGGTGCCCGCTTGCGCCCGATGCACCGCGAGGGTGTGCTGTGCGGCCCGGCCTTGACCGTCAAGGCACGCCCCGGTGACAACCTCATGCTGCACTATGCAATCGACATCGCTCAGCCCGGTGATGTGATCGTGGTCGATGCCGGTGGTGATCTGACCAATGCCCTGATTGGTGAAATGATGGTCGCCTACGCGGTAAAACGTGGTGTGGCGGGTATTGTCATCAACGGCGCCATCCGCGACGCAGCCAACATTGGCGCCGGTGAGTTCCCTTTGTTCGCCGCGGGTGTTTCGCACCGTGGGCCCTACAAGGACGGCCCAGGCGAAATCAATGTGCCGATTGCCATCGATGGTATGGTGATCGAGCCTGGTGACCTGATGATCGGCGATGACGACGGTTTGCTGTGCGTGCCTTACGACCATGTCGCCGAGGTGTATGCGGGCGCCACCGCCAAGCATGCTGCCGAAACTGCACAGATGGAAAAAATTGCCCAAGGCACCAACGACCGTTCCTGGGTCCTTGAGTCCTTGAAAAAGAAAGGCTGCCTGCTGCCAGGCTGATCCAGCATTCACTGCGCACCTTGCGATGGGGCGCAGTACGCGATGGGTCGGCACTGACTGCGGGTCTACCGAGGATTCGCACACTTGTCCGATTCATCATCTTCACATCGCAAGCGTTGGCCCGCCGCCGTGCGGGCGCTCGCTCATCGCAATTTTCAGATTTATTTCGCAGGGCAGGGTGTTTCGACACTGGGCAAGTGGGTACAGCAGGTTGCCCTGGCGTGGCTGGCCTATCACTTAACAGGTTCGGCCGTGCTGCTGGGGCTTATCACCTTTCTATCCCTGGCGCCGCAACTGCTCATTGGCCCGCTGGCCGGTGCCTGGATCGACCGTCACGACAAGCGCCGTGTGCTGATCATTGTGCAATCGGTGCTGATTGTGCAGTCACTGGTGCTGGCCGTAGCCACCTGGCGTGACTGGGTCGATGGGCCGTTCATCGCTGCCATGGCCTTGCTGCTCGGCTTGCTCAATGCCCTGGAAACCCCGCTGCGCCAAGCGCTGATCAGCAGTTTTGTCGACGACCCGGCCGACCTGCCGAATGCCCTTGTGCTCAATGCCATGCTGATCAACGCGGCACGCTTCGTTGGGCCGCCCTTGGCAGGCGGGCTCATTGCCCTGGCCGGTGAGGCAGCCTGTTTCGCCCTGACGGCAGTGGCTTTCCTGGCGTTGCTGGGGGGCTTGCTAAAAGTTCGGGGCGTTGCGGCCCCAAAAGCCAGTGGCTCCACAGCGCAAGTGTTTCGCGAGGGCCTGGCCTACCTGTGGCACACCCGCAACGTGCGCCAACTGCTGGTCAATGTGATCATGGTCAACTTGTTGGCGTCGTGCTACGCGGCGCTGCTGCCGATCCTGGCCAGAGCAGTGTTTGCCGGTGATGCGCAGGTGCTGGGCTGGTTGTGGGGGGCGGCAGGGGCGGGGGCATTCCTGGCCACGCTGGTATTGGCGGTGGGCGGGGCCATCCCCCGGCTGCAGCATTTTACCCATGCCGGGGCGCTGTCGTGTGCGTTCGCGCTGGTGGGCTTATGGCAGGCGGAAGAGTTGCCGCTGGCACTGCTGGCACTGGCGGTGCTGGGGTTCGGTATCACCCTGAGCAACGTCAGTACCAACATGCAGTTGCAAAGCGGGGCGCCGAGCCATTTGCGCGGTCGGGTCATTGCCTTCTACATCGCCATGCGCTTTGGGTTCGAGGCCTTGGGCGGCATGGCGGCAGGTTTGATTGCTGCGCGGTTTGGTGCACCTGCGACCCTTGGGGTCGCAGGTGGGGTGCTGGTGCTTGGGTTGCTGGGGCAATACGGCATGCAGCGCCGCCGCTAGGCCGTCAGGCGGTGTGGCCCAGCGGGGCTTGCCGCTTGGCGGGGTCGCCCAGCCAGAGCATGAGGATGATACCCACCACCAGTATGGCTGCCACTGCGAAGAACGGGATCACGAAGCTGTTGGTCGCGTCCTTGATCACACCGATCATGAAGGGCCCGGTGAACCCGCCCAGGTTGCCAATCGACACAATCATCGCCAGGCCGCCTGCGGCGGCGCGGCCGGTGAGGAAGGTCGAGGGGATGGCCCAGAACGTTGCCTGAAAAGACAGGATACTGGCCACTGCCATGCACAGTGCACCGATCTTGACCAGCGGGTCTGCGACCAGTGCCGCGACCACCAGGGCCACAGCCGCCATGGCCAGCGCGGCGACCACGTAGGGCAGCCGCTGCTCGCTGCGGTTGGCCAGGCGTGCCCACAAGGTCATGGCGATGGCGCCGAGGATGTAGGGCAGCGCCACTACCAGGCCCAGCGTGCTTGCCGAAATGCCCAGCCCTTTGATGATCTGTGGTAACCACATGCCGATGCCAACCGAGCCCACGATGCAGCAGAAGTTGATCGCAGCCAGGGTGAACACTTTCGGGTTGGTCAACGCCGAACGCAAGGTACTGCCATGGCTCGCGCCAATCGACTGCTGCTCTTGGGTAATACGGTTGCTTAGCCAGTGCTTTTCACGCTCACTGAGCCATTTGGCCTTGACTGGGTTGTCCACCAGCACCCACAGGCAAGCGATGCCCAGCAGTACAGCGGGCAGGGACTCGGTCACCAGCAGCAGTTGCCAGTTTTTCAAACCCAGCACATCGTGTTGCTGCATCAGCCAGCCGGACAACGGCGAGCCAATGATGTTGGCCGTGGGGATGCCCAGCAGGAACGCGGCAGTGGCCTTGGCGCGCCACTTGCCCGGGAACCAGTACGTGAAGAACAGGTAGATGCCAGGTGTGAAGCCTGCCTCGGCAATGCCCAGCAGGAAGCGCAGAATACTGAAGCTGACGGGCCCGGTGGCGAACGCTGTGGCCATGGAGAGCAGGCCCCAGGTCACCATGATGCGGGCGATCCAAACCCGTGCACCGAAGCGCTGCAGCAGAAGGTTGCTGGGCAACTCGAAGATGAAATAGCCGAAAAAGAACAACCCGGCCGCCCAGCCGAACATCGTAGCGGTCAGGCCCAGGTCCTGGTTCATGGAAAGGGCGGCGAAACCGACGTTCGTGCGGTCCAGGTAACTGATCACATAGCAGCAGAAAATGAACGGCAACAGGCGCCACAATACGCGGCGCATCAGGCGTTCGCCTTCTGCCTCACTCAAAGGTGCGGAGCTGGTGGTCTGGTAGTTCATGTCGTTTGATCTTCTTGTAGTTGTTGTCAGTGACGCTGGGCGTTTTCAGCTGTGCGAGTACATCGCAAGGCCTGGCACTTTGGCCCTGACCTGTAGGATGCTGCCGGTCTCGGACTCAGTGATGAACAGGGTCTGGCCGTCGTCGCCGCCGAAGGCGAGGTTGGTATTGCTGATGCCGGCGCAGGAGACAATGCGCTCCAGCGGTTCGGCCACCTTCGAGAGCTTCCACACAGAACCAAAACCGGTGTGGGCGATGTACAGGTTGCTGTGGGCATCCAGCGCCAAACCGTCGGGGCCACCCAGGCCGCCGTGCAGCTGTGCGAAAACGCCGACCTTGCCGATGATCGAACCGTTGCCCAGCGGGATTCGCCAGATTTGCTGGGCGCGGGTGACTGCTACCAGCAAGTGGTTGAGGTGGGGGTCGTAGACGATGCCGTTGGGGCTGGGGATGGTGCCCAGCAGGCAGGTAAGGTTGCCGCTGGCATCGAGCTTGTACACCCTGCCGCTGGCGTCCTGGAGCCCGGTCTGGCCCTGGTCGGTGAAGTACAGGTCGCCGTTGGGCGCAAAGACCAGGTCATTGACGCCCTTGAAGCCTTCAGAACCGGCCGAGTCGAGCAGCGCTTCGATGGCCCCGGTTTCCGGGTCGAGCACCATGATCCCGCGCTTGTAATCGGTGATGAAAATGCGGCCGTCCTGGTGGATCTTCAGGCCGTTTGGCCAGCCATCGTACTGGCACACCAGCTCCCATTCGCCCTGGGGAGAGATGCGGAAAATACGCCCATTGGGTATGTCGGTAACGTACAGACGGCCTTGGCGGTCAAACGAAGGGCCTTCTAGAAAGGAGTCGATGGCGCGACCTTGACGATTGGCATTGGCCCAAGCGGTAGGGCGTACATCGCGGAAACGGTCGGGCAGGCGAGTGAAAACCGTGGTTTCGAGCGTAGGCGGGGCAGCAAAGAAGCTCATGAGCGCTCCTGTAGGGCCGGAGGACGACAGGCGTCCGATTGTTTTTGTGGTGTTAAATGCAATGCCATTTCAAAATAGCTCATAAATTATCTATCCGTGAAGCGAAATTTCATATCACCTCGTATTTCTGGTGAAAAACTGAGAGGTAAAGACTTTAACTTTTGGCTATTAGGAAATGTGATTCTAAAAACCACGTCGCGAGCTCTGTTCCGTTGGCGCTGGCCGACCATTTACGGATAATGGGCCTTTTCCAGTCCCTGGCTTCGATCCGGGGCGTCGATCCTGTGAGGTTCTGCAAATGGTCAAAGCGCGGCCGCGTCCAGCGGTGAATGGGGTGGCATCGGCAGACCGTGTCTTGACCGTGCTGACGGCATTCGAGATAGGTGACACGGCGCTGAGCCTCGTCGAGCTGGTAGAGCGTACCGGCCTCATCAAGAGCACGATCATGCGTTTGATGGTTTCACTGGAAAACCACGGGTTCATTACCCGCATGGCCGACGGGCGCTACCAGCTGGCCAGTGAGGTCATGCGTCTGAATGCTGTTTACCAGGAGGCGCTGGACCTCGAGCGGCACGTGATGCCACGCTTGCACCACCTGGCGGAGCAGTCCGGTGAAACGGCGTCTTTCTATGTGCGTCATGGCGCCTACCGGATGTGTCAGTACCGAGTTAACTCATCCCATCGCCTGCGTCTGAATCTTCAACCTGGGGATATGCGGCCCATGGATGAAGCGGCCGGGGCGCAGGCCCTGCGTGCCACTTACCAAATTGGCAGCACGCTGCAGAAGCCTTATTACTCAAAAGGTGCGACGGATCCCCATGCTGCCTCCATGGCCTTGCCGATCTACGGCGCGCAGCAGGAGCTCATGGGTGCGCTGGTCATTTCAGGGCCTGCAAGCCGTTTGACCGAAGAGTATGCCGACAGTCTCAAACCCATGTTCTTCGAGGCCGCACATGACCTGATGCGCAGCTTGGGCTTCAAACCGGTGACGACCGATTGAGGCTTCATCTCGGCGTCAGCGGCGTCAACCCTCACTAACCGCCGGTGGCGGCTTCACACCGGTGGCTGGCCGTTTGCAGCTCTGCTTCGAACGCATCCAGCCCCGCATACATCAGCTGTAGGCTGCTGATCTGAGCCATCACGTGTTGTTTCTTGGCCGCGATCGCTTGGGCAGCGACCGACCACGGCAGCTCAAAATCATCCTGCCCTTGCAGGATGCCCTGCATTTCCTTGAGCTTGAAGCCGAGCTGCTGGGCGCACTTGATGAACTTCAGGCGCGCCACCGTTCGCGGGTCATAGACCCGATACCTGCCATGGCGCACGGGCGTTGGCAGCAGGCCGATGGCCTCGTAATGGCGGATGGTTTTGATCGTAGTGCCCGATAGCAGGGCGGCTTTGCCGATGTACATGAAGGTCCTTTTCAGCAAGGGTACAGCGCATCTTGGCACAGGGCTGGCCTGGCTGGAAATCAGGTGTCAGCGGCGGGCAAGGGCCTCTGCCTGCTTTAGCCAGGCCTCGCGGCGTGGCCCATTGGCACCCAGCACGGGGCCAAACGTCAACGTTCTCAACGGTCGGATACCACAGAACTGCAAGGTGGTCTTGCGCAGCTGATGCAGCCCAGGCATGCGGTATATCCAACGGTAATACCAGGGCGGCGTGTCTAGGGTTACCAGCAGGTCGGCAGTGCGGCCCTTGAGCAGCGGTTCGGGAAATGCTTTACCGGGCTGATAGCGGAATGCGAAGCCCGGCAGGAATACCCGGTCGATGAAGCCTTTCATCAGCGCCGGAATACCGCCCCACCAAATGGGATAGACGAATATCAAGTGGTTGGCCCAGAGCAAATCGGCCTGGGCCCTCAGCAGGTCAGGCTCCAGTGCCTGCACCTGTTTGTAGCCGTGGCGTAGGACGGGGTCGAACCTCAGGTCGCCCAGGGGCAGTACGCGTGACTCATGGCCCGCACCTTGGGCTGCCTCGGTGTACCGAGCGGCCAATGCTGCACAGAAGCTCTCGGCACAGGGGTGCCCCAGTATGATCAGTATCCGTTTACCCATTGCAGTGTTCACCCGCAGCAAAAGGCAGGACGTTAAAGCCTGCCCCATACGGGAGAGTCAACACCTGTATTCACACCGGCCAAGGCTGCTTCAGATACTCTCCCGCACCACCAGCTGGCACGCCAGCAGGTTCAAGCGCGGTATATCGCCTTCGCCCGCCAGGGCGCCCAGGTGCTGCAACACCCGCTGCGCCGCCACCACACCGATTTCTCGCGAGGGTGGCCGCACGGTGGACAGGCTGGGCAGCAGCATCTGAGCGAAGGCGTAGTCGCCAAACCCCATGACTGCGACGTCTTCGGGTACCCGCAGCCCGGCGCGCTGGCTTGCGAGCAGGGCGCCTGCGGCCAGGTTGTCATTGGCGAACATGATCGCATCCGGGGCGGGGGTGCGGCGCATCAGCGCTTCCAGCGCCTGGCGCCCGGCTTCGAATGGTGCTGCGTCAGCGGGCGGGACGAACACCCAGGGTTCCAGGCCCGCTTCGAACAGCACCTGGGCATACCCGTCACGCCGCTCCAGGGCGCTGTAGTCGCCAGCGACGCTGTTCTGCACGAATGCGATGCGCTGGTAGCCTTTGTCCAGCAAGCAGCGGCATGCCAGTTGGCCCGCCTCGAAATGACGAAAACCCACCTGCAGCGCAGGGCGTTCAGGCACGTAATCCCAGATTTCAACCACGGGCACGTCCGCCTCGGCCAGCATCTTTTCGGTAGCGGGGCTGTGGTAACGGCTGGTGACCACCAGTGCCGCTGGCGACCATCCCAGAAAGGCCCGCACCGCCTGTTCTTCCTGCTCTTGGCTGAAGTAGCTTGAGGCCAGCAGCAACTGGTAGCCGAATGTGCTCAGGGTATCGCTGAAGGCTTGCAGGGTATCGGCGAAAATCGGCCCGGAGATGTTCGGGATGACCAAGGCAACGATGCGCCCGCGCGCGGAGGCGAGGCCGCCGGCCACCCGATTTGGCACATAGCCCATCTGCTGCACGGCAGCTTGGATCCGCTCGCGCAGCGGTTCGGAAACCTGTTCCGGCTGGTTGAAGTACCGCGAGACGGTGATCGACGACACCTTGGCCACTCGGGCGACTTCCGCCAGCGTCACGCGCCCGGCACCGCGGCGCTTTCGGGTGGGTTCATTGGGCTTGTTCACGCTGACGCCCTGGCAATTGTGGCTAAGAGAGGGCCCATGTTAGCGCTAACCAGAGCTTCTCAAGCAAATAGCCAAAAGGCATAAATGGCGCATTTTTCAGTATTTGACGTGCTATGCAGGCCGCTTGGATACTTGCCGTGTTAGCGCTAACAAGCGCTGCTGTTGGCAAGCGCCTGCCACTCGCACGAGCGAGACCAGACACCCACAGCTTCTCTTTCGTCTGGTCTATCAGGGCAGTGTGCATCATGCAGAAAAGCCGCAATCGGTCTTCTTTCAAACCCCCACGCAAACCCCTGGCTACGGCTGTGCTGCTGGCTGCCATAGGGCAGGGCGCCCAGGCAGAAGAGGCCGTGCAGCCTACTGCGCTGGGAGCCGTTACGGTTACAGCCACCCGGCGGGAGGCACCCCTGCAAAAGGTGCCGGTGGCCGTTTCGGTAGTGGAGGGCGAGCAACTGGAGCGGGATAACCGCAACAACGTCGCCAGTATCGTCCAGCAGGTCCCCACCCTCAACTACCGGGCCGGTGCTTCCAACAAGGATACTTCGCTGTTCATCCGTGGCGTGGGCACCATTTCGACCTCACCCGGTGTAGAGCCCACGGTCGCCACAGTGGTCGATGGCGTGGTGTTCGGCCGCCCCGGCCAATCTACCCTCGACCTGCTTGACCTCGAACGGATCGAAGTGCTGCGTGGCCCGCAGGGCACACTGTTCGGCAAAAACGCATCGGCCGGCGTACTCAATGTGATCAGCAAGGCCATCCCGGAGCAGGCCCAGGGGTATGTAGATTACGCTCATTATGGTGGGGGCGACGAGAACCGCCTGCGCTTCGGCATTGGCGGGCGCTTCGATGAGCACCTGAAGGGTTCGCTGAGCACGTTGTGGGGCGGCTATGACGGCAACGTGGACAATGTTGCCAACGGCCACCGCGTCAATGGCTACACACGCAAGGGGGCACGCGGCAAGCTTGAGTTCGAGCCAGACGAGGCGCTGCACCTCACCCTGATCGCGGACTACATGAAAGGCGAAGATACCCTGCCCAGCGGTGTGGTCACCCGTGCGGGCAACGCCTTTGCCAGCCAGTTACGGCCGGTGACCCCCAGTGCCCACAACCGTGACATCGACAGCGACTTCAAGACCCACGTCGAGGACGAAAACCAGGGCTTGTCTGCGCAGCTGGACTGGCAACTGGGCGACTACACCCTGACTTCGATCAGTGCCTGGCGGGGCTGGAACAACACCCAGTACCAGGACGGTGACCGGCGCGCCTTGCTGCCGCTGACCGCTTCCCATGACAAGGGCACGGTCGATTACGACCAGTACAGCCAGGAATTTCGCCTGACCTCGCCCAAGGGCCAGTTCAACGAATATGTACTGGGCGCCTTCTACATGCACGGCAAGTCGCAGGAAACCTACCAGCGCCTGTCGGTGAATGGCGGTATCGCCAACCTCGGCCGCGCCGATTACGCCACCCGCAACGACAGCGTGGCGCTGTTCGGCGAGAACACCTTCAACTTCACCCACGACTTGCGCGCCATCTTCGGGCTGCGCTGGACCCACGATGACCTCGACTATGATCACCGCCGCGTGTCCACCTCGGCCACCGCTGTGACCGGTATCCAGCCCTCTACCGCCAGCAAAGGGTCGGTGGACGAGGACGGCTGGAGCGGGCGGACCGGGCTGCAGTACGATTTCAACGACAACCTGACCGGCTATGTCACCTATTCCCGGGGCTACAAAGGCCCGGCCTACAACGTGTTCTTCAACATGCAGCCGCGTGACACCCAGGCGCTCAAACCCGAAACCTCCGATGCCTACGAGATCGGCCTGAAGAGCACGGCGCTGGACAATCGCCTCACCGCCAACCTGGCTGTCTTCCACACCGATTACGACAACTACCAGGCGAACTTCTTCGACACCGTGGCCAACCAGGTGGTCACCCGGCTGGTCAACGCCGGCAAGGTCAAGACCCAGGGCGTAGAACTGGATGCCAGCCTGCAGGCCACCTCGCGCCTGAAACTGTCGGCCGCCGTGGCCTACACCAAGGCGCGCGTCGATCACTTCAACTGCCCGCCAGGGGCAGCCGCCAACTGCAATATCGACGGCGGCCACCTGCCGTTCACCCCGGACTGGAAAACCTACCTGCGGGCTGACTACGTGATCCCGCTGGACAACGGCCTAGACGTGGAACTGAGCAGTGACTACAGCTGGCAGGACGCTGTGCAGTTCAGCCTCGACCAGAACCCGGATACGGTCCAGGGCGCGTATGGCATCTGGAATGCCAGCGTTGCCCTGGCCGACTACAACGCCGGCTGGCGCGTGGCGCTGCTGGGCAAGAACCTGGGCGACACGTCGTACGCGCAGATGCTGTCCAGTGGCGGTGACTACATCTACCGCTCGGTGCCCCGGGACGACGGGCGCTACTTCGGCGTGCAACTGCGCAAGGACTTCTGAGCCTCCGGCTGCCGTATTTGTGTATTGAAGGAGAACCCCATGTCCCGTCGAATGAGCCTGGGCGCGTTTCTGATGGCTACCGGGCACCACGTTGCCGCCTGGCGCCACCCGCAGGTGCCGGCGGACCCGCTGGACTTTGCCATCTACCGGCGCACGGCGCAGATCGCCGAAGCGGCGTGCTTCGACGCCCTGTTCGTCGCCGACAGCGTGGCAGCGCCCGCCGAACCCTGGGCGAGCCTGAGCGCCCGCTCGGTGTACTTCGAACCGTTGACCCTGCTGTCGGCGCTCAGCGCGGTCACCGAGCGCATCGGGCTGATCGCAACCGCCACCACCAGTTACAACGAGCCGTACCATGTGGCACGTAAATTCGCTTCGCTGGATCATTTGTCTGCGGGGCGTGCCGGGTGGAACCTGGTGACCTCTGACGCGGCCGCCGAGGCCGGTAACTTCGGCCTTGAGGCGCATATTTCGCACGCCGAGCGCTACGCCCGTGCCCGTGAATTCCAGCAGGTCGTGCAAGGCTTGTGGGACAGCTGGGCGGACGATGCCTTCGTGCGCGACAAAGCCAGCGGCCTGTTTCACCCGCCCCATGCGGTGCGCACGCTCGACCACGCCGGTGAGCATTTCCGTGTCAAAGGCCCGCTGAATGTGGCCCGCTCGCCCCAGGGGCGGCCCGTACTGGTCCAGGCGGGTTCCTCAGAAGCCGGCCGCGCGTTGGCGGCACAGAGCGCCGAAGTGGTGTTCACCGCACAGCCCAGCCTGGAAAAGGCGCGGGCGTTCTACGCCGACCTGAAAGGGCGACTGGCCAGGTACGGGAGGGATGAGAGCGCCCTGAGGATCATGCCCGGTGTATTCGTGGTAGTGGGGCAAACCCAGGCACAAGCCGAAGACAAGTACCAAGCGTTTCAGGACCTGGTCGACCCCCGTGTCGGGGTGGGCCTGCTGGGGCGCATGCTGGGCAACTTCGACCTGTCCGGCTACCCGCTGGACGGCCCGCTACCCCCGCTGCCGCCCACCGACAACGGCCAGCGCAGCCGCCAGGCTTTACTGACCGAGCTGGCCGGCAGCGAGCAACTGACCTTGGCGCAGCTGGGCCGACGCATCGCCGGGGGGCGAGGGCACCACAGCGTGGTGGGCACGCCGTCGCAGATTGCCGATGAACTGCAGGCCTGGTTCGAAGGCGGTGCAGCCGATGGCTTCAACGTACTGGTCCCCCACCTGCCGTTGGGGCTCGAAGACTTCGCCCTGCACGTGGTGCCCGAACTGCAGCGACGTGGCCTGTTCCGTCGCCACTATGAAGGCAAGACGCTGCGCGAGCATCTAGGCCTGCAACGCCCGGCCAACACCCATTTTGTTTGACGAGAACCCCCATGAGCTATCACGCAAACCCCGACCGTTATGCACGCATGCCCTACCGCCGGGTAGGGCGCAGTGGCCTGGTGCTACCGGCCCTGTCATTGGGGCTGTGGCACAATTTTGGTGATGCCACGCCCATCAGCACCCAGCGCGCCCTGCTGCATACCGCCTTTGATGCCGGTATCAACCATTTTGACCTGGCCAACAATTACGGCCCGCCGTACGGCAGCGCCGAGGTGAATTTCGGCCGCCTGCTGCGCGAGGACCTGCGCAGCTACCGGGATGAACTGATCATCTCCAGCAAGGCCGGTTGGGACATGTGGCCCGGGCCGTACGGGCAGGGCGGCAGCTCGCGCAAATACCTGATCGCCAGCCTGGACCAGAGCCTGGCGCGCCTGGGGCTGGACTACGTGGATATTTTCTATTCCCACCGCTTCGACGCCGATACCCCGCTGGAAGAAACGGCCATTGCGCTGGCCGATATCGTGCGCCAGGGCAAAGCGTTGTACATCGGTATCTCGTCCTACTCGGCAGGCAAAACCGCCGAGATGGCAGCGCTGCTCGACACGCTCAACGTGCCGCTACTGATCCACCAGCCGTCCTACAACCTGTTCAACCGCTGGATAGAGCGCGACCTGCTCGACACCACTGCGGCCGTGGGGGCCGGGGTGATCGTGTTCACCGCGTTGGCCCAGGGGCTGCTCAGCGACAAGTACCTTGACGGCATTCCGGCCGATGCACGGGTGAACCGCGCAGGCGGCGGGTCGCTGCTGCCCCAGCATTTGTCCGAAGCCAACATCGCCCGTGCGCGCGCCCTGAACGCCATCGCCCACCAGCGTGGCCAGAGCCTGGCCCAGCTGGCATTGGCCTGGACCTTGCGCGACGCACGGGTGACCTCGGCACTGATCGGTGCCAGCCGGCCGGAACAGATCACCGAAAACGTCGCGGCCCTCGACAACCTGGCGTTCAGCGCCGAGGAGCTGGCGGCCATTGACCAGTACGCCGTTGAAGGCGGGATAAACCTCTGGGAAAAACCCTCGACCGACTGGAAGGAATAAACCATGGCGCTTGCACGTGTTGCCCTACTGCTGCTGGCGGCGCTGGCGGGCCTCGCCCATGCCGGCGACCCGCCCAGCCTGCGCATTGGTTATCAAAAGGGCTCGATCAGCCTGGTGCTGGCCAAGCAGCACCAGTTGCTGGAACAGCGCTTCCCGAACACTCAGGTCCAGTGGCTGGAGTTTCCCGCGGGGCCGCAGATGCTCGAGGCGCTGAACATCGGCAGCCTGGACATTGGCGCCACCGGTGACATACCCCCGATCTTCGCTCAGGCAGCAGGGGCCGACCTGCTGTACATCGGGGCTGAGCCCGCCAAACCCCAGGCCGAAGTGATCCTGGTGCCCAATGGCAGCCCGATTACCCAGGTGGCCGGGCTCAAGGGCAAGCGTATCGCCCTGCAGAAGGGGTCGAGTGCGCACAACTTGGTGCTGCGTGCGCTGGCAAAGGCTGGCTTGAGCATCCGCGACGTACAGTGGGTGTTTCTGGCCCCGGCTGACGCCCGCGCTGCCTTCGAGCGTGGCAGCGTGGATGCGTGGGCGATCTGGGACCCTTTCTATTCGGCCATGGCACTTGAGGGCAAGGCGCGGCTGCTGGCCGACGGGGAGGGGTTGGGCTTGAGTGGCCCCTTCATGCTGGGCGCCCGGGCCTATGTACAGGGCCACCCACGGTTCGTCGCGCAGGTGCTTGACGAAATCAGCCGTGCCGAGGCGCTGACCCGCAGCGACGAAGCCGGCAGCGTGCGGTTGCTGGCGGCGTTCATGGGCCTGCCGGAGGCGGTGGTGCAGCGCAGCTTCAGCCACCGGCCGCCATCACCGGTACTGCCGGTGAGTGACGCGGTGGCTGCGGCTCAGCAGAAAACGGCTGACCTGTTTTTCGAGCACAAACTGCTCCCGAAGCGGGTGCGGGTGGATGCATCGTTCTGGCGAAGGCCCTGAGGGATCATGAGACTCGCGGGTATTTCCAGTGTGGCTGTCGGAAAGCTCGGCGGTGCTCGCCTGCGATCAGCCCCAGAAAACCAGGTAGATCTTGCAGGCCACCATGATGACCAGCAAACCCAGCACCACCCGCGCTAACCAGGGTTTGCTGGGTGGTGCGCCGTCCGGGAAGTGGTCAGCGGGGGTTGCCGGCAGTACGCCTTTGCGTTGCAGGCGCATTTCATGCAAGCGCTGGCGCATGCCGCGATGGCGTTTGCTGTTGATCACCAGCAAACCCAGCAGGGCCAGTGCCAGCACCGCCAGTTGCCCTGGGCCGGCGTAGCGAGTACCGAACAGGCTGGCGGCTACCAGCGCGGGCGCCAGCAGGCAAGGCACTACCAGCCAGATGCCCCAACGCAAACCCCGGATGAAGGCGAACTGACCTGTGCACAGCAGTAGTACCAGGCCCAGCAGTACTGCCATGGCGTAGTTCCCGCTGTCAGGCACACCACGCAGATAACTGTGTTGCCAGAGCGCGATGCCGCTTCCTGACGCCAGCGCACAGAGCAAAAAGCCGCCCGCAAAGCTTGGGAAAAACCGCGCCATGAACGCGTCGAATTGGCCGCCGCTCAGTCGCCCTGGGTGTTTCATCGCAACGCTCCTTGTCAGTGATTCAGGCTGTCATTGCCTTGATGCAGGGCGCGAACAATAGCAGATTATGCGTTTGTGCCCGAAACCGCTGCTGCACTGCCACAGAGGCTCAGCCTGATGCCGAGACAAGTCACGCGCTGGCGGGCACGAGGATCACAAAATTCTTCTTCATGTCTTCGAGCACAGTCCATTTGCCCTTGGCGCCTGGTTCGATAATGAACGTGTCGCCAGCGGCGAGTGTGACCGGGGCGCAACCCTCGAGCTCGATCACGCAGCGCCCACCCAGAACGTGGCAGAACTCCCAGACTTTGTAGTCGATGCGCCAGGCGCCGATGCTGGCTTCCCACTCCCCGGAAATGCGGCCTTGCTGTTCATCGTGATAGTACTTGGAGGTCAGCGTGTGGGGGTTACCTTCCAGGACCTCTTCGAAAAAGGGAAGGTCGCGCACCGGTTGGATATCCAGGTCGCGGAATACGGTCAGCGTCTTGTTCATCATTATTTCTCGAGCAGGTTGTGGGTAGGACGATACATCAAGTAGGCGTCACCGGTGACGCCCAGCATCGGGTGCGCAACGATCTGGCAGGTTTTAACAATCTGGAAGCCATGGCGTTCATAGAACCGGCGTGCGCCGTGGTTTTCTGCATAATCGATCAGGCATAGCCCCTCCAGCCCGGCAGCATCGGCGCGCTGCTGGGCATGGCGAAGAAACTGCACGCCAAGCCCCTGGCCGCGCCAGGCCTCATCCAGGGCCAGGCTGGAGATGTACAAGGTGTTGGGTATTTCCATGTCGGCATAAGGCGCAAGCACCGGGTCGGTCTCGACATGCCCGTCGGGCGTGGCGTGCAAGGCGTAGCTGTGCATCATGCCGATGACGCGCCCTGCGTCGGTGGCCATCAGGCAGTTCCTGTAGGAGAAGTCACCCTGCTCCCGGGCATAACGGGCCGCACCGACACTGAGCAGTGCTTCACCCGGTGCGGCGAGCTTGCTCCATATGTAATCGGCCATGCCCTCTGAGGTCAGTTGAAAGAAGCGCGCGATATCGTGCGCATCCGAGGCTAGAGCGGGTCTGAATTCGATGGGCATGCAAGGTGGTTCCGTGGCATCGGGTGGTTAGTTTTTCAAGGGTTACGCCTGTGGCAAGGTGGCAGAGTAGGAGGTTGGAAGCGTTGCCATCATGCT
This sequence comes from Pseudomonas sp. NBRC 111119, assembly GCF_001320125.1. Taxonomy (NCBI): domain Bacteria; kingdom Pseudomonadati; phylum Pseudomonadota; class Gammaproteobacteria; order Pseudomonadales; family Pseudomonadaceae; genus Pseudomonas; species Pseudomonas sp. NBRC 111119. The sequence continues at coordinate 99,251 of NZ_BCAV01000023.1, forward strand.
CTGGGCGAACACTGTCAGCACAAGGTGCGACGTTGCCCTCATGCTCCGACCCTTACCTGGGCTGCCTCAGGTGGGTGTTCTGCTTGGCGTGTCTACATTTGACAAGGGCACGTCCTCTCAAGGCGATAGAGGCCCCTGTTGGCGGGCCATAATTCACATAACGGCTTACTGCGCGCTACCGGTAAGCCGCTGCACTATCTACGAGTAAGCAGCCTCGTCTCATAATTCCAACGCTGCAGCGCCCCGCACCGGCCCGCCGGTAGCACCTCATAACTATAAATCTCCAATCACACTCAACGCCGCGCTGCGACTGTGCGGATTGCGTTCGCGCACCTATTGAGACGACTGCCATGATCGCTACTTCTGTTTCTGCGGCCGGTGTTGCCACCGGTCATCGCAATGCATTGCTCTGGGCGCATATCGCCGCCTTGCTGTTCGGCCTTACCGGTATCCTCGGGGCGTTGATCCTGGCAGACGCCAGTATCATCACCTTTGGCCGGGCGACCTTTGCCTTCATCGCGCTGGGTTTCGTTGCGGGCCTTAAAGGCACGCGTCTACTTGACGCCCTGACCTGGCGCAACGTACCCGTGCTCGGCCTTACCGGCACGTTGCTGGCAGCACACTGGGTGACATTCTTCATTGCCGTAAAGGTCGGAGGGGTAGCGGTAGCCACGCTCGGTTTCGCCAGCTTCCCGGCCTTCATTGCCCTCATCGACCTGCTGTTCTTCCGCGAATGCATCAGCCGTAGCGAAGGGCTGTTACTGCTGATGGTAACGGCTGGCCTGGTACTGGTGGTGCCTACGTTCGACCTGCTCAACGAGGGCACTGTGGGGCTGATCTGGGGGCTGGGCTCGGGCGTTTCATTTGCGTTGCTGGCAGTGGTGAACCGGCGGCACACCACGCACATGAAAGCCTTGCAGGTGGCGTTCTGGCAGAACGTTGTGGTTGCCCTGCTGATGGTGCCCTTCGCGTTTGATCATCTGCCGGCTACCGGTCTGCATGCACAGGACTGGATGTACCTGGCGCTGCTCGGCGTGTTCAGCACCGGGCTTTCGCAGTTTCTCTTCGTCAAGAGTCTGGAGGGTTTGCAAGCGCGTACCGCGGGCATGATCATTGCCTTGGAGCCCGTTTACGCCATCCTTGGCGCGTGGTGGCTGTTCGAGGATGAGCCATCGCTGCGCATGGCTGCAGGGGCATTGATGGTTGTTCTGGCAACAGTACTCGGTGCGCGCTGCAAGCCTACCCCCCATTGACGCCGCGAACCGGGCACTGAGCCCCAGGTGCGCTGTTGATGGGGCCGTGGCTCACTTCACTTCACGCTGCATGCTTTTAATGCACCCAAAGCGTTTTTCCTTGGAAGGGCTGTAGCCGAAAAATGCCGTATAGCATTTGCTGAAATGGCTCGCCGAAACGAAGCCGCAGGCAATCGCCACACTCAGTAGTGGCAGCTCTGAGTACTGCAGCAGGCGGCGGCTTTCGGTAATGCGCAGCTCCATGTAGTACCGAACTGGGGTAGTGCCCAGTTGGTGCTGAAACAGCCGGCCTATCTGCCGCTTCGAACGGCCTACATAGCTGGCCAGCTGATCCTGGCTCAAGGGCTCTTCAAGGTTGGCGCTCATCAGGTTGATGGCCTCGCGCAAAGGCTCGCTGATGTTCGCATGGGGAGCGGGGCTGGCGCGGCGGTAGCGCGACGCCTCGAAAGCCAGGATCGCGGTGATGCCGTCGGTGAGTTGCGTACCCCGTTTCGTGCCCAGCCATTCGAGCACCATATTGAACGCGCCGGCAGGGCTGGCAGCGCTCAAGCGGTCCCGGTCCACCACGAAGCTCTCGGAGCTGACATGGCTGCGCGGCGCTGTCTCGGCCACTGCGGCCCGGTGCTCTGGGTGCACGGTGCAGCGGTAGCCATCCAGCAGGCCGGCCTGGCTCATGAACCATGCACCATTCCAAAGCCCTGCAAGTGCGACACCTTTGTGCGCGAGCGCCTGCAGCCAACCCGTCAATTGCACCGAAGCGACCAGTGGGGTGCGCAACCCTGCGCAGATCACCAGTAAGTCGAGTGGCTGCTGAAGGCCTGCGGTGATGGCTGCTGCGGGGCAGATCACAATGCCCAGGTCGCTGGTGACGGCGGCCCCGTCAACACTGAAGGTGCTGCTGGCGCAACTTCCGGGCTGGATCAGGTTGGCGGTGACGAGTGTATCCAGCGCCTGCGTGAACGCAGGAAGGGAAAAGTGCTCAAGCAGCAGGAAGCCAACCTGCGTCTGCTGCCTGACACCAGCATCGACCGGGGGCGTGAAGCGTGAGTTGTGACCGCTTAGGGTATTGCTGAAGTTGCGCGTCGGGTTCACGGCGGATTTCTCGAATATTCAAGGCGGGTTAAACGCACTGGCAGAGGGTGCTAGGGCAGGCAGCGGCTAATGTATACCAAAGATAGACAATGAATACAGTAGATGGGTATGGAGCCTGCGGCGGTATTTAAAACGTGGGTATCCGGTAGCGTTCAGGCGTAAATAGACATGATTGAGTCGCTAACAGACGTGCCGCGCGCGTGCGGCTGTGAGCGGTATCGAAAGCAGAAAAATATCTGTAGACACACTGTCTAACGCTGCCTATATTCAGTATACAGACTATAGACATAGCGCCATCGTACGACCTCCGCGAGCTTCGATAACTCGGGCCGTGCAGGCTCGGTTCACCGATTGCCACGTGATCGCGAGGCGGGATGAGGAACAGGCGCTAACAACAACAACTGGTTCCTGAAATGATAAAAATAAGTTCGTTGCCCGCTGACGACACAACATGCGGCTGGTACCACCTCAGTAAAGGGCGGCAGATCAAGCCCCCACATACCGGCCATACCCATGCTCGCTGGGTGGTGGTGGGTGCTGGCTTTACGGGCCTGGCCGCTGCTCGGCAATTGGCATTGCATTTTCCGGATGACCAGGTCGTTCTGCTGGAGGCCCAGGAGGTGGGCTACGGCTCGTCTGGCCGTAACGCCGGCTTTGCAATCGACCTGCCGCACGATATCGGCGCCGAAGACTACATCGGTGACATTGGCATTGCCCGTACCACCCTCAAGCTCAACATCAGTGGCCAGTCATTGCTCAAGGACCTGGTGGAGCGTTACCAGATCGACTGCCAGATGAAGCATTGCGGCAAATACCAGGCGGCCGTCGAGCCGCGCGGTATTGCGGTGCTGGAAGCCTATCGACGGGGTCTGGACAAACTCGAACAGCCCTATCAGATGATCGAGGCGGATGAGTTGCCTGAGCACATCGGCACCCACTTCTACCGCAAGGCGCTGTTCACACCGGGTACCTCGCTGGTGCAACCCTCGGCACTGGTCAAAGGCCTGGCAGATCACCTGCCCGCCAATGTCACGTTGTACGAACACACGCCGATCACCGACGTCGCCTATGGCGCTCAGACCGTGCTCAAGCATGCCGACGGCTCGATTACCGCCGACAAGCTGGTGCTCACTACCAATGCCTTTGGCATGAGCTTCGGGTTCCTGAAAGGGCGCATGTTGCCGGTGTTCACCTACGCCAGCCTGACCCGGGTAATGACCGATGAGGAACAAGCGCGCCTGGGCGGCAAGCCTTACTGGGGCGTGATCCCTGCAGACCCATTCGGCACCACGGTGCGGCGTACGCCGGACAACCGCCTGCTCATTCGTAACAGCTTCAGTTTCAACCCGGATGGCCGCGCAAACCGCAAGTTCATCGACAGGTTCGCGGCCCGTCATCGCGACGCCTTCACGCGTCGTTTCCCGATGTTGCCCAACATGCCGTTCGAATACACCTGGGGCGGCGCCCTGGCCATGTCGCGTAACCACATGGGGTTTTTCGGCGAACTGGCGCCAAACGTGTACGGCGCCCTGTGCTGCAACGGCCTGGGTGTGACCCGTGGCACGGCCACCGGAAAACTGTTGGCCGACTGGCTGGCGGGGGAGCACAACGAGCTCATCGACTTCGTGCGCAAGACGCCCGGGCCCAATGCCAACCCGCCCGCACCCCTCATGTCGCTGGGCTTGAACATGAACCTCAGGTGGGGGCAATACCGGGCAGGCAAGGAGAGCTGAGCCCTTTCAATGCCTTGAATGCCGTGGCCGGGCTTGGCCGCTGGCTGAACAGGTCGGCACTACAGCGGTAGCAGGAGAAAATAATGACAAACTCTGATGTATCGATTGAAGACGTTCCTATCAGCCGCTTTCACCAGTTGCTGACGGTCAGGTCCGGCGGCGGTTCGTTCGTGGACGGCTATGTGCTGAGCATTATTGGCGTGGCTATGTCACAGATGTCCGTGGGCCTGGGGCTGACCAGTTTCTGGCAGGGCATGATTGCGGCCTCCGCCCTGATGGGTATCTTCTTCGGCGGGTTTTGCGGCGGGTGGTTGACTGACCGGTTTGGTCGCAAACGGGTCTTTTTCGTCGGGCCCACCTTCTTCATCCTGGCGTCGTTGGCCCAGCTTTGGGTCGACTCGGCGCTCGCGCTGTTCCTTTTGCGCTTCGCGATCGGCATTGCAGTCGGGATTGAATACCCGGTGGCGACTTCGCTGTTGGTGGAGTTTTTGCCCAAGAAAAGCCGTGGCCCACGCCTGGCGACCCTGACGGTGCTGTGGTTCGCGGGCGCCGCAACGGCCTACATGACCGGTGAGGCCATTCTGCTGCAGGGTGGGGATGATGCGTGGCGCCTGGTGCTGGCCAGTGCCGCCGTGGTCGGCGCCGTGTTGTTTGCGCTGCGCCTGGGCACCCCCGAATCACCGCGGTGGTTGATCAGCAAAGGCAGAACCGCAGAGGCCGAGCAGGTCATAAAAAAGGTGTATGGCCAGGCGTTCTCGCTGCGCAACCTGCCCGAAGAGCCCAAGACCCGCAAGCTCTCGTTCCTTAGCCTGCTGCACTCGGGTTACGGCAAGCGCATGTTGTTCGTCACGATGTTCTGGACCTGCTCGGTGATCCCAGTATTCGCGGTTTATGCATTCGCGCCGAAGGTGTTGGGTGCGCTCAACCTCAAAGGTGAGTGGGCGTCGATAGGCTCTGTGGCCATCACCAGCCTCTTCGTGGTCGGCTGCATCATCGCCACCCGTTTGCTCAACACCTTGGGCCGACGCACCACACTGCTGCACAGCTTTCTGTGGTCGGGGCTGGCGCTGCTTGGCCTGGGGGCCTGCAGTGCCGGCTCCGAGATGCTGATTTTGGTGCTGTTCGGTGCATACGCCTTGTTCATTGGCGGCGCCCAGGTACTCCAACTGGTCTACCCCAACGAGTTGTTCCCGACCGAGATCCGCGCTGGCGCAGTAGGCGTGGGTACCTCCCTGTCTCGCGTAGGGGCGGCGGTGGGCACCTGGCTCGTGCCAATTGGCCTCGACACCTATGGCATCGGCGCAACGATGTACGCAGCGGCGGGGGTTACGTTCGTCGGCCTGGCGTTCTCGTACGCACTGGCGCCTGAGACGCGCTCCATGAACCTGCAGCAGGCGGCGTCACTCGCTTGACCCAGCCAAGCCGCGGCGTGCGTGCGTCGTGGTTTTAATCCAACGACATACTGGAGATATACCGTGAAGTTCGAAGGCATCTACACACCTGCAGTGACCCCGTTGTCGGCCGACGGCTCGATCGACAAAGCGGCCTTTGCCGACGTTCTCGAGTACCTGGTCGATTCGAAGGTGCACGGGGTCATCATCGGCGGTTCAACCGGCGAATACTACGCCCACACCTCCCAAGAGCGCGTTGAACTGGCCGCACAGGCCAAGGACGTGCTCAACGGCCGCCTGCCATTGATCGTGGGCACCGGCGGCATCCGCACCGAAGACGCCGTGGCCTTCGCCCAGCATGCCAGGGACATCAAGGCCGATGCGCTGCTGGTGGGCACCCCGCCGTACGCACTGCCCACCCAGCAGGAAATCGCCCTGCACGTCAAAGCGGTCGATGCCGCTGCCGGCCTGCCGATCATGCTGTACAACTACCCCGGCCGCATGAGCGTGAGCATGGGCGAAGCGTTCTTCGACGCCGTGGCTGACGTGAAAAACATCGTCGCCATCAAGGAAAGCTCAGGTGACATGGCCCAGTTGCACCGCCTGGCCATCAAGCGCCCGAACATCCAGCTGTCCTGCGGCTGGGACGATCAGGCCCTGGAATTTTTCGCCTGGGGCGCCAGGAGCTGGGTCTGCGCCGGCTCCAACTTCATCCCGCGCGAGCACGTGGCCCTGTACGAGGCCTGCGTGATCGAGAAGAACTTCGACAAGGGCCGCAAGATCATGGCCGCGATGATGCCGCTCATGGATTTCCTCGAGGGTGGCAAGTTCGTCCAGGCCATCAAGTACGGGGTTGCCCTCAATGGCCTGAATACCGGTGGTGTGCGCAAACCGTTGTCCGACCTGGATGCTGCCGAGAAAGACACGCTCAAGCAGGTTGTAGCTGAACTGAAAGCCACCATCGCCCAGATCAACTAAGGAGCCTTGAACATGGCTGACTTGCTGAGCAAGGATCAATACGCGGCCATCGCCGCCGACCTGCAACTGCGCACCCAGGCGTTCATTGACGGTGAATTCCGCGATGCGATCTCGGGTAATACCTTCGTCACCACCAACCCGGCTACCGGCGAGCAGTTGGCCGAGGTCGCAGCCTGCGATGTCAACGACGTGAACGTCGCCGTGGCCGCAGCCAAACGTGTGTTCGAGCAGGGTACCTGGTCGAAGATGCAGCCGAACGACCGCAAGCATGTGATGCAGAAGTTCGCCCAGCTGCTCGAAGACAACGCCCACGAGTTGGCAGTGCTGGAAGCGTTGGACAGCGGCAAACCGGTCAGCGAGTGCCAGACCGTCGACGTGCCGGAGACCATCCACACTGTCCGCTGGCACGCCGAACTGATCGACAAGATCTACGACGCTACCGCCCCGACCGGCAATGCAGCAGTGACCATGGTGGTGCGCGAAGCCATCGGTGTGGTCGGCCTGGTGCTGCCGTGGAACTTCCCGCTGCTGATGCTGGCCTGGAAGATCGCCCCATCGCTGGCTGCCGGGTGCTCGGTAGTGGTCAAGCCCGCCAAGGAAACCACCCTCAGCGCCTTGCGCGTGGTGGAGCTGGCCCATGAGGCGGGTATTCCTGCTGGGGTGTTCAACCTGGTGCCTGGCGGCGGCCGCGAGGTGGGCGAAGCCATTGGCCGCCACATGGATATCCCGATGGTGAGCTTTACTGGCTCCACCGATACGGGGCGGCTGTTCCTCAAATATGCCGCAGAGTCCAACCTCAAACGCATCGTCCTGGAGCTGGGTGGCAAAAACCCGGCGGTGGTCATGAACGACTGCGAAGACTTGGATGAAGTGGCCCAGTTCGTCACTGCCGGCGCGTTCTGGAACATGGGCGAGAACTGCTCGGCGTCCTCGCGCCTGATCGTGCACAAGGACGTGAAGGATGAGCTGCTGGCGCTGATCGGGAAGCATTTGAAAGCGTGGAAACTGGGCGACCCGCTCGACCCGGAAAACCGCCTGGGGGCGATGGTCAGCAAATCGCATTTCGAGAAGGTCAAGTCCTACCTGGACTACGCCAACGAGCACAAGCTCAACGTGGTGCAGGGTGGCCATACTGAGAGCGGCCTGCGTGTGCAGCCGACCATTGTGGATGGCGTTACCCGCGACAGCAAACTGTTCGTAGAGGAAATCTTCGGCCCGGTGCTGAGTGTGACCAGTTTCGAAACCCTCGACGAGGCGATCGAACTGGCCAACGATACCGTTTACGGCCTCGCAGCGTCGGCGTACACCGGCAGCCTGCGCAATGCGCTGCGCCTCTCGCGTGAAATTCGTGCCGGCGTGGTGACCGTGAACTGCTTTGGCGAAGGTGACGTAAGCACGCCTTTCGGTGGCTACAAGGAGTCTGGTTTTGGTGGGCGCGACAAGTCCATCTGGGCCCATGACCAATACACGGAGTTGAAGACCATCTGGATCAACGCTTCGTGATCCGAGCAGTCGCGTTGCTGTTCTGACGGCGTTCGGCACGCAACTGGCCACTGCCCCTTGGGGCAGTGGTTTTTTCGTTGGAGCCCAGGCGCCGACATCAGTAAGCCAAGGCGACCTCAACACCGCTGGGTGCGGTGTATTCGGCCATCCGCCTGCGGGACAGCTCCCAGTGGGCCTGGACGATCTGCGTAGCAGCCTGCGGGTCGCGGCGTTCGATGGCGTCGATCATCTGGTCGTGCTGGTCGCAGGCCAGTTCAAGGTCGCGTTGCATGTCATCGGTGGTGGGGTGGCGGTAGAAGATCCGCCCCAGGCGCGCGTGATCAATCAGCAACCGGCGCAGGCTGGGCATCAGGTACTCGTTGTGCGCCATCTTGCCAATCTCGAGATGGAACGCGTCGTTGAGGATGACGCGGTTTTCAACGTCTTTACTGTCGATCGCCTGGCGAAACTGCTGCTGGATACGCTTGAGCTGTTCGATCTCCGCGTCGCTGGCGTGCAGCGCAGCCAGTTGGGTGGTGGCGATGTAGATAAGCGGTGCTGCAAGAAAGAAACTTCGCAGGGAGTCGTGGTTCATCGCTGCGACCCGCGGGGCGCGGTTGGTTTCCAGCTCGATGTAGCCCTCCGCTGCGATCTGACGTAGCAACTCGCGCACCGGCGGCCTGGACAGGCCGAATTCATTGCCAAGGGCGATCTCGTCGACGACCGCGCCAGGCGCAAGCTCCATATTCAGGATGCGGCGACGGAGTGCCTCGCTCAATACCACTTTGCGATCAATCGGGATATCCGTGGCCTTCGGCGCATTCATGGAAGACTTCTTGTTGGTCATGAGGTTGTCTACGGTTTGGATAAGGGCTTTAGAAGGTGATTAGACAGCAGGCCTACACACAATCATGAAGGTGTTTCGCCGTCAGTCTACGGTATTGGCTTTGCCATCGCTGCTTTTATCAAAGGGCCCACGCTGCTGCGCTCGGTGGCCCATCTGCCGCTCACATTGCGCCAACGCGTTACACCCTACGCCCAAGCCCAGGCGGTAGCGCTGTTCCATTCACGACAGAACAATTCCTGATTACGACTGGCCCTGGCCTCGGCGCCCAGCATCTCGACGAGCTCAAGCGCAGAAGATTCAAAGGTTTGAGCTGAGTTGAAGAATTCTATTTGTATACATATAGAATTCAGTGAGTATTGACCGGCTTGTGCGCCCGTGCCAGTCTCGCTGCACGCGCCCGGTGGGGAGCCCTCCGCAAGCCCGGGCGTGTACTCGGCATAGGCGTCACTTATAAATTCACAATAAAGGTAAGAGCCAATGGGTTACATGAAGAAAGCGCTCTGTGCGCTCGCGATGTTAAGCGCAGCGGTGCTCAACGCGCAGGCGGAAGACAACGTGATCCAGGTGGGTACCCTGTCGTGGGAAGACCTGACACCCATTACCGGTATTACAAAGAAAGTGCTCGAAGACTCCGGCTATACGGTCAAGGTGACATCGTTTTCCGAATGGGGCATTGCCTACGCTGCACTGAGCAAAGGCGATATCCAGATTCTGGCGTCGCAGATTGACTACGTCGCTCAGGATTACTGGAACCGCAACAAGAACCGGCTGGAGAAGTTGTCCCCGGTTTCACACGGGTTGTACCAGGGCATCGCGGTGCCCAAGTACGTACCCATCGACTCCCTCGAACAACTCAACGACCAGGCCGATAAGTTCAGCAACAAGATCATTGGCATTGAGCCAGGCTCTGGGCTGATGAGCGACGCGGCGAAAGCGGTCACCGAGTACGGTATTCGGCTCAACCTGCTGGAGGGCAGCTCTGCGGCCATGACCGCGGCGCTGAAGTCGGCCATCGACCGCAAGGAATGGGTGGCGGTGACGATCTGGGAGCCTTCCTGGATGTCGCAAAAGTATGACCTCAAGTTCCTCAAGGACCCCAAAGGGGTGTTCCCGCCACCGCAGGGCTACTACTGGATCGGGCAAAAAGGCTTCGCGGAAAAGAACCCTCACGCCCGTGAAGTGCTGGCCGGGGTCTACGTGCCGCTCAGCGATATCACCGCCATCAATGGCGAAGTCAAGGACGGCAAGACCATGGACCAGGCCGTCGCGGACTGGACCTCGCGTAATGCCGAGTTGATCAGACGCTGGGAAAACATCAAAAAGCCCTGACCTGAAGCGTGACCGCTGAAGGAGGGCGGTCACGTTCATGATTGCCGATCTGCCACTGACACTGCCGTAAACGACTTAAACAATAAAACCAGAAATTGCTGGGTTGACGGGTGTGAAATGAAGAGTTCAGTTAGTTGCGCTGATGATGTGCTGGTAAGTTGCCGTGGTGTGTGGAAAGTGTTCGGCGAGCATGTTCAAGATGCTATCCAGGCGAGCCGCGATCATGGCATCTCCAAAAAGCAGATACTGCAGGACCATGGCTGCGTCATCGGGGTGTCCGACGTCAGCCTGGACGTCAAGCGGGGCGAGATTTTCTGCATCATGGGGCTCTCGGGCAGCGGCAAATCGACCCTCATCAGGCTGCTGAACAAGCTGATCGAACCCAGTGCAGGGCAGGTACTGGTCAAGGGGCAAGACTTGGCCACACTTGATGGCCCGGCATTACGCAACGTCCGTTCGCAGCACATCGGCATGGTGTTCCAGAGCGTGGCGCTGCTACCCCACCGGACGGTGTTGGAGAACGTCGCGTTTGGCCTGGAGGTACAGGGCGTCGCCAAGGCCGACCGGCTCTCGGCGGCCCAACGCTCGCTGGACAAGGTGGGTTTGAGCGATTGGGCCTCGCGCTACCCAAGCGAGCTATCCGGGGGCATGCAGCAACGCGTGGGGCTTGCCCGGGTGCTTACCTGCGACCCTGAGATCATCCTGATGGATGAACCGTTCAGCGCGCTGGATCCGTTGATTCGTCGCCAACTGCAGGATGAGTTTCGCAGCCTGACGAAATCCCTAGGCAAGTCGGCAGTCTTCATTACCCACGACCTGGAAGAGGCCATCCGCCTAGGCGACCGTATCGCGATCATGAAGGACGGCGTGATCATCCAGGTCGGTACCGCTGAAGACATCGTATTGAACCCGGCCGATGGCTATGTGGCCGACTTCGTTGCCGGGATCTCACGCTTGCATCTGGTGAGGGCGCATTCGGTGATGGCGTGCCACGCAGCGTGGGGCATGCGCCACCCCCACATCGACCTGGGTACGCTGCCCGTTGCAAGCCCGCAGGCCGACCTCGACGAGCTGATCAATTGCCTGGTCTTGTCCAGGCGTGAAGCCTTGCTGATCGTGGACGACGGCCAGCCCATCGGTATTGTCACACCCACCGACCTGCTCCGTGGGGTGCAAGGCGCTGAGCGGGAGGCGAGGGGATGAACCTGTCGACCTTTCCCGCCAATTTCGATGCCGCTGTAGACGCCGGGCTGGAATGGTTGACCGACAGCGGCGCCCAAGTATTCGACTGGATCAACGGGGTGCTCACCAGCCTGGTGGATGCATTGTCATGGGTGCTGAACCTGGCGCCGTTTTACGTCGTGGCGTTGGCGATCGGCGCACTGGCCTGGCGGCTGTCGGGGCACTGGCGATCAGCAGCGCTGACGGTCATCGGTCTGCTGGTATGCGCACTGATCGGCATGTGGGGCGAGACCATGAGCACACTGGCGCTGGTCCTGGCGGCAACCACATTGGCATTGCTGGTCGGCATCCCATGCGGTGTGATCGGTGGGCTGTGGCCCAAGCTCGACGGTGTGGTCGAGCCAGTGCTGGACCTGTTGCAAACCCTGCCACCCTACATCTACCTGCTACCCGCTATTGCTCTGCTGGGTTATGGCTCGGCGACCGCCTTGGTGGCGACGTTCATCGTCGCTATCCCGCCGGTGCTGCGCCTCACTGCGCTGGGTATTCGCATGACCCCACGCGCCTTCATCGAACTGGGCGAGGCCAGCGGCACCCGCCCAATGCAGCTGTTCTTCAAGATCCGCCTGCCGTTCGCCTTGCCCAGCATCATGACTGGCGTCAATCAGAGCCTGATGATGGCGTTCGGCATGGTGGTGATTGCGGGGATCGTAGGCTCGGGAGGGCTTGGCGAAGCCATCTACGGGGCCATACGCACCCTCGATATTGCCCGCTCCATCGATGCCGCCCTGGCGATCGTCATCCTTACCCTGATCCTGGACCGCCTGGCACAGAACGCCACCCCTTCGCAGCGTGAGGCCCAGAATAATGCTCACTGACATGCGCTTTTCTCCGGGTGCCGTGCTGGCGCCAGGGGTCGACTGGCTCAATGCCAACTTCCACCCGTTGTTTGCGTTCATCAGCCGTGTGGTTGACGCCGTGCTGGGTGGTTTCGAGGCGGCGCTGCTGGCGCTGCCTGCGTGGGGGGTGATTGCATTGGTCACCGCGCTCGCCCTGGTGATGATCAACGTGCGTACGGCCGTGCTGGCCGCCGCCATGCTGGGCTTCTGCCTGCTTTCGGGGTTGTGGACGGCATCCATGCAGACACTCGCACTGGTGTCAGTGTCCGTGATGCTGTCAGTGATGATCGCGTTCCCGCTGGGCATCCTCGCGGCTCGGTTCAAGCGTTTCGAGCAAGCCTCCAGCCCCGTGCTGAACATCATGCAGACCGTACCGCCGTGGGTCTACCTGATACCTGCGGTGATGATCTTCAGCCTCGGCAAGGTGCCCGCCATCATGGCCACCGTGATCTACGGGGTGGCACCCATGATGCGCCTGACCACATTGGCGTTTCGCCAGGTGCCGCGCCCCCTGCTGGAACTGGGCCAGGCACTGGGCGCTACGCCCCGGGTGATCCTGTGCAAGATCGAGATCCCTTCGGCTGCCCCCACACTGCTGGTAGGCCTGAACCAGTGCATCCTGCTGTCGCTGGCCATGGTGGTGCTGGCCGGCCTGGTGGGCGCTGGCGGCCTTGGTGCTGAAGTGACCCGGGGCCTGACGCGCATGGAGATGGGCCTGGGGCTACGGGCAGGGCTGGCCATCGTGGCCGTTGCGTTGCTGCTGGACCGTCTGTCACGCGGCTTGCTGCAGCGTAAGCCGGTACGCCAACACTAAGGAGATCTGCATGCGCAAGACGTTCTTCTGCATCGATGCCCACGCCTGTGGCAACCCGGTGCGTGTAGTTGTCGGGGGCGCGCCGTTGCTGCCCCACGTCTGCATGGCCGAGCGCCGTGCCCTCTTTCTGCGTGATCACGACTGGATGCGCAGGGCACTGATGTTCGAACCGCGTGGGCATGACGTGATGTCTGGCGCCATGATTTACCCGACGGTGCGTGAGGACTGTGATTTCGCCGTGCTGTTCATCGAAGTCAGCGGCTGCCTGCCAATGTGCGGCGCCGGCACCATCGGGCTCAGCACGGTGGTGCTCGAGCATGGGCTGGTGACACCCCGAACGCCGGGGCGGCTGGCTATCGAAACGCCAGCCGGCAAGGTGGAGGTGGAGTACGTTGAAGCCCACGGCAAGGTGAGTTCGGTGCGGTTGATCAATGTACCGAGCTACCTCCACCAGGCTGATCTCGAAGTATCAGTACCAGGGCTTGGGGTACTGAAGGTAGACATCGCCTACGGGGGCAATTATTACGCCGTCGTCGAACCTCAGCCTGGCTGGCCCGGGCTGGATGGCCTGTCGGCGGCGCAGATCGTCGACCAGAGTCGACGTTTGCGCAGTGCACTTGCCCCCCTGTGCGACCCCAGGCACCCGGAGCACGATGACATCCGCGGGGTGCACCATGTGCTCTGGTGTGATGCAGGGCGGAAGGCCGAAGCCGATGGGCGCGGTATCGTCTTTTATGGCGACAGTGCCCTGGACCGTTCGCCAGGCGGCACCGGCACTTCAGCTCGGCTGGCACAGTTATACGGCAGAGGGCGGCTAGGGGTGGGCGATACGTATTGCAGCGAGAGCCTCATCGGCACCACATACCTTGGGCGTATCGAGTCGGCCTGTAAGGTGGGTGAGTACGATGCCGTGATCCCAAGTGTTTCAGGATGGGCCCGTGTAACAGGGCTGAACACGCTGTTCGTGGATGAGCGTGACCCTTTGGCGCATGGTTTTCAGGTGCTGTGACGGCCGTGTAGTTGCAGTGACAGGTCGAGGCCAGGGCTTGTAGCGGCACCGGCCTCGTCCTGCTTACGATCTACCTAGAGGGTAGGGGCGCTTAGCTTTAGCCTCCGCCACCCGCACCACCCGCACCACCCGCGCCGGAGCCGCTTGAGCCGCCCGTGCCACCGCCCATGTTCGACCCACTACCGTTGCCGTTTCCGGTATCGGTCTCTGAGCCGTCGGTAGTGCCATCCCCACCGGTGTTGTCGGTGCCGTTGCTCCCGGTGCCGCTAGCGCCGGTACCCATGCCATCTCCGGGCGTACCTGAGCCTGTGGCTCCGCCATTGCCATTCATGTGGCCGCTGTCTTGAATTTGCGCGCCCGGTGCGCGTTGGTCGTTCATGTCGGTCGCTGCCAGCGCCAGGGGCGCGCTGGCGCCAAGACACAGAGCCAGCACTAGCGATTGGGACTTGAGGATCTTCATGGTGTATCTCCTTTTGGATGCTCACCCTTGCTTTGTCCTGCCCGCCGGGCGACCTGTGCGATGCGGCCGACGTAAGGGACGAACAGCCTCGGCGCCACACTTTGCGGCGCACGTAAGCACGGCTCCTTGTCTCGGGTACACATTGCGGTTGAACATCCCGCTATGCCCAGGCTCTGACCAGTAATGATCAAGCGAGGACGTTCAGATGAGCATCGAACGCAGCATCCCCGAACTTGCAGCTTGGTATGCACAGTACGACGACATCAGCTACCGGCAAGCATCGCCCGACGCCTACCACCATGAACTGGTCCGCACGGCTGAAGCCCTGCGTGACGACGGCATCATTGACTGGGACGACTGGCTGGCGCTCAAGTCGCTGGCCGACCAGGCGCATGTGCGGGCACTTGAAGAGGCAGTGGCGGCCCACGTCAGTGACCCGAACGCATGAAAGCCCTGAAGATCGCCACCTTCAACATCAACGGTATCCGCAGCCGCCTGCCGGCGTTACTGGCGTGGCTGGCGCGCGAACGGCCCGACATTGCCTGCCTGCAGGAACTGAAGGCAGCGGATCGGCAGTTTCCGCGCCAGGAGATCGAAGCAGCGGGGTACGGCTGCCTGTACCTGGGGCAGCCGGCGTGGAACGGCGTGGCCGTGCTGGCCCGTGACAGCGAGCCGCTGGAAGTTGCCAGGCACCTGTCCGGCATGCAGGACGATGACCAGAGCCGCTATCTGGAAGCTGCCGCCCATGGGGTGCTGGTGGGCTGCCTGTACCTGCCTAACGGTAACCCGCAACCCGGCCCTAAGTTCGACTACAAGCTGCGCTGGTTGGACTGCCTGGTCAAGCATGCACAAACGCTATACGACAGTGGTCATCCAACGGTGCTGGCCGGTGATTTCAATGTGGTGCCGACTGACATGGACATCTATAACCCGCGCACGTGGGGCAAGGATGCGCTGCTCCAGCCTGAGTCCCGTGCGGGGTTCGAACAGCTGCTGGCGCAGGGCTGGGTCGACGCCATCCGCCATGTGTACCCTGATGAGCGCATCTACACGTTCTGGGATTATTTCCGCCACCACTGGGCCCGCAATGCCGGGTTGAGGATTGACCACTTGTTACTCAATAGCGACCTTGCTCCCTACCTGAAAAATGCGGGGGTCGATGCCTGGGTACGGAATGAAGCGAAGGCCAGCGATCATGCGCCCGCTTGGATCGAGTTGGGTGCGCGTCGCCGACGCTGATAGTGCAGCTGTCGCCTAACAGGCGAGACGGTGCTGGGTCACGTCATAACACCTACGGCTGCACGCCGCCATATCAAGCGGAAGAGGGTGATTGACCAGTTAGCCAAGGCCACGCACTAGACGGTTGTCAGCAACGTCTGCATACCATGGCTAACAATGATTGTGCCGGCCAGCAATGGAAAGCCAAAAACACCCATAAAGTAAGAAAGGCTGAACAGCACCAACGATTGAGCGGTTTTTCCAGAAGGTGCTTCATTGGCAGCCAACCCGTTGATCACTGAATAGGTCAAGCCATAGCCAATACCCAACAGGACGGCTGCCACCAGATAAGTAACAGGTGAGTTGACGGAGAACATGAACATCACCTGGCAAAGATAACCGGTGTCACTTACCAAGCCCCGGCCAACCCCTTCGATGCGATGCAGAACATGAATGTGTTCGGCCGCGTTTCGGGCGAACTGCGCACTTGTGCCGTCTCACTGGCCAAAATCGTCGCCGACTTGACCAAGCTCTCATCGGGCCCGGTCGGCGGCGTGGGTGAGCTGAAGCTACCTGAAGCCCAGGCTGGTTCCTCTATCATGCCGGGCAAGGTGAACCCTGTTCTGCCAATGTCGATGATCCAACTGAGCTTCGCAGTCATTGGCAACGATGTCGCGGTAGCACAGGCGGTGCAGTACGGTGAGCTGGAGATCAACCGCTTCGAGCCGGTGGTTGCCTCTCGCGTGCTCGACAGCATCACCCTGCTGACTCAAGGTATCCAGCGTTTCCGCGAAAAATGCATTGCCGGGATTCTTGCAGATGAAGCGCGGAATCTGGAGCACCTGACAGACTCGATGGCGGTCGCTACGGCGTTGGTTCCACAACTGGGTTACGCCAACGTCAGCAAGCTCGCACGCCAGTCGGTGAAAGAAGGCCGACCTTTGCTGGAAATCATGGAGGCGTCCGGCCTGATGACGAAGGCTGAAGCCATGGCGGCAATCGAACAAGCCTCTTATCCGGTATTCGGGGCCTGAGTTTGAAAAGGGCGCGCGAGCGCCCTGTCCATTGTTCAAAGCGTCAGATGAACAGCGTATCCGAGATCGGCGCTAATCGTTTTGCTGCATTCCCGCAGCAATTCCTCAAACTTCTCCGTAGCACCCTCGGGATCCATCACGGCATCCGGGCCTGACAGATTGATTGCAGCCGTCACTTCCCCCCTGTGATCTTTGATAGCCATGGCAATCGCAGTCGAGTAATCCGAACGGTGCAGCACCCATCCTCGAGCTCTGTCACCTTCGATCATCTCTTGGAGTTCGAGCTGAGTCCGTGGGGCAGGGGCTGGGTAATCGTCCAAACGGATGTGCTGGTAAAGTGCGGCCAGTGCTGCCTGGTCAAGGCCGGTGAGCAGCATGCGGCCAATCGCCGTGCAGTGGCACGCGATGCGGGTGCCAACTGGAATATTCACGGACAGTCGCTGAGCCGCAAACGCTCGGTAGACATACAGGCTTTCCGTATTTTCCCGCACGGCCAAATGGCAGGAAAGAGACGTGCGATCTCGCAATTGATTGAGGTGAAGCATGGCGACATCGACAATGTCGCGGCTGGCGAGGTAGCTGAAGCCATCGCTGATGACTCGGGCACCGAGCTCGTACTGAGTATGGTATTTGTTCAAATACCCCATGTCGGTCAACGTGAACACTATTCGATACAGCGCCGAGGTACTCACATTCAGGCGCTCGGCGATCTCCTGCATGCTCAGGCTACGCGTTCGAGCGTTGAACAAGCCGAGCACGGCAAGCCCTCGAGCCAGGGCCGGTACGCTGTAGTCGGCGTCCTTTATGGGGGCGTCATTCATCGTTCGTTGCTCTTGTCGGGGTCTGGGAAACTGTTTCATGAGTGCCGGCTATGGTCGTAATGGACAGGGTCTGCTTCAGCTCGTAGTCAGCACAGCATGACCTGAATCACCTAGTACAGCGCGTCTATTTGCAGGGCGCGTCCATCGAACTCAGCCATCGCATCCATCAGTGCGCCCTTGAAATATTCAAGCGAAGTGCGATCACAGAGAATGTGAAAAACAGGGTGTGATTCAGATCTGACGTTGATGACGATCACGTTGATCCTTGCAGCCGATGTTTGTGCCACGGCGCCTTTCATGAAAGCAGCGATGCGTAGATCAACCCCACACAGTTTTGCCATGACATCAGCCGCGTGAACGCCACTCAACTGCAACCACGCATGGCTGTCTTCGCGAGGCAAAAGGTAGTTGGCTAAGTGATCCAGCTCCCAGCGAGCTTCTTCATCGGCGATACGCCCACCTTTGTCTCGCAGGCTGCCTAGGAGCAGATATTCCGTTTGCGACAGCCGTGCCACGTGGCTCCCATCCGACTGGGTAACAGCCTGGTTTGGCTTACCAGGAAGGCTGAACCCCCGGGACTGCAGATATTCGCCACTTTGAGTGCCACGAAAACCAACCCTTGGAAGTCCCGTCAGATCGACCATCGCACATTGCTGAAGTGGACTCGGCCCGATTTCATTGAGGTTGGACATATCAGAGCTCCTGGCGCTGGTTGTCTGGATCGAAGAAGGGGAGCTTCACGACGGTTGCCTGTACGACCACACCATCTTCTACCCGAATCGGAATCTGCTGCCCCGGAGTGCATTGATCAAAGGCGGCATAGGCCAGGCCGATGATCTGGTCAAGGCTTTGCGAATATTCACAGGACGTCACATTACCGCTGATGTCCGGCCCCTTGAGAACCAAGTGGCCCTCAAGCGGTTGCGGGCTGCTTTTGGGTAGCGTAAATCCCACCAGCTTGCGTTTCTGGGGTTGCGCTTCAAGGATGTCCACGGAGCGACGACCGACAAAAAATGGCTTGTTACGGCTGACCGCCCACCCCATGTCGATTTCGCTGGGATGGGTCATTCCATCGGTGTCCTGGCTGATGATCACATGGCCTTTTTCAAGGCGCAGGAGACGCTGGGTCTCAACACCAAACGGGCGAATGTCGAATTCCTTGCCCGCCTCTATGAGCGCATCCCAAAGCTTCAACGCATGACGTGCAGGTACGTGGATTTCGTAACCCAGTTCTCCTACGAAGCCCACGCGCAGGAGCCGTGCCTTGATCCCTGCCACAGTGCCTAGGCGAACGCCCAGGTACGGAAACCCTTCAGCGGACAGATCAAGGTCCGAGCAGACTTTTTCCAGTGCCTTACGCGCGTCGGGCCCCGCTACGTTAACGGCCGAGATTGCGGCGGTGACGTTGGCGATGTCGACGTTCAGGCGCCATTGCGCGTTCCACTTGAGCATCTGTTGATAGATTCGATCCACGCCGCTGGTGGTTGCAGTGACGTAGAAGTGGTTTTCGGCAAAGCGCGCGCAGACACCATCGTCGATCACCACCCCATGTTCGTTGGTCATCAGCGCGTAGCGTGAGCGACCCACAGGCTGCTTGATAAATGTGAAGGTGTACATGCGATTGAGAAGTTCGGCAGCGTCAGGGCCGCGTACGTCCAGGCCGCCCAGCGTCGAAACGTCGATGATGCCGACCTTCCGGCGCACGTGCAGCGCCTCGGCCTGCATGCATTTATCCCGCTCGCTCGGTTTGCCGTAGTAGGCAGGGCGCTGCCAGATACCGGCAGGCATCATTTTTGCGCCTGCTTCCAGATGACGGCGGTGCATGGGTGTCTGGCGGTACGGATCAAACGCACGACCCGCGACATGGGCCAGCTTCTCGGCCTCAAATGGAGGGCGCGCCGTGGTTACGCCTGTTTCGCTGACACTGCGCTGAGTGGACGCTGCAACCAATCGAGCTGTGGGCAGGGCTGAGTGTCGCCCTTGAGACGGCCCCATGCCCACGGTGGAGTAGCGCTTGACCAGTTGCACATCTCGATAGCCGATCTTCGTGGCGTTAGTGATATCGCGCACCTGCAAATCTTCGTCGAAGTCGACAAAGTCCTTGCCTTTGGGGTGCGGGAAAATCGGCCACGGGAAATTGACTTGTGGCTCTGGGTGCAGGGGCTGTGACTTGACGTTGCAGTCCAGGCCTAGCGCCGAAATGATTTCAGCGGCTGTACGGGTGGCATCAGCGAGCACGTTGTCGAGTGCGTGGAAGCCATGGGCGGAACCTGCAACGCTGAGATTCTTAGGCAGGCCACCAATAGTGAACTCAGCCAGTTGATCGTCGTAAGCCAGCTTGCCGCCGGCTTGGCACAGCAACTGATAGACCGGCATGTAGCCGCCGGACATGCACAGCAAATCGCAATCCAGATGCAAGCTGCTACCCGCGACCTGGCCGTGGCCGGTGATTTTTCGGATGTCGACGCCACTGACATGCCGCATGCCTTTCTCGTGCAGCGCCTCAAATACGGTGCTGTTGAGGTGGCAAGTGACGCCTCGCTGTTCCAGCGCGATCAGCAACGCGCGATCAGCGGGCTGGGTACGCATGTCCACCAGCGCTGCAACCTGGACACCTTGTTCATGCAGATCGAGTGCTGCGTAGTAACCGTCGTCGTTTCCCGTGAGTACCACTGCGCGCTTGCCAGGCTTCACGGCATAGAGTTTCATCAGGCGCTGGGCTGCACTGCTGAGCATCACCCCGGGCAAATCGTTGTTGCGGAAAATCACTGGCTGATCAAACGAACCGTTGGCGATCAGGCACTGGGTGGCGCGCACTTTGTACATGCGTTTGCCCTGGATCACCGGCAGGTAGTTATCGGTAAACCATGCGTTGCACGTAGCTTTCTTCAGCACCTGAATGTTGGCATGGCCTTCAACTGCGTTGGTCAGCTTGCGGCGTAGGGCATCGGCACGCTTGTTTTCGACATCGAAACGGGCATAGGTCAGTGAGCCGCCCAGAATGGGTTGTTGCTCAATCAACAACACCTTTGCGCCTGCATTGGCCGCGGTCAGTGCCGCTTGCAGTCCAGCAGGGCCAGCGCCGACGACGGCGAGGTCAGCGAACAGGTAGGCCTTATCGAAGTACTCGGGCTGGAATTTGAGATCCAACACACCGAGCCCGGCCTTCTTTCGAATCATCGGCTCCCAGAGTTTCCATGCGCCCTTGGGCTTGTAAAACGAGCGGTAGTAGAACCCTACCGGCATGAACGTGGAGAACTTGCCAAGGTACGCGTCTTTGTCGTTGTCCAGAGAGCCGTTGAAGTTTTGCCCGGTTACCTGCACACCCTTTTCCAGCAGGTGAGTGTCGGCCAGGACGTTGGGCTCGTTCGGCAGTTGCACCAGGGTATTGGCGTCTTGGCCGGCCATGGTCAGAGGGCCGCGCGGGCGGTGGTATTTGAACGAGCGCGAGAGCAGGAAGCGACCATTGGCGAGCAGGGCACTTGCGATGCTGTCCCCCGCAAACCCCTGATACGCCTTGCCATCGAAACTGAAATGAAGCGGCTGAGTGCGGTCGATCAACAAGCCCATGGGGGCGGGTAGGCGGCTCATTGCGCGGTCTCCTTGGCGGGGGTGAATTCAACCCGGGTGGTGAACAGCTCTTTGGGATCGAAGGTGCGCAGGATCTCGTCGCTACCCGTGTGGCGTTCGGCCAGGAACCAGTAGCTGGAGGGTGTGTGCATCCACCACTCGCAAACCACGCCCAACGTGTCATCGCTGTTGAACACGTAGTCGGCCCATTCGGCATCGCTACAAGTCTGCGGATCGGGCATCTGCTTGAACTCACCGCCATAGGTGAACTCGCTGATGTTGCGCGGCCCGTTGAGTGGGCAATTCATCACTTTCATGTCTTGCTCCTCAGTGGCTGGCCGCTGTCGCGCCCATCTCATTGACTTGCTGGAAGGTTGAGAAACGCTCCAGGCCGAACGGCTTGATCAATTCAGGTACCTTGCCCCCACTGGCGACGAGTTCGGCCATGGTTTTGCCGCAAATGGGCGTAGCCTTGAAGCCCCATGTGCCCCAACCCGCATCCAGGTAATAGTTCTTCACCGGGGACAACCCCATGATCGGGCTGTAATCGGGCGTCATGTCGGTGATGCCGGCCCACTGACGCATCAGCTTGGCATTGGCCAAGAACGGGAACATCTCGATCGCGTGTGCCAGCAGGCTTTCTTTCAGGTCCAAAGTAGAGCGGGTGTTGAACAGCGGGTACGGATCCGAGCCACCCCCAAACACCACTTCGCCACGGCTGGTCTGTTGCACGTAGCAGTGCAGGGCAGAGGAGCTCACCAACGGGTCGAGGAACGGCTTGAACGGCTGGGTCACCATGGCTTGCAGAGGGAATGTCTGTATCGGCGAGCGGATACCCGCTTTCTTCATCAACTGCGAACTCATGCCCGCCACTGCCTGCACCGCGCAGCCGCACTTGATGGTGCCGCGATTGGTTTTAACTGCTTTGACGGTGCCGTTCTCGATCACCAGCTCTTGGACTTCGGTGAGCTGATGGATTTCCACGCCACGCCTGGCAGCCTGTTTGGCGTAACCCCAGGCCACGGCGTCATGGCGGGCAGTCGCGCCGTCTATGTGCCAGAGACCTGCGATCACCGGCAGATGCCCAGGGTCCAGGTTAAGTGTCGGCACGAGCTCACGAATCTGCTGACGGTCAAGCATCTCGGTGCGTCCGCCAAAGTGCTTGTTGACCTCAGCACGTTGACGGAACGAGCGCACGGTGGCGTCGGTGTGGGCGAGCGTCAGTTGGCCACGATGGGAGTACATGATGTTGAAGTCGAATTCGTTGGACAGCCCTTCAAACATCCGCACTGACTCGGCGTAAAAGCGTACGCCCTCGCTGGTGAGGTAATTGGAGCGGATTACCGCTGTGTTGCGCGCCGTGTTGCCGCCGCCCAGGTAACCCTTCTCCAGCACCGCGATATTGGTGATGCCGTGGTACTTCGAGAGGTAGTAGGCGGTGGCAAGGCCGTGGCCACCGCCGCCGATGATGACCACATCGTAGGAAGGCTTGAGCTCCTTGGGAGCAGGCAAATCCACTTCGATCGGGTATTCAGAGCTGAGCCCGTACTTCAGGAGATTGAAAGGCATGCGGCCTCCGGGGAAACGCGTTGTGCATGGGCCTGCTGTACCGCAGCGGTAACGGTGTTCTTCATCAAAAAGGCAATGGTCATCGGCCCAACGCCGCCGGGCACAGGCGTGATGGCCGAAACATGGGGCAGTGCGCTGTCGAAGTCGACGTCGCCGACGAGCTTGCTGCGACCGTGCTCATCAATGCGGTTGATGCCAACGTCGATGACCACTGCTCCCGGTTTGAGCCAGCCCTCATCGATCATCCGAGGTCGTCCAACGGCGGCCACGACAATGTCTGCCTGCTGGCACAGGGCCTTGGCATTGATGCTCCGCGAATGCAAAACAGTGACCGAGCAGTGCGCTTGGAGCAAAAGAGCGGCCATTGGCTTACCGACGATATTGGATCGCCCGATGACCACTGCGTGTTTTCCGCAGAGGTCGCCGCAAGTTTCTTCAAGCAGATGCATGCAGCCGCTGGGGGTGCATGGCGTCAACACATTGCGACCCTGGCTCAAGCCGCCGACGTTTTCACTGTGAAACCCATCGACATCTTTGCCAGGGGCAATAGCCTGCAGCGCGCGCGTTTCTTCGATGTGCTCAGGAAGCGGAAGCTGCAGCAGAATGCCGTTCACTGCTTTGTCTGCATTAAGGTCTGCGATCAGCTTGAGCAGTTCAGCCTGCGAGGTTTCCTCACTCAGGCGGTACTCGAGCGATTTGATCCCTGCTTCTTCGGCACGGAGGATCTTGTTGCGTACATAGACCTGGCTGGCAGGATCTTGCCCGACGAGTATCACAGCGAGCGCAGGGAAGATGCCGTCGGCTCTCAGTCTGTCGACATCTTCTCGAACCCGTTGCATGACACGGGCTGACGCCGCTTTGCCGTCAATCAGTTTGGACGTGTTCATCGGAAGATCACCGTCCTGTCGTCGTTGAGGAAAACCCGATGCTCCAGGTGATATTTGACCGCTTTGGAAAGCGCCACGGTTTCAGTGTCGCGTCCGATGGCGACCAGGTCGTCTGGCAGATAGGCATGATCGACGCGCTGGACTTCCTGCTCGATGATCGGGCCTTCGTCCAGATCGCTGGTGACGTAGTGAGCCGTTGCGCCAATCAGTTTCACGCCGCGCTCATAAGCTTGGTGATAAGGCTTGGCACCCTTGAACCCTGGCAGGAACGAGTGATGGATATTGATAGCGCGGCCCGATATTTGCCTGCAGAGATCATCGGAAAGGATCTGCATGTAGCGTGCGAGGACTACGAGGTCAGTCCCGGTCTCATCCACGACTTTCATCAGCGCTGCTTCCTGCTGTGCCTTGGTCTCCTTCGTCACTGGCAAATAGATGAACCGGATACCTTCGCGCTCGGCCATCGGGCGTAGATCAAGGTGGTTGGACACAATGGCGGTGATCGTCATGTCCATCTCGCCCTTGTGATAGCGGTACAGCAGGTCGGTGAGGCAGTGGTCGAATTTGCTGACCATCAGCAGTACCCGCATTGGCTGGCGAGTGTCGTAAAGCTCCCACTGCATGCCGAACGCTTGTGCGACATCCTCAAAGCCGGCTTTGAGCTGAGCGATGTCGCCCTCATGGCCATCGTTGAAGCGGAACACAGCGCGCATGAAAAACTTGCCGCTCAACTCATCATCGAACTGCGCCATCTCACCGATGTAGCAAGCGTTGCCTGCTAGATACGAGGTCACTGCTGCCACGATGCCGGACGTCGCAGGACAGCTGATTTTGAGAATGAAATGGTTTTTTTCGTATTGCATGGTCAGTCCTCAGATGTGCGCGGCGGGGGTCCGGCAGATGGTTCATCGATGAAGCGTGGATTCACCGGCGAATAAATATTCCCTAAAAGAATTAAATATTCTGTCAGGGGAATTTATAGGCGAATTCCCCCAGCGCGTCTACACGCAAGAGAAATATTTTTTACTGATAGGAAAACTTAAGGAGAGGCGTAGGGGAGGGCGGGTTGAGTCCGGGTGAAGCCCGGACTCGTGGCAGGCGTCGTGGTCAGGCTTCTGATTGGGCGTAGTTCATGATCGACAGTAGTCGGATAGGAACGCTCACCAGCTTTTCCGGGCCATGTGGAACGTCGGCATCGAAGGTCAGGCTATCACCTGCTTCCATGTGATAGAGCTGGTTCCCGTGGCGATAGACCAGTTCACCTTCCAACAAATGGAGAAACTCAGTGCCGGGGTGGGAGAAGGTCGGAAACTCCTCGCTGGCGTCGTCCATGCTCACCATGTAGGCCTCGAAGCTTTTCCTGGGGCCACGCGTGTGATTAAGCAGGTGATAGGTATGACCTTTCTCGGTGCCGCGGCGGACCACCTCTAGTCCTTCATCGCGCTTGACCAAGATCGCGCTGCTGTCTTGCTGGTCGTATTGGCTGAACAACTTCGACATCGGCATGCCGAGCACGTCGCAAAGGCGGCTCAGAATTTCAAGGCTGGTCGATACCTGAGCGTTTTCTATCTTGCTGAGCATGCCCTGACTGATGCCGGCTATGCGGGCAACGTCTGCAAGCTTCAGCTCCTGTGCCTGACGCTGACGTTTTATCTGGATTCCCAGGTACTGCTCAAGCTTGAGCTTAGGTGGGCTTTCTTGTGTATTCATGGCATGCACTAATTCCGTACAGTAAATTTATTTTCGCACTGAGAATGTGCAAATTCATTTGCATCTCTTGTAGGATCGCCGTGATTTATTCATCAAGGGAAAAATATTTTCCCATACATGGAAGGGAAAGGCGCTGCCTCGAGACAACTTTTTCGGTTGCAGTAACTAGTTGGCAAGGTCGTTGCATTCCTTGAGGGAAACTAACTTTCCTTATCGTAAAGATGATCCGGTCTCCCACCAACGCTTGCTACAGCCAGGAGTCATGTCCAATGTTGCCACAAGAAACGCAGCGCCTCATCGAGACACACGGGATCAAGTACGTCCTGGCTCAGTTCGTAGACATCCATGGTTCGGCCAAAACCAAATCAGTGCCCGTGTCGGGGCTGGAGATGGTCGCCGAATCCGGGGCGGGTTTCGCAGGATTCGCGATCTGCGGTATGGGCATGGAACCGCATGGCCCTGACTTCATGGCCAAAGGTGATCTGGCATCGCTCACCCCCGTTCCATGGCAGCCAGGCTACGGTCGGGTGGTATGCATCGGGCACGTAGAAGATAAGCCTTGGCCCTACGACAGCCGTTACGTTCTGCAGAAGCAGGTCGAGCGGTTGAGTGACCGTGGCTGGACGCTGAACACAGGTCTGGAGCCCGAATTCAGTCTGTTCAAACGCGACGAGCAGGGCAAGTTGCAGATGGTCGATGCCAGCGACGATCTGGATAAGCCGTGCTATGACTATAAAGGCCTTTCCCGGTCGCGTGAGTTTCTCGAGCGTTTGACCGAAGCCTTGCAGCCAGTGGGTTTCGATATCTACCAGATCGATCACGAAGACGCCAACGGCCAGTTCGAGATCAACTATACCTACAGCAATGCCATGGAATCAGCGGACCGGTTCACCTTCTTCCGTATGGCTGCCGGTGAAATTGCTAACGACATGGGCATCATCTGCTCTTTCATGCCAAAACCTGATCCCAAGCGTGCAGGCAATGGCATGCACTTTCACTTATCGATCAGCAGCGCGACTCACAAAAACCTATTCCACGACGCGAGCGACCCGAGTGGCATGGGCCTGTCGAAAATGGCCTACCACTTCGCCGCAGGTCTGCTAGCACATGGCCCAGCTTTGTGCGCCTTCGCCGCCCCGACCGTGAACTCCTACAAGCGTCTGGTGGTGGGCAACTCTCTGTCGGGAGCGACTTGGGCTCCAGCCTTCATCGCCTTCGGCGCCAATAACCGTTCAGCCATGGTTCGTGTGCCTTATGGCCGCCTGGAGTTCCGCCTGCCGGATGCTGGCTGTAACCCATACCTGGTGAGTGCGGCGATCATCGCGGCTGGGCTTGACGGCATCGACCGCAAATTGGAAATCGACCAAGTCTGCAACGAGAACCTTTACAGGCTCAGCCTTGAGGAAATCGCCGCGCGCGGCATCAAGACCCTGCCTCAGTCGCTCAAGGAGGCCTGTGATGCGCTTGAAGCTGACCCACTGTTCACCGAAGTGCTTGGCAGTGAAATCGTGGGTGAATTCATCAAGCTCAAACGCATGGAGTGGGTGGAGTACTGCCGCCATGTCTCGGATTGGGAAGTGAAGCGCTACACCGAGTTTTTCTGATCCAGCCATTTTAACCAACCCTTTCTGACACCCTGCCAACGGGTAGGGGGTCTTCTGCCCAGGAGTTAGCGATATGTGTGGAATTGTGGGGCTATACCTGAAAAATCCGGCGCTGGAACCCCAGCTCGGCAAACTCTTCGAACCCATGCTGGAGGCCATGACTGATCGCGGCCCAGACAGTGCCGGCTTCGCCATCTACGGCGATGAAGTCGCTGATGGCTGGGTGAAGTTGACCTTGCAAGCCGCTAACGATGACTACGACTTCAAAACGCTGGCAGGCGCGCTGGAAGGCAAGCTCTCGGCGCCTTTGGACTGGTTCCGAAATGCGAGCGCCATCGTGTTGAAGATCAAGGCTGAAGAAGCGGCGGTGCGTATCGCGTTGGCTGAGTTGGCCCCTGACGTGCGCATTATGAGTGCCGGCAAGAGCATCGAGATCCTCAAGGGAATGGGCTTGCCAAAAGCGATCTCCGAGCGCTTCGGCTTGGGCTTGATGAAAGGTAGCCACATCATCGGCCATACCCGCATGGCGACTGAAAGCGCTGTCACCATGGAAGGCAGCCACCCATTCTCCACCGGTGCTGATCTGTGCCTGGTTCACAACGGCTCGCTGTCTAACCACTTCCGTCTGCGGCAGGAGCTGCGCCGCGAAGGTATCAATTTCGACACCGAGAATGATACTGAAGTCGCGGCCGGTTACCTGGCTTGGCGTCTGCAGCAAGGCGACAGTCTGAAGACCGCCTTGGACAGTTCGCTCGAAGCACTGGATGGCTTTTTCACTTTCGCAATCGGCACCCGTAATGGATTTGCCGTGATCCGGGATCCGATTGCTTGCAAGCCGGCAATTCTTGCCGAAACCGACGACTACGTCGCAATGGCTTCTGAGTATCAGGCGCTGTCGAGCCTGCCGGGCATCGAGAATGCCAAGGTCTGGGAACCTGTTCCGGCCACCCTGTACATCTGGGAACGCGCATCGGCTTAAGGAGCACGCACATGAAAACTTACGATCTTGGCAACACCACCGTGCGTGACCTTAACCAGGCGCTGCACGATCAAGCGAAGAGGCTTGAGGAAAGAGAGTGGGTCGTGACCCACCCTGACGGCGCGCACAACATCGCCGTCGGCGTAAACGAAGCAGTGTCCGTGGATATCCAAGGGCATGCAGGCTACTACTGCGCAGGCATGAACCAGAAGGCTTCCATCACCGTGCACGGCAACGTTGGCGTGGGCTGCGCCGAAAACATGATGTCTGGCTATGTCCGAGTCAAAGGCAGCGCTTCGCAAGCAGCGGGCGCTACGGCTCATGGCGGTCTGCTAGTGATCGAAGGCGACGCCGGCGCCCGTTGCGGGATCTCGATGAAAGGGATCGATATCGTGGTCGGTGGCAGCATCGGCCACATGAGCTGCTTCATGGGGCAGGCGGGACGCCTTGTGGTGTGCGGTGACGCTGGCGATGCGCTTGGCGACTCCCTGTACGAGACGAAGATCTTCGTCAAAGGCAAGGTCGAGTCACTGGGTTCCGACTGCATCGAAAAAGAGATGCGCCCGGAGCACATTGAAGAGTTGCAGGCGCTTCTGAACCAAGCCGGCTTCAACGAGAAAGCCCGCGACTTCAAGCGCTACGGCTCGGCTCGCCAATTGTATAACTTCAAAGTCGACAACGCCTCCGCGTACTGATCCAGGAGCAAGAAAATGAGCGAGAAAACCACTCCAGTCCTGCGCGAGTCGGCTACCTTTGATCGTCTGGCTATCCAGGAAATCCAGCGTGCCGCGGAGACCGGTATTTATGACATTCGCGGCGGCGGTACCAAGCGCAAGCTACCGCACTTCGACGACCTGCTGCTGCTCGGTGCGAGCGTCTCGCGCTACCCTTTGGAAGGCTACCGCGAGAAATGCGGAACGGATGTGATCCTCGGTAACCGGTTTGCCAAGAAACCGATCCACTTGAAAATTCCAGTGACGATCGCCGGCATGAGCTTCGGCGCATTGTCGGCCAATGCGAAAGAAGCACTGGGCCGCGGTGCGACCATTGCAGGCACCAGTACCACCACTGGCGACGGTGGCATGACGCCGGAAGAGCGTGGTCAATCCCAACACCTGGTCTACCAGTACCTGCCTTCGCGTTATGGCATGAACCCAGATGATCTGCGTAAGGCCGACGCCATCGAAATCGTCCTGGGGCAGGGCGCCAAGCCGGGTGGCGGCGGTATGCTGCTGGGCATGAAGGTGACCGAGCGTGTGGCGGGTATGCGTACCTTGCCAATCGGTGTTGACCAACGCTCGGCCTGCCGTCATCCGGACTGGACTGGGCCCGACGACCTGGCGATCAAGATTGCCGAGATCCGTGAAATCACTGACTGGGAAAAGCCGATTTACGTGAAAATCGGGGCTAGCCGCCCTTACTACGACGTCAAACTGGCAGTGAAGGCCGGCGCTGATGTAATCGTGCTTGATGGCATGCAGGGCGGTACCGCTGCGACCCAGGAAGTCTTCATTGAGCATGTCGGTATCCCGATCCTGCCAGCCATTCCACAAGCGGTTCAGGCGCTGCAGGAGATGGGCATGCACCGCAAGGTGCAACTGATTGTTTCCGGAGGCATCCGTAACGGTGCAGACGTTGCCAAGGCCATGGCACTGGGTGCCGATGCCGTGGCCATCGGCACGGCTGCATTGATTGCGCTGGGTGATAACCATCCCCGCCTGGACGATGAGCTCAGGAAGATTGGATCTGCGGCCGGCTTCTACGATGACTGGCAGAACGGTCGCGACCCTGCAGGTATCACCACCCAGGATCCGGAGTTGTCCAAACGTCTGGATCCGATCGAAGGCGGGCGTAGATTGGCCAACTATTTGCGTGTCTTGGTGCTGGAGGCGCAAACCATGGCTCGGGCTTGCGGCAAGTCGCATCTGCACAACCTCGACCCTGAAGACCTTGTGGCCTTGACCGTCGAATCCGCAGCCATGGCTCGAGTGCCATTGGCAGGGACTTCATGGGTTCCAGGCAACCAGTACTAAGCCTCTACCCAAGCTCGGAGCGCGTATGCCCGTGCCGGTGATCTGTCTGCAACTGGATTGTTGTCTGACGCGACGCCGTCACGGGCAAGCGCTTTCTTTCCAGACCACGCTTGACTAGACCCTTCCAAGAGGCCTCAACGGCCCAGCGCTTCATAACCTCGCTTTCTGCCAGACATTTTTCCATTTATTGCAGGAGCTTTCACAATGGTTAACCGTCTCTTCGGAATATCGCTTGCCGCACTGCTCGCGCTCAGTGCATTCATACCGCTGGCACAGGCGGCTGATGCGCCTACATTGAACACCGGCAGCACCGCCTGGATGGTAACGGCAGCCGTTCTGGTGCTGTTCATGTGTCTGCCAGGCCTTGCACTGTTTTACGGCGGTCTCGTACGGGCCAAGAACATGCTGTCGCTGTTCACTCAATGTTTCGGTATCGCCGGATTGGTAGGGGTGTTGTGGGTGATCTATGGCTACAGCCTGGTGGTTGACACCACCAACATGGTTGAAGGTGAGGTCAGTTTCAATAGTTTTGTCGGCGGCCTTAGCCGCGCCTTTTTGGCAGGGATGACATCCGAAAGTCTGGTGGGCGAGATTCCGGAAGGGGTATTTGTCACCTTCCAGATGACCTTTGCCATCATCACTCCTGCGCTCATTGCCGGCGCTTTTGCCGAGCGTATGAAATTCTCGTCCGCGCTGTGGTTCATGGCAATCTGGTTCACCCTTGTCTACGCGCCGGTTGCTCACATGGTATGGGGTGGGGCGGGGGCATTGATGCACAATTGGGGCGTGCTGGATTTCGCAGGCGGTACGGCGGTTCACATCAACGCCGCCTGTTTGCTACTTGGCAAGCGCAAAGGTTACGAGAACACCCCTATGCCAGCGCATAACCTGAGCCTCACCATGGTAGGCGCGGCGATGCTCTGGGTTGGCTGGTTCGGATTCAACGTCGGTTCCGGCGGTGGCCTCAATGGGCTCTCAGGCATCGTGATGCTCAACACTCAGCTTGGTGCATGTGCCGGTATTCTCGGCTGGATGTTCACCGAGTGGCTCAGGGTGGGTAAGCCGAGTGCTTTGGGCTTGGCCAGTGGTGCCCTGGCAGGCTTGGTGGGTATTACGCCGGCTTGTGCCTACGTGGGTGTCGGTGGCGCGCTGGCAATCGGTCTGCTCTGCGGCGTGTTCTGCTACCTCAGTGTGACAGTGCTCAAGACGCGCTTGGGCTACGACGACAGCCTGGACGTATTCGGCTTGCACGGCATCGGTGGAATGATTGGCGCCGTGTTGACGGGTGTTTTCTGTGTGCCGTCGTTGGGTGGATTGGTCGAGAATGTCGCCATGGCTGACCAGGTAATTGCGCAGGTCAAAGGGGTGGCATTCACAACGGCCTACTGCTTCATTGCGAGCTGGATAATTCTTAGGGTATTGAAGGCCGTCGTTGGGTTGCGGGCACATGACGCCGTTGAGGAAATGGGGCTCGACCTCGGTGAGCATAATGAGCGGGCGTACAACCATTGAGTAACGAGTCGGCGATCAAGCTGACCACAGACCTTGATCGCTGGCGGAAGCCGTTTCAGGTTGTAGTACAAACGAAGCCCTCGGTGCATCCGTGTATCGGGGCCTTCTTTTTTCTGCGACAGCAAGGCCTGCAGATGGCAGACCTTCACCGTGGGGCATGCGCATAGCACTCAAAGACTGGACACGGACCCCGGTAGCGGTTGTCGGTTTTCAGTGTATGTCATTGGTGCGAGAAGAGAGTGTACGCCCAAACTGGGGTAGGGAAGTGGAACGCCCAGATGTTCTCCCTCGGTGACCTGGAAACCAAAGCTGGTTGTGCGCAGCCCAGTTCTTGTTCGGCCCCGCTAACGCAAAGTGGCCGGTGCGGTTTCGACATGTGTCGGGTAGTCAGGCGCGGCTCGCCGGCGGTCGAATGCGAGCGCCCGCGTGCCCAGGTACTGCGTATGCCGATGTCGGCCTTGGCTCTGCGGTTACATCAGGGACGTCTAGTGCCTTGGTGTCGATGCGGCGGAATAGGAACTCGCCTTTGTTCTGATCGAATACAGAAATAGCAGCTAACGGAACAGCTGTGATCAGAACACCGGTAAGTACATCGGCGACCGCATGATTGAGAAAATTCATCTCTCCCACAGTCGCGCAACTTATGCTTTGGGCTCGTCCCAGTCGCGTCGCGTCGCAGCAGTCAGCGCATCCCAGTCATCAGGAGGGTTGCCGCGGCCCAGCATCTTCTCGAATACGGCGTAGGGATCGGGTTTGCTGCCTGCGGACCGCAGGGTATTTTCGTCGTTGACCCATGCATAGACGATGACCTTGGACCTTGAGTCATAGCGAAAGAACAGCCGAAAGCGCCTGCCTATTTTTGCGCGGCGCCAATGTCTGTAGGCGGTGCCCAGCGTGTTGCCTTGGCGGAACTCATCACGGCCTGGGTCGGCAGGTACAGCCTCCATGATCAGATGGCTCAATGCCCGAAACAGCTTGACGTTGGCGTTGCTCTCAAAACCTTGCGGATCATTCTGCTCGGCTAGGGCGGCGGCTTCATGCAATTTGCGTAGCTATAACGTCACACCTTCATGGAACAACAGTGTCCAGCCATGTCGCAGCATCAGATTGCGACCTCACCATCGATATCTTCGTCCAGGTTTACGGAGTGCTTTGCGTTGGCGAGCATGGTTTGCGCCAAGTCTTCTGGCAGAGTGGTGAGGTTGCGGCCGCCTCGGATATCAGCCTCCAGCAAACCCAGGAATGCACCGATGGCAGGGTCTTCGTGGGTGGTTTCTACGCGGCTGACCACGATTTCACCGCCTCGTACGTCGAATGCAATTTTGCCACCTGTGTCAATGCCCAGTAACTGGCGAACGGATTTGGGCAGTGTGATCTGCCCCTTTGAGGTCAACGTGGCGATTTCGTGGATGGCAGGCATGAGTGTTCTCCCGGATGGATTGATTAGATGGTAAGGAATAATCCTTACTCGGTTAATCTTGGTTTTCAGCTGGACAAGCATAGGCGGGGAGGACGCTCAATAGCACCGCAAGATGAGTTACACCACTTCCAGGGACGCGATCGATGAAGCAGCCGCAGGGCGGCTTCGATTGATCGGAATTTCAGCAATTCGACCTGGCTCCAAAGTGATGCCAATATGACATTGCTCACCGGTACGCGGCGCTGAACTGGCTCTGCGGTAAAAAACCATGCACGCAGCGACACAGAATGTCGCAGCCTTGATTCAGGATGGCCTCCGTCCCATCCAGCTCAAGGAACCCACATGAAGGAACTGACCTGCTTCGCCATCGGCCTGGTTGTTGGCGTGTTGTTGATGAAAAAAAGCCAGACAGTCGACGACCTCAAGCGCGAGCTGGAACGCGAGCGTGAGCGCAGTACTGCGTAACCCGGCGCCGGACGTTTGTATGTATGGCTTTCTGCTACTAGCGGTAAATTCCGGATAGTGCTAAAAAGCCATCAAAGGACCATTCGCCGGGTATATGACACCAGCGAACTATTATCAAGGTTGATCGAGCACGGTTGCATGTCAGATCCCAAAGACAGGCTATTCAGGCATCTGGCCTTGTTGCGGCTCATCCCCCGCGAGCCGAAAAGCATCACAACGAGCGAATTGTTCGAGCGCCTCAAGCGTGAACGTTTCGACTTCGATCCCCGCACGCTGCAACGCGACCTGGCAGGACGTTTGGCGCTGGACTTCCCATTGCTCTGCGATGAAAGCCGCAAGCCCTACCGATGGAGCTTCCCCAGTAACACCCCGTATTTCGACTACCCGGCACTGGACACGCCCACAGCGCTGGCGTTCGTCCTGGCCCAGAGCCACCTGGGCAAACTGATGCCGCCCAGTGTGATGAAGCTTCTGATGCCGCACTTCGACCTAGCACACCGCCAGCTCAAGGCGCTGCAGCATAACCACCTGGCGCAGTGGACCGACTGCGTGCGCGCGATGCCCAACGGCAAGGCGCTGCAGCCTGCCGAAGTGGACCCCGCCATCTGGTCGCACGTCGCCGACGCGCTGCTCGACAGGCGCCAGCTGCACGTGCAGTACCTGAGCCGCAGCAAAGGCCAGCTCAAGACGCTGCGCCTGCACCCGGTGGGTATCGTCGCGCGTCACTCCATCAGCTATCTGATTGCCATGGTCGACGGTTACAGCGACGCACGCCAGTTCGCGTTGCATCGCATCCGGCACGTCACGTGCCTGGACGCTGCGGCGCAATCGGCACATGGCTTCGATATTGACGATTACGTCCAGGGTGGCGGGTTCAATAGTCTAGGGCCGGTCGCGCGCGTCGAATTGATCGCCGACGTGTCCCCGCAGATTGCTTGGCTGTTGAGCGAAACGCCGCTGGCTCCTGATCAGTGCCTGGAACCGCTGCAGGGCACCGAGTGGCAGCGCTTGCGCGCCACCGTGCCTGACGACCTGGAGACGCTGTGGTGGTTGTTCGGGCTGGGCGAAAACGTTCGCCTGCAGGCGCCGCACAGCTGGGCCCAAGCCATCCGAGCCCGGCTTGCGGAAGCGCAGGCCCTGTATGCGCAGCCGCTGGCTGAACCTTCTTCCATTGCCAACCACACCCTCGGCTGCCAGGAAAACCAACTATGAAGCCTGATTTGTCCAAGCCGTCCACTGCACATGAATCGAACAACCTTGACGAGATCCAGCGCGACATCATCCACAGCGTGACGGCGCTTTCCACCAGCGAAACCGTCAGCCGCTTCGGTAGTGCCAACGCCGAGTACATCAAAGGCTTCACCGGCGTCGATAATGAAACCGGGCAGCGCTTCGCCAAGGGCCTGGCCGATATCGCCGGGCACAAAGTCAACGACGACCCGCTGTACGCCAAGCAGAATATCAAGCAACAGGCCGGCTACTCGGCGGAAGTGGCCACCACCAGCCGTGACAACGCCGAGGCCATCATCAGCGGCTCGAAAGTGCGTACCTCGCGCAGTGACGACTTGACTCAGTACGGCAGGAACCACAACGTGGTGGACCGTGTGCAGATCCTCGATGGGCAGATCATCGAAGGTACGCAGTCACAGATGAAGTTCGTGGGCAACCGTGACCAGTTGCTCGACGACATCGCCAGCGAGAACGGCAAGTTCTCCCGCTACCGTGGGGTCAAGCTCGAACTGCCGTCTGAGCAGTTCGAAGGCGCAGAGGCCCATTGCCGTGAAAAGGCGCTGGTCCTGCGCGAGCAGGCTGCCAAGGTCGACGCGGCAGGCAAGCCCGAGGTCGCTGCCAAGCTGCGCCGTGACGCCGACAACTATGAGCAGTTGGCCGACAACGTTAAGGACAGCGGGCTGACCACCGAGGACGCTATTTTCTACCGTGAGTACCCCGAGCTGGCCACGGCCATGGATATTGCCCTCACCAGCCACCGCGCGGGCGTGGAGGGTGCCAAGTACGGTGCGATGGTCGGCGCCAGTATTTCTGCTCTGCAGAATGTGTTCGCAGTGGCCCAGGGCAAGCAGGACGTCGCCGATGCCGCGTTGGCACTGGCCACCGACACCGCCAAGGCGGGCGCGCTAGGCTACGGCACTGCGTTTTTTGGCTCGGCGCTCAAAGGCGGCATGCAGCAGTCGAGCAACGTGACCCTGCGCAACCTGGCCAACACCAACGTACCGGCCATGGCGGTGAACGTCTGCCTGTCGCTGGGCAGCTCGATCAAACGCTATGTCACGGGCGAAATCAGCGAAGCGCAGTTGCTTGCCGAAGTCGGCGAAAAAGGCTCGGGCATGCTTGCCAGCAGCATGATGGCGGCCGTCGGCCAGGTCGCCATTCCCATCCCCTTTGTCGGCGCGGCCGTGGGCGGCATGATCGGCTACAGCCTGTCTTCGCTGTTCTACCAGGCTGCCCTGGACGCTGCCCGCGGTGCAGAGCTTTCCCGGGCCCAGTTGGAGCGCACCCGTGCGATCCAGAGCGCTGCCCGCGAGCGCATTGCTGCAGAGCAGGCGGCTCTGGATGACTTCACCCACCGCGAAATCCCACAACTGCAGAAGGAAACACAACAGCTGTTCTCCATGATCAACGCCATCGGCAGCGTCAGTGCCGACGACGTTGTCGCGGCAATCAACACGTACGCCACGTTGCTGGGCAAGAAGCTGCAGTTCCAGACCCAGGACGAGTTCGACAACTTCATGGACAGCGACAGCCCGCTGGTCCTGTAAGCCGATTGCTTACCTGAAGAATTCCCCCCAAGGAACAAGGATACCCCGTTCATGCTGATCAAACTCCTGTCCATGCCGGACAAAAAACACCTGGTCGACCTGGCAAAGCTGCTGGCGCTTTCCGACAAACCGCTGCTGTGGGATGGCAAGACCTCCGCTGAGCTCACGTCCGACACCGATCTCAAAGAGCTGACGATCGAGGAGGGCGAGCACGAGCGCGAGCTGATCGCAGATCTGGAACAGGCTGCCGGCATTTCGTCTTCGGTATCACCGGCCCTGCGCATGTTCCTGGCCACCAGTGACATCGGCACACGCCTTGTCGAGGTGACCAAGAAGTTCCCGATCACCCAGGCAGAGCGCCCGGAATCCCGTGCTCAGGCGGCCAAGACCGTACTCAAGGAATTGCTCAAGGACAAGAATGCCGATCAACCCTCCGTGCCGAAAGTGATGCTGTTCGAATTGCTGCTGGTGGCCCTGCGCGACGGCAATATTTCCAGCATCGAATGGGCGCTGCTCAAAGAGTTTCAACAGCACCACAAGCTTGAAGACTACATCTTCGACGACCTCCTGGAACGCGCGGAAGTGCTGAACAAGGAAGTCAACAAAACCCTCTCCATCGTACTTGAGTAAGGACCACATCATGCCACTTCCCCTGCTTATCGGTGCCGCCGCCATTGCCGGCATCTACGGTGCAGTCAAAGGCGTCAGCGGCGCCATCGACCACAGTAATGCCAGCGACCTCAACGAAGACGCCCGCACCCTTGTCAACAAGGCCAATGAGCAAATCGAAGAGCAGCGCAAGACCACCAACAGCACCCTGGAAGACTACGGCCAGCGCAAGCTGCGCGCATTCAATGGTGTGGTCGCCGATTTCATCACCACCTTCGAGCGCATCAAGAACGTCGAATTGTTGCAAAGCCCTGAGCTGGACAAGCTCAATGCGGGCGACTTCTCCAGCAAGACCCTGACCGGCCTGCGTAAGGACTACAAAGCGCTGCAGGACGCCGGCCTGGGCCTGGGCGCTGGCCTGAGCGGTGGCGCGGCGCTGGCCTTCGGTGCCTACAACGGCACCATGCTACTGGCCACCGCCAGCACCGGCACGGCGATTTCTTCGCTGGGTGGCGTGGCCGCGACCAACGCCACGCTGGCCTGGCTGGGCGGCGGTTCGCTGGCTGCCGGCGGCTACGGCATGGCAGGTGGCATGATGGTGCTCGGTGGCATCGTTGCCGGCCCTGCGCTGGCCATCTTCGGCCACGTGTTGGGCAACAAGGGCGAAGAGGCGCTCAACAAGGCGCGCAGCAACATGGAGCAGGCGCGCACCATCCGCGACGAAGCTACGCTGCTGACCGACAAGCTGAGCGCCATCGCCCAAGTCACCACACTGGCCAACAACACCTTCTCCAACGTCAGTTCGCAACTGCGCCGCGCAGTGAGCGAGCTGAAAACCGTGATCGAGCAGCAGGGTGTCGACTTCCGTGCCTACTCTGACCAAAGCAAGAGCGCGGTGTTCGGTTCGGTCAAGTTCGCGCAACTGCTCAAGGCCATGATCGACACCCCGATCCTGGATACCGACGGCAATCTGGTGCTGGCCAGCGAAAAACGCATCAAGGACGTCACCCTAGTCGCCAACGGCAAGAAAGCCGGCCTGGATGCACCTGAAGCCTGATTGCGTTCAGGCGCAGAGCCATGCCTCAAGCAGCCATGCCCACGCCTGGCGCGGGCAATTTCTTTGCCAACCCAGTCGCTTCAAGGTGCTGAAAGGTCTGCATGTCCACGATGGTTTCACAGCGTTCCCTGTTCCCCTGCAACCAATGCGGCTTGTGCTGCCAGCGTGTTGACCAGTCTGCCGAAACCCGCGACCTGGATCGTGGCGATGGCACGTGCAAGCATTACGATGCGGTGCAGAAGGGGTGCGGCATTTATGAAGAGCGCCCTGACATCTGCCGAGTGGATCGTCTGTACGCGCAGCGTTTTGCCCAGCATTACAGCTGGGACGAGTTCGTGACACTCAACGTGGCGGTATGCATTGCGCTGCAGCATGAAGCTAGCCGTTGGATCGTGTCCCAAGACGTGGTGTAAATCATCATGGCCTTGACCACTGAGTTTGCTGTGTAGTTGAACACGGTCGACAGCTTGGCCTGCGGATTATCGCAGACCGCCTCGAAGGCCTCCCGTGCATGAAGTACCGGCACAGGCACCATTCGTCGTTCTGCTCGGCGGATTTAATCGGTCGTAGCAACGTCATCTATTATCTAATGCATCACTACAGTTGGATCAGGCTAAATCAGTTCAACGGCAGTTGCCGCCAACCGAGTCCGACACAAAACTTGACATCGCGTCCGGCATCAGTTGATCCACTACAACGTGCAATTCAAAGACTCTCAGGGTCGCCAAAAAACATCTGTATCCGCGACCGCAACCACCGTTCCGCCGGGTCATTATCCTGCGCCCCCCGCCACGCCATGTGCAGTTCAAAACTCCGCACCTCCAACGGCAGGTCCTCGGCGCGCAGCCCGCCGGCGGCCGTCAGGGCGTCTGCCGTATAGTCCGGCACCGTGGCAACGATGTCGGTACCTGCTAGCAAACTGCCCAGGCCGTTGAACTGCGGCACCGCCAGCACCACGTGGCGCTTGCGCCCAAGCTCCTGCAGGGCTTCATCGATAAACCCCGACAGGTCACCTGCAAACGATACCAGCGCATGGGGGCGGGCGCAGAAGTCGTCCAGCGTGATGCTGCCTGGCACGCTGTCGGCCCTCAGCAGTTTTGGCCTGCTGCGGCGCAATACCTTGCGTTTGGCGTTGGCAGGCAGTTCGCTGGTGTAACTCACGCCTACCGAGATCTCGCCAGAGGCCAGCAGGGTGGGCATGAGCAGGTAGTTGACCCGCCGCACTACCAGCACAATCCCCGGTGCCTCGGCACGGACGCGTTTCAACAACGGCGGCAGCAGGCCGAACTCGGCGTCGTCCGACAGGCCGATGCGGAATACCGCGTTGCTGGTGGCGGGGTCGAACTCGGCGGCGCGGCTGACGGCGGTGGAGATGGAATCCAGCGCGGGGGACAGCAGGGCGAAGATTTCGTTGGCGCGGGCGGAGGGCTCCATGCTGCGGCCCGTGCGCACGAACAGCGGGTCATCGAACAGGTTGCGCAGGCGTGCGAGCGCCGCGCTGATGGCCGGCTGGCCGAGGAACAGCTTTTCGGCAGCACGGGTGACGCTACGTTCGTGCATCAGCGTTTCGAACACGATCAACAGGTTGAGGTCTACGCGACGGAGGTCGTTTCGATTCATCGGTGCGCTTCGCCTGAATGGGGGCAGGGGTGAATCTTAAGGCCAAAGGCTGGTAACCTGCACCCGTTTAGGTGGCCAATGCCAGGGGAAGTCAGGTGCCCAATCGATGACAAGCATGTCGACTATTAATGACCACTGATGGCCTAACCGCTAAAGCCCGGATAGAGTCAATGGTAATTAGCGTTTCACACAGGCGAGGTATGCGATGTCCCGCATGATCCGTTTCCACAAGTTCGGCGCTGCCGACGTGCTCCGGTGCGAGGAGCAGGCCGAGCCGACGCCCGCCGCCGGTGAGGTGCAGGTCCGCGTTGATGCGGTAGGTATCAGCTGGTATGACGTGCTCTGGCGCCAGAACCTGGCATCGTCGCGTGCACGGCTGCCTGCCGGCATCGGTCATGAGATGGCCGGGGTGGTGACGGCGGTCGGGGAGGGCATTGACGATATCGCTGTGGGCGATCGGGTGGCCAGCTTCCCGGCCACCAGTGCCAACGACCACCCGGTATACGGCGATGTCATCGTGCTGCCGCGCTCGGCGATCACCCGTTACCCGGATGTACTCAGCCCCATCGAAGCGAGCGTGCACTATACCCCGTTGCTCATCGCCTATTTTGCCTATGTCGACCTGGCCCGCGCCAAGGCAGGGCAGACGGCATTGGTGACTGATGCCAGCCACTGTGCAGGGCCGGCCTTCGTTCAATTGGGCAAGGCGCTGGGGCTCAAGGTGTTCGCGGCTACCAAGGATGCCGAGCAGCGTGAATACCTGCTGGGCCTGGGGGCGGACAAGGTGATCGTCACCGAAGAGCAGGACCTGGTGATGCAGGTGGGCAAATACACCGACGGGCGCGGCGTGGACATGGTGCTCGACGGCCTTGGCGGGCCACAGATGTCGTTGCTGGGCGACGTGCTCGCCCCGCGTGGCAGCCTTGTGCTGTATGGCCTGCAAGGCGGTAACCAGACGCCGTTCCCAGCTTGCGCAGCGTTCCAGAAAAACATTCAGTTCCATGTGCATTGCATCGGCAATTTTACCGGCAAGCCCGAGCTTGGCATTGCCCAGGACCAAGTGGCGCTGCACCGCGCACTGCGCGACATCAACCAATTCACCGCCGACCAGTTGCTGACCCCGCAAATCATCAAGGTGTACCCCTTCGAGCAGGTGGTGGAGGCGCACCGGTACATGGACCAATGCCCATGTGGCGGGCGTGTGGTGCTTGATTTGTCGCAACCTTGAGCGCACTGCCGTTCATCCACGAACCCGGGCTGGCCCCGGGTTTTTTGTGGGCGATATCATACGATCATTTATTATAAAAAAAGAACATTCCTACAACTAGAGCAGTGCTGGACTACATTCCATAGATTGACTAACCAGCTGTTAGTAATATCTCGCCAACTATCCTCGCTTGAACTATCTCGGTCGACTCATCAAGCTGTCTATTCATCTTTGCTGACTGCTTTTTTTACCCCTATCTGTATCTTCAATTCGTTTTCCGTACCTCGATAATGGCCTAATGATAGTTTGCGCAAGGAGCGAGTGATGAACATGGCCAAGCCTGGTCCAGGGGGGTGTGCAGCAGTGAAGCGGCGCCGTATTGCGGTGTTCTCGATGGTATGGCGACAGTGATGGGGCGTGTGCCCTGACCGATTTGCCGTACCCCTCGCCGGGGGGACCCCGCAGCGTGCCGGAACAATAAAAGTGTGTTCGGCAGGGCTGGCCGCATGAAGTTGATGAGGTGATACCGTGACTGCTATTCACGACCAGGCGATGCACTATATCTACCAGCAAGTGCTGGAACGTTTGTTGAACCATATGTCGCAAGCCCAGCGCGCGGCCTTGCAGTTGTTGATACAGCGGTTGTTGGTGGCTGCGGGGGGCGCCGAATATATCGGCACCTTTCGTTTGTTGGTACTGCACGGCAGTGACCGGCGCAGTATCCGGTTGCTGGCCATGCTCCGCGCTGCGCAATTGAGCATCGCCCTGCGCGGGCCGCTGACGTTCCAGTTGCGGGTGCTGGTGGTCAGCTTGCCGGCGGCGGCCGAACCGTTGAGGTCTTGTCATGAGCGAAACTTCAGTGCGCTGTTCTTGCAGGATGACCCACGGGTACAGCTGCAGATGATGGAGGGGCGAGGGGTGGTGCCGTTCAGCAGCGTCGGCGTTTCACAGCCACCGGTCTCGACGGTTGCCAAGGATGCGATGCTGGTGTTTGGGCATTTGATCGACGCCAGGCCAGAGGCCTTGCTGGGTAGCCGCCTTCACCTGGAGGTGGCGATGGCAGTGGGTGCTGCCCTGCAGTCACAGGCCAGTGCGGATGTACTGGTCACCGCGATTGCTGCACGCCAGCGGCGGCGGTTTCTGGCCTGGGCGCGGCGTAGCCTGCTGCTGGCGGGGGAGCGAGGGGTTCATGAAACGCACCATTGCCTCGGGGCACTGACCCAGGCGCTCATCCGCCTGGGTAACGCCGCGCAGGCACCGACGGCGGCCCACGCGGTACCTGAACCCCAAGCCACCACCGAAGCAGCATCGGTGCGGGTAATGCCCATGGATGATTTTCTGGAGCAGTTACTGGAGGGCCAGAAGCTTGACGTGATGCTCGGCTCCATCGACGAAACGGCCAGGGATGCCTGGCCCTTCGGGGCATTTGTCGACCCTGTGGCGTTGGCACAGTTGCACGAACTGCGCGCCCGCAGCCAGGAACCGCAGCCCGGTCGCCCGGCGTTGCGCCTGGCGTGCCCGGCAGCGGAGGGCAAACGGCGAGACTCGCAAAGCCTGCAGGTGGGCAAGGCCTATGGTATCGACCATGGCCAACTGACGTGCCTGTGCTTCAACCCCTTTGCCAGGCAAGGCAAGAACCTCGAGCGTTTTTTGCAGTGTCGCCATACCGACATGCTGGTGGCGCTGCCCTACCTGCACAGGGCCCTGCAGGGCAAACCCTGCCCAGAGGCGGTGAAGGCCTGGCTGGTGAACATCAGCGGCTTGCAACTGGGGCAACTGAAGTGGATATACGAAGGGCGGCTGCCGCTTTCAGCCTGGCGTGTACTCAGTAACCTGGCCCGCCGTGACATCCACCTGAGGTTGTTGCCCCGGCGCCTGCCAAACCGACCGCGCAGCCCGGCGGAGATCACTTGATGCACGGCGACATGCCCCGGGAGTTCGCCTACCGCAAGGTGCGCAGGTACCTGGAAGCATTGATCGGCCAGGCCCTGGCCGCGGGCACCTGTCGGTTGCCCTCGTTACGTACTCTGTCGAGCAGGCTGCAGGTATCGCTGGCAACCGTGCAGCATGCCTACAACCTGCTCGAAGAAGAGGGCCGCGTGCAGTGCCTGCCACGGTCGGGCTACTTCGTGCACAGTGGCCCCAGCCAATTGCCAGCGACCATGCCTGGCCATCCACCCTTGCCGCTTCGGCCGGTGTTGCAGGGCAGCTTGTTGAACCATGAGCGGCGGCTGGCCCGGCAGAAAGCGAGCACCTCGGGCCCATGGGCCGACCCTGCCAGTGCCCGCCTTCGCCTGGTGCTGGCCGAGCGCTACACACGCTCGTGCAGCCGCTACTGGCGCGCGGGTGACGTGCAGTTGGCGCCGGACGTGACGGCACTGCTGGATACATTGCTCAAGGCGCTGGCCCTGGAGGGTGCCACGGTACTGGTGCAGTCCCCGTGTTGCAGGCAGGTATTGCGGGCCCTGACCAACGCCGGTTTACGCGTACTCGAAGTGCCCGTGGATGGCCGTGGCAGCCCGAACCTGCGCGCACTGGCCGGCCTGCTCGACAGCGAACCTGTGGGCATGGTGGTCATGCCTTCCTGCCTGGGCATGCCCCAGGGCCGGTTGGTAGCTACCGCCTGCCAGCAACAGATCGGTCACCTGCTGTCAAAGCACCCGTTATGGGTGTTGGAAAACGATCTGGACAGCGACCTGTGCCACGCCGGGCCGCCGATGACCCGGTTGCGCGATTGGGTAGAGCCGCGCTGGTTGCTGGTGTTGGGCGGATTCGAAACCGCGTTGGGGCCCGAGGTG
Organism: Pseudomonas sp. NBRC 111119; assembly: GCF_001320125.1. Taxonomy (NCBI): domain Bacteria; kingdom Pseudomonadati; phylum Pseudomonadota; class Gammaproteobacteria; order Pseudomonadales; family Pseudomonadaceae; genus Pseudomonas; species Pseudomonas sp. NBRC 111119. The sequence continues at coordinate 142,610 of NZ_BCAV01000023.1, forward strand.
CCCTACGCATATGTGCTGGGCCCTGCCGAGGTACTGGAACAGACCTTCATCGAGCGTGCCTACCGGCTGGCGCCGCTGCGGCTGCTGGCACTCGCCTGCATGCTCGGCAAAGGTGAGGTCGACGCCCAGTGGCTTCAGGTGCGCACGGGCCTGCTGCGGCGTGCGCAAACCCTCTCGCGTATGCTGGAACTGCAGTTCGGCCCAAGTGCCGCTGTGCACCCACCCCAGGGTGGCCTGCTGCTCTGGGTACGCCTGCGCCGGGCACCGCAGTGGGGCCGCGTGATGGCTGCCGTGGCAGGGTCTGAGCTGTATGCAATGCCTGGGGCGGAGTTCAGCCTGCAAGGCCGCTATCGGCATTATCTGGCGCTGGGGTGGCTGGGCGACGACCCGGTGGAACTACAGGCGGCTGTAGAGCGTTTGGCGAGGGCCGCAGACAGTCGCTAGCGTGTATGGCCCGACCCGCGGCACTTGCCAGGCTGGCAGGTCTGTATGTATAAACAGTGTCCCTGAGAGCCGCCGCCTGCCCTGATTTCCGTGATTGCCCATTCCGTCGACGACCCCTTCTACTACCTGCACAACTTCCGCCAGGTGCTGGCGTGGGTGGGGCAGCGCTACGAAGACCTCCTCGATGAGCAGGAGAAGGCTTTCATCGCTGCCTTCACTCAGCTTGAGGCGCCTGCCCAGGCGCTGCTGGTGCGCATGGTGATGCGCAAGGGCGAGCTGTTTCGAGCTGATCGCCTTGAGTATGACGAAATAGGCGATACCTGCCAGGCCCTGCAACCGCTGCAGGCGCTAGGCTGGGTACGCGAACCCGAACAGCTCGAACTTGAGCAGTTGTTCGCCCTGTTGCGCAAGGACGAACTGGCCAACTGCTTCGCTGACCGGTTGAGCCGGCCGCGGGCGGCCAAGCATGAATGGCTGAGCCACCTGCAACAAATGGCCTTGGCCCCGCGGTCATTGGCCGAATGGTTCCCTGCCACCGGCGTTCGCATTTATGAGTGGTGCCTGCAGCCGGTGTGCGACCGGATACGCCTGCTGTTTTTCGGCAACCTCTACCAGGACTGGTCCGACTTCGTGCTGGCCGACCTCGGGGTGATGCGCTACGAACACGTGCCGTTCAGTGCCGACTCTCGTGCCCTGCAGCAGCGCACTGATCTGGACTTGGCCATGGCACTGCATCGGTGCGCCGAGCGGCTGGACCAGGGCGACGACACCCCGTCGATACTGGCCACGCTGCAGGGGCTGCGCAGTGAAAACCCATGGTTGGCACGGCGGCAGGCGCGGCTATTGTTTGCGCTTGGCCAGCAGTGTGAACGGCAGGGTGAGTGGGACCAGGCCATGGCGGTGTACACCCAGTGCAGCCATGCCCAGGCACGCATCCGCCAGGTGCGCGTGCTGGAACGCACCCAGTGTTGGGCCCAGGCGCACGCGTTGGCGCTGCAACTGGCAGCGGCGCCGGCCAACGCCCTGGAAGTGCAGGCGCTGGAGCGCATGCTGCCGCGGCTGGCGCGCAAGCTTGGCGGCCCACCGCAGCGCCGCCAGCGGGCGGCGCCGCTGGAGCTGATTGAGCTGGAACTGCCCCGGGCCCATGCAGCACTGGGTGTTGAAGAGGCCGTACGCCAGCACTTGGCGCAGGCGGGCGGGCAGGTGCATTACGTAGAGAACACGCTGTTCAACAGCCTGTTCGGCCTGCTGTGCTGGGAGGCCATTTTTGCGCCGGTGCCGGGCGCGTTCTTTCACCCGTTCCAGGCGGCGCCCCAGGACCTGCATGACAGTGACTTCCAGCACCGTCGCAGTGCGGATTTCGCCCGCTGCCTCGGCCGCCTCGAAGACGGCAGCCACCAGCAGGCGATTCTCGATTGCTATGCGGCCAAGCGGGGGTTGCAGTCACCGTTCGTGTTTTGGGGCATGCTCAGCGAGGCGCTGCTGCAGCAAGCCTTGGCGTGCCTGCCCGGCGAGCACCTCAAGCAATGCTTTTTGCGCTTGTTGCAGGACATACGCAACAACCGTACCGGCATGCCGGACCTTATCCAGTTCTGGCCAGAGCAGGGCCGCTACCGCATGGTCGAGGTGAAAGGGCCGGGTGACCGCCTGCAAGACAACCAGCTGCGCTGGCTGGAGTTCTGCCGCGCCCACGGTCTACCGGTGGCGGTGTGTCACGTGCGCTGGAGCGATGCGGCGTGAGCTACAGCGTGGCGGTGCGTGCCTTGTGCGAGTTCAGTGCCAAGGTGGGCGACCTGGACCTGCGCTTCACGCCATCGCCCACCGCACAGGAAGGCATCGAAGGCCATCGTCGGGTGGTCGCACGCCGGGCGGCTGGTTACGAATCGGAAATCCCCCTGGAAGGTGAATACCAGGCCGTGCGAGTGCGCGGCCGCGCCGACGGCTATGACCCTGCCTGCAATCGCCTCGAAGAAATCAAGACCCACCGCGGTGACCTGGCGCGCCAGCCCGCCAACCATCGCCAACTGCACTGGGCCCAGGCCAAGGTCTATGCGTGGCTGATGTGCCAAGCCCGGCAGTTGCCGGCGATCGAGGTGGCGCTGGTGTACTTGGACGTGGACAACGATGGCCAGACACTGATCAGCGAGCACTACACAGCGGGCGATCTGCTGGTGTTTTTCGAGGCCCAGTGCCAGCGGTTTCTGGCGTGGGCACATTACCAGCAACAGCGCCTGGCCGAGCGTGACCACGGGCTGCAGGCGCTGACCTTTCCCTACCCGCAGTTCCGCCAGGGCCAGCGGCAGTTGTCCGAAACCCTGTACAAAGCCGTGAGCACCGGGCGCTGCCTGATGGCGCAGGCGAGTACAGGGATTGGCAAGACCCTGGGCACGCTGTTCCCGCTGCTGAAGGCAATGGTGCCGCAACAGTTGGACAAGGTGTTTTTCCTGACCGCCAAAAGCCCAGGGCGGGCGCTGGCGCTGGACGCTATCGGCCAGATCACCGCCAGCGCCCCTCAGCCCGCCCTGCGCACACTTGAACTGATCGCCCGTGACAAGGCGTGTGAACACCTCGACAAGGCTTGCCATGGTGAGTCCTGCCCCCTGGCTGCGGGGTTCTACGACCGGCTGCCTGCCGCACGGCAAGCGGCGGCCGGCCTGCCCCTGCTTGATCGTGCCCGGCTGCGGGAAGTGGCCCTGGCCCACCAGGTGTGCCCCTATTACCTGGGGCAAGAGATGGCACGCTGGGTCGATGTGCTGATTGCCGATTACAACTACTACTTCGACGCGCATGCACTGTTATTCGGGTTGAGCCAGACCAACCAGTGGCGGGTAGCCGTGCTGGTGGATGAGGCGCATAACCTGGTGGAACGCGGCCGCAGCATGTACAGCGCCAGCCTGGACCAAGGCCAGCTGCTCGCGTTGCGCCAGGCCAAGCCGCCAGGCCTTGGCAGTGCACTGGACCGCGTGAACCGGCAGTGGAATGCGCTGTACAAGGCACAGCGTGCGCCCTATGAAGCCAGCGAGCACCTGCCAGAGGGGCTGCTACGTGCGCTGCAGCAGTGCGTGGCGTTGATTCAGGAACAGATGAACCAGGCACCTGTGCACATTGACCCGGCGTTGCTGCAGTTCTTTTTTCAGGCCCTGCAATTCACCCGCGTGGCAGAACTGTTCGATGAACACTTTCTGTTCGACATCACCGTGCGCCAGGGCCCGCGCAAGCGGCGGCTGGCAACCCTGTGCCTGCGCAACGTCAACCCTGCACGGCTGCTGGGCCCACGCATGCGCGCGGCACGCAGCGTGACGCTGTTCTCCGCCACCCTGAGCCCGCAACGCTTCTACCGTGACCTGCTGGGCATGCCTGCCGACACCGCTTGGCTGGAGGTGGCGGCGCCGTTTCGTGCCGAGCAGTTGCAGGTACGCATCGCCAGCCAGGTATCCACCCGCTATCAGCAGCGTCACGCTTCGCTGGCCCCCATCGTCGAGTTGATTGCACAGCAGTACCAGGCCCAGCCGGGGAACTACCTGGCGTTTTTCAGCAGCTTCGAATACCTGCAACAAGTGGTCGGGTTGTTGACCCAGCAGCACCCGCAACTGCCCGTGTGGGCCCAGGCGCCTGGCATGGACGAGGCTGCCCGTCAGGGTTTTCTCGACCGCTTCGTTGCCGATGGCCGGGGTGTGGGGTTTGCGGTGCTGGGTGGGGCGTTCGGTGAAGGTGTGGACCTGCCAGGTACGCGGTTGATCGGGGCGTTCATCGCCACATTGGGCCTGCCACAGGTCAACCCGGTCAATGAGCAGTTCAAACAGCGCTTGGGCCAGCAGTTTGGTGCAGGGTTCGATTATGCGTACCTGTACCCGGGGGTGCGCAAGGTTATCCAGGCGGCGGGCAGGGTGATACGCGGGGATCAGGACCAAGGCGTGCTGGTACTGATTGACGAGCGCTTCACCGAGCCCCGGGTCCAGCAGATGTTCCCCGGTTGGTGGCCGCCTGCAACCCGCTAACCCGGCAGGCCATCCGCCCGGGGTTGCAGCAGTATCGGCAGGTAGTGCCTCACGAACAACAGCAGTGCCATGCACCAGCACAAGGCAGACAGGCTGAACGCCAGAGGGGTGAGAAGGGGTAATATCACCCGCGCCAGCGCCGCCAGGTGCAGCAGTGCGAACCCAACGGCCACGCTGGCCGGCACGCTCAACGGGCGGCCTGTGTGCCCCAGGCTCACCCGCGCCATCATTGCCAGCATCAGGCCGCTCATCGCGCCCACGGTCAATGCGTGGGTTACAAGGCTAGGGCTGACGTTCACTCCAGCGTGCCATAACGCCATGCCCAGGGTGGCCACGGCAAGCCAGGCATAGGCCAGGTGCAGCGACCACAGCAGCGGTATGCCCCAAAGCCTGCGGTCATGCCACAGCAGCAGGCGGGCAGCGTGCAAGGCGAACAGGCAACCAAACAGCACGGCCAGGCCCCACTGGGGCGCCTGGCCGAAGCCTGCTGCCATGGCCAGGGCCGCCGTGACACTGAGCATCAGGCAGCTGCGGTCCAGCCAGGGGCGGGGTGTGCTTGCCGTCATGATGCCCAGCCCGCGTTGGGTGAAGAACGGAATCACCCGGCCACCCAACACGGTCATCATTGCAGCCACCAGCCACAAACCGGCCAACACGCCTTGCCGCTGCAACGGCTCGTCCTGGCGCAGGACGCCTGCGAGGGTGAGCCATTGGCAGCCCGTAAAAACCAACACCAGCACGACAATCGGGTAGTTGTTGCGCAACCGCCGCTGCACGATTGGCCTGGCCAGCGCCAACGTCACCAAAGGCAGAAAAGCACTCTCGATCACCACAAACCACTCAACAGGCAGCGCCAGAAACCAGGCCGCGCGCCCCAGCAGCCATATCAAGAACAGTGCCTGAAGGCTTCTCCCATGCAGGCTGGGTAATCCGCTCCAGTTCTGCACTGCCGTTAGCAGAAAGCCGCCGACGATGGCTGCGGTAAAGCCGTACAGCATTTCGTGACGGTGCCAGGCCAGCATGCCTCCGGTAGGCACGGGTGCGGACACGCCGGCCAATGTGCCTGCCCATACCATCACAGCGATCAGCGCAAACACAGTGCCGGCCAGGAAGAACGGGCGGAACGCGAGGTTCCACAGCGGTCGGCAACGGCGGGACTCCATCAAGGGTACGAGCATGGTGATGCCTTAGATCTACCAGGGTGATTCAGGTAACATCAGGATCTGTGCCAATGCTGCAGCCCTTGAATATCAAGGTGATGGCACTGCTTAAGGTCGTAATGACCCTACCAGCCGCGAGTCCGACTGACTCGCATCATGTCGCTTTGACTCGTTTCATTTTAAGATGGCCCTGGCCACTTGCCGCTGCCACAGGATCCACGTTTTGCCCGATCTTCCGAACAACCCGTTGCTGCAGTACATGGCCCGGCTGGCGCCGTCCAGCCAGCAGACCATGCGCTACGTTCTTCAGGACACAGCCGACCGGCTTGGCTTCGTCGACTGCAACCTTGCCGACGTCCCCTGGCACCAGCTGGAGCCTGGCCACGTGATTGGGCTGGTGTCGGCCCTGCGCGAAGACGGCTATGCCCCCAACAGCTCATCGCTGTATGTGAATGCCATTCGTGGGGTGATGAACGAAGCCTGGCGCCAGGGGCTGATCGAGCATGAACACTTGCAGCGCATGCGCGAGGTGAAGCCTGCCACAGGCACCCGGTTGCCGCCTGGGCGCAACCTGCGGCGCAGCCTCATTCGCGAGCTGATGGATGCCTGCGCCGCCGACCCCCGCCCGCAAGGGGTGCGGGATGCGGCAATCATTGCCCTGCTGTATGGCACCGGCATGCGCAAGTCCGAATCGGTGGACATCAACCTGGACCAGGTGGATTTCCAGGAGCGCAGCCTGCAAGTGGTGGGCAAGGGCAACCACCAGCTGATCAAGTACGCACCGCCTTGGGCCTTCGAAAAGCTGCAGGCCTGGTTGAGCCTTCGCCGCGAGGCGTTGCCTGCCGGCGCAGAAGACGACCCGTTTCTGTTCAACCGCATCCGCCGTGGCAACCACATCACCCGCGCGCGCATCACCAAACATGCGATTTACTACATCGCCCGCCAGCGGGGTGCACAGGTGGGGGTGAAAATCATGCCCCATGATTTTCGCCGGGCCTTCATCACCCGCGTCATCGAAGAGCATGACCTGTCGATCGCCCAGAAGCTCGCCCACCATGCCAATATCCAGACCACCGCCATTTATGACCGGCGTGACGACAACGAGCGGCGTCGTGCGGTAGACCGTTTCGATTATTAACGCGCCAGGCACTGAAACAGCGCCGCTAGCCGCCCTTGGATAGTGCGCCGTGCCCGACACCGGCGCAGGCCTGCCACAGGTTTAATCTGAGTTCACCTGCGGAGTTGGCCCGCAACCTGCTATATCCAGCCTGAGAATTTGATCGAGTGGTCAGGCCGTGCGCATATCGATATGCGCCAGCCGGGCCCTCGCAACGGCCATCAAGGCCACGGATTTCAGGGGCCGCAGGATGTCGCTGGCGGAGCATGTTGCAACACATACCGATGAAGCTGGGTGGAGCGCCTACCTGCAACTGCGCTTCACTGTGCGTGATGGCGTGACCCGCCTTGGTGCGCGCCGCCATTACGGACCCCTTTTGGTGCAAAGGCCGTTTTACCCGGAGGGTGCGCCGTGTCATGTGTACGTGCTGCACCCGCCTGGGGGCATTGTCGCTGGGGACCGGCTGGAGCTGGACATTCACCTTGAGGCCGGCAGCCACGCGTTGCTAACCATGCCCGGCGCCAGCAAGTTCTATCGCAGCATTGGCCCCACCGCGCGCCTTGCCCAGCACTTTCACCTGGGCGCTGGCAGCACGCTGGAATGGCTACCCCAGGACAGCATCTTCTTCTCTGGCGCCCGGGCCAGCCTGGACAGCCGTTTCACCCTGGCGCCAGGCGCAAGGCTGCTGGCTTGGGAAACCCTGTGCCTGGGCCGGCCGGTGATGAACGAGCAGTTTTTGCAGGGGGCGCTAGACAGCCGGTTGCGGATCGAACTGCCCGGCGAGCCTGGCCTGCACGAGAGGTTGCGTATTACGGGGGGCCGCCTTGAAAAGCTGGGTGGGTATCCGCTGCTGGCGACCCTGTGCGCTGCACCTGCTGATCAGCACACCCTCGACCAGGTACGGCCCTTGCTCGAGGCCCTGGGTAACCCGGGTGGTGCAACCCTGCTCGGGTCGCTGCTGGTGATCCGCCTGCTCGACCACGACAACCAACACTTGCAACACACCCTGCAATGCCTGTGGCGAGTGCTGCGCCCGGCCGTTCTTGGCCTGCCAGCCTGCCCACCGCGTATCTGGGCTACCTGAGAGAGCACCCATGGAGCTGACACCAAGAGAGAAAGACAAGCTGCTGCTGTTCACTGCAGCGTTGCTGGCAGAGCGGCGCCTGGCCCGCGGCCTGAAACTCAACTACCCCGAAGCGGTGGCGTTGATCAGCGCCGCTGTGCTGGAGGGCGCACGCGATGGGCGTACGGTCGCAGAACTGATGAGCCTGGGGCGCGAAGTGCTGACCCGGGAGCAGGTGATGCCCGGCATCGCCGAAATGCTCCACGACGTGCAGGTGGAGGCCACCTTCCCCGACGGCACCAAGCTGGTGACCGTGCACGAACCCATTGTTTGACTACGCCCAGGGTACCCCCATGATTCCAGGTGAAATCCAGGTCGCCGAGGGCGACATCGAACTCAACGCCGGGCGTGACACGGTCAGTGTCAGCGTGGCCAACCACGGTGACCGGCCGGTGCAGGTCGGCTCTCATTACCATTTCTATGAAGTCAACCAGGCCCTGGTGTTCGACCGTGAGCCCACTCGCGGCTTTCGCCTGGACATCCCGGCCGGTACGGCGGTGCGTTTCGAGCCGGGCCAGGCGCGCACCGTGCAGTTGGTGGCCTATGCCGGCAAGCGCGAAATCTACGGGTTCCAGGGCAAGGTGATGGGCGCGCTGGAGGGCAGGGCATGAGCCGTATTTCCCGGCAGGCCTATGCGGACATGTTCGGCCCCACCGTGGGGGACAGGGTGCGCCTGGCCGACACGGCACTGTGGGTCGAAGTAGAACAGGACTACACGCTGTACGGCGAAGAGGTGAAGTTCGGCGGCGGCAAAGTGATCCGCGACGGCATGGGCCAGGGGCAGATGCTGGCGGCGGACGCCATGGACCTGGTGCTCACCAACGCGCTGATCATCGACCACTGGGGGATCGTCAAGGCCGATATCGGCATCAAGCACGGGCGCATCGCTGTCATTGGCAAAGCCGGCAACCCGGATGTGCAACCTGGCGTCACCGTACCGGTTGGCCCGGGCACCGAGGTGATCGCGGCCGAAGGCAAGATCGTCACCGCAGGTGGGGTGGACTCGCACATCCATTTCATTTGCCCGCAGCAGGTGGACGAAGCCCTCAACAGCGGTGTCACTACGTTCATTGGTGGCGGCACAGGCCCTGCTACCGGCACCAATGCCACCACGTGCACCCCAGGCCCCTGGTACCTGGCGCGCATGCTGCAGGCGGCCGACAGCCTGCCGATCAATATCGGCCTGCTGGGCAAAGGCAATGCCTCGCGCCCCGAAGCCCTGCGTGAACAGATCGCCGCAGGGGCCGTGGGCCTCAAGCTGCATGAAGACTGGGGCTCGACGCCAGCGGCCATCGACTGCTGCCTTGGCGTGGCCGAAGAGATGGACATCCAGGTGGCCATCCATACCGACACCCTGAACGAGTCAGGGTGCATCGAGGACACCCTGGCGGCCATCGGTGACCGCACCATCCATACCTTCCACACCGAAGGCGCCGGCGGCGGGCACGCCCCGGATATCATCCGCGCGGCAGGGCAGGCCAACGTACTACCGTCTTCCACCAACCCGACGCTGCCCTATACGGTCAACACGGTGGACGAGCACCTGGACATGCTGATGGTCTGCCATCACCTGGACCCCAGCATCGCCGAGGATGTGGCGTTCGCCGAATCGCGCATCCGCCGTGAAACCATCGCCGCCGAGGATATTCTCCACGACATGGGCGCCTTCGCCATGACCTCGTCCGACTCCCAGGCCATGGGCCGGGTAGGGGAAGTGGTGCTGCGCACCTGGCAGGTGGCGCACCAGATGAAGCTGCGTCGGGGCCCGCTGGCCCCGGATACCGCCTACAGCGACAACTTCCGGGTCAAGCGCTACATCGCCAAGTACACCATCAACCCCGCGGTTACCCACGGTATCGCCCATGAGGTGGGCTCGGTGGAAGCCGGCAAGCTGGCCGACCTGGTGCTGTGGTCGCCGGCGTTCTTCGCGGTCAAGCCGGCCCTGGTGATCAAGGGCGGGATGATCGTGACAGCGCCCATGGGCGATATCAACGGCTCTATCCCCACCCCACAGCCTGTGCATTACCGGCCCATGTTCGGGGCGCTGGGCGCAGCCCGGCATGCCACGCGCATGACGTTTCTGCCCCAGGCCGCCATCGACCGCGGGCTGGCACAGGAGTTGAACCTGCGCAGCCTGATCGGTGTGGCCCGGGGTTGTCGCCGGGTGCGCAAGGCCGACATGGTCCACAACACCCTGCAGCCAGTGATCGAAGTCGATTCGCAAACCTATCAGGTGCGTGCCGATGGCGAACTGCTGGTGTGCGAGCCGGCCACGGAACTGCCCCTGGCCCAGCGTTATTTTCTGTTCTGAAGGAGCACTGATGATTGTCCTTACCCGCCGTATTTCAGACCCCGGCGCCCATGCTGAAACCGGCACCGTCACCCTGGACGTCGACAGCCGTATCAAGAGCCGCCTGCGGGTGACCCTGGACGATGGCCGCGAGGCCGGGCTGATGCTCGAGCGCGGCCACCTGCTGCGTGGGGGGGAGTGGCTGGCCGACGCTGCGGGTACCCAGTGCATTCGTGTGCTGGCGGCGCCGGAGGCGGTGTCGACGGTGCGCTGCAGCGACCCGCACCTGCTGGCCCGGGCTGCCTATCACCTGGGCAACCGCCATGTGCCGCTGCAAATCGAGCCCGGCCTGTTGCGCTTCCAGCATGACCATGTGCTGGACGACATGCTGCGTGGCCTGGGGCTGACGGTGGAGGCCGAACAGGCCCCCTTTGAACCTGAGGCGGGGGCCTACCAAAGTGCGCCCCATGGCCACAGCCACGGCCATGATCATCCGTTCGTGCGCCTGCCTGCCCATTCCTGAACTGCACTGGAGCTGATAATGAAAAAGACCCTGCCACTGTTGCTGCTGATGCTGGCCGTACCCGCTTTCGCCCACCCTGGACATGACACCAACCCCTTGCAGGATGGCCTGCTCCACCCGCTCACCGGCCTTGACCACCTGCTGATGCTCCTGGGTACCGGCGTGCTGGCCGCCCTGACCCGGCGCAACCTCACCCTGCCACTGGCGACCCTGGCCGCGATGTTCGCCGGCGCGGTGTGTGGCCACCTGTTCGGTGGTGTGCTGGGCATGGAAACCCTGATTGCCGGCTCGCTGGTGGTCGCCGGTGCTGCACTGCTGCTGCCAGGGCGGCAGGTGCTGCTGGCCATGGCCATGCCGATGTTCGCGTTGTTCCACGGTTGGGCTCACGGCGTCGAAGCCACGCCAAGTGCCTTCTGGCAGTTCAGCGCAGGCTTTGTGCTGGTCAGTGGCCTGCTGTTGGCCGGCGGTTTTGCCGTCGGCTGCCTGCTGCGTCGCCACACCGGGCTGCAGAAAGTGTTCGGCGGCGGCTTGCTGGCCAGCGCCGCCATGGTGCTGGCCGGTTGATGAGCAGCGACCTGGCGTTACTGCGCTTGCTGCAGCTGGTCAGCCCTGGCCTGCCGGTAGGTGGTTTTACCTATTCGCAAGGCCTTGAGTGGGCGGTGGAAGCTGGCTGGGTGAAGGACCTGGCCGGGTTCACTGCCTGGCAGCGCGAGCAGATCGACGACACATTGGCCTGCCTCGACTGGCCGGTGCTGGTACGCCTGTACCACGCCTGCCTGGCCGAGGATGCTGCGGCGTTCGAGCACTGGAGCCGTTTCTTGCTGGCCAACCGCGAAACCGCCGAATTGCGCCTGGAAGAGCAGCAGCGCGGGGCTGCGCTGGCACGGCTGCTCGACGGCTGGCGGTTGGGCCAGGCCCCCGCCTGGCGAACCAGCCTGGAGATGACCCAACTGGGTGGCATGGCCTGGTTGGCAGCCCAGTGGGCCATCCCCCTGCGCCAGCTGGCCCTGGGCCATGGCTTTGCCTGGCTGGAGGGCGCCGTCATGGCCGGGGTCAAGCTGGTGCCTTTTGGCCAGCAGGCGGCCCAAACGCTCTTACGCGACTTGAGTGTTGAGTTACCTGCAGCCTTCGACCACGCGCTGATGCTGGAGGATGAGCAGATCGGCGGCGGCTTGCCGCTGTTGGCCATCGCCTCATCGCGTCACGAAACCCAATACACCCGTTTGTTCCGTTCTTGAGGACTGCCTGAAATGCAAAGCTATCAACAACCCCTGCGCGTCGGTGTCGGTGGCCCGGTCGGCTCTGGCAAGACTGCATTGCTCGAAGCGCTGTGCAAGGCCATGCGTGACCACTACCACATCGCCGTGGTTACCAATGACATCTACACCAAGGAAGACCAGCGTATCCTCACCGAGGCCGGCGCCCTGGAGCCCGAGCGTATTGTCGGCGTCGAAACCGGTGGTTGCCCGCACACGGCGATCCGCGAAGATGCCTCGATGAACCTGGCGGCCGTAGAGGCCCTGGCGCGCAAGTTCGGCAACCTGGAAGTGATTTTCGTCGAGAGCGGCGGTGACAACCTGAGCGCGACCTTCAGCCCAGAGCTGGCTGACCTGACGATCTACGTGATTGACGTGGCCGAAGGCGAGAAGATCCCGCGCAAGGGTGGGCCAGGTATCACCAAATCGGACTTCCTGGTCATCAACAAGACCGACCTGGCGCCCTATGTGGGCGCCTCGCTTGAGGTCATGGAACGTGATACCCAGCGCATGCGGCCACAACGGCCCTGGACCTTCAGCAACCTGAAAAAAGGCGAGGGCCTGCAGGCGGTAATCGATTTCATCGTCGAGCGCGGCATGCTGGGTGTGCGCACCTAGCCGGCCATGCCGTCAACCCGAATGGGCGACAGGGTCCTCGGTCAACTCATCCAGGCCGTCATCCTCACCCGGCAGCGCGGTGATCACGCTGAAGTCACTGACTTCTACCTGGCCACCGCCGTAGCCGAGCAGGTGAAATGAAAAGGCCTTGCGCTCAACGGGGTTGTCGAAACGGAACTCCATTTCAAGCGGCTTCTTGGCGGTCACCTTCACCTCGGCGGGCAGGCCCAGGGCCACTTCCTGCTCCATCTGCTTGGCCTTGAGCTGGATGAATGCTGCACGCTTGGGGTCGAGTGAGCGCACCTTGACCCTGACACGTGTGTGCGAGCCCTGTGGCATTTCCAGATACTGTGCGCCAATCAGGTTGTCGGCCCAGTCGTCGTGAATACGCTTGCGTAGCTGGATGGGGGAGGGCCCACCGAACTGGTAGCGCAGGTTCAGTGGGGTCTGCAGCAAAGACTGGTCGAGTACCGCCGCCAATGCACCGACCTGCTGGCCCAGGTAGCTATCGCCCTGGCCCAGATAGCGGGCCTTGTCGGCGATGAAACCGTCGCTGGCATAGCGCCGGCAGCGCTGCTGGAAATCACACTCGGTGAACACCCCCTGCCCGTTGTGATAGCGCAGCATGCCATTGGTGAACGAGATCATCTCGCGGCCGGTGTCGTAATCCCGATACAAGGAGCGCCCACTCAGGGCCAGGGGGATGGGCAGCGCGAAATAGTCGAGTACGGAGGTGGCCAGGTCAACATGGCCGTAGGTACCTGACTTGAGGGTTGGCAGCAAACGCTGCTCGGGTGCCAGGGTCAGGTTGAAGCCCCAGGACGAGGCAAGGCGCACACCGTCGATGCCATGGGATTCATCCGAGGTGACCACCACCAGGGTGTCCTTGAGGACGCCCTGGCGCTCCAGGGCGTCCAGGAAGCCGCCCAGGGCGTCGTCCAGGTAGGCGACGGCCGCCTGTTTGGGGGTGTCGTAACGGGCCAGGTAATCCGCCGGTGCCGAATAGGGCTGGTGAGTGCCGACCGTGAGCAGGGTCAGCATCCAGGGCTGGTCCTGTTTGCGCAGCTGGCCCACGTAGTCCAGAGCACCTTCGAAGAAGGCGCGGTCATCCTTGCCCCACGGGAAATCCAGGTAGTTACGGTTGCCGAACCACTCCACGCCATGCACGGATTCAAAGCCGATGTGCGGCATGATGCGGTCCTTGGCCATGAAGCGCAGGCCCGCCCCTTGCAGGTAATGGGTGGTAAAACCGGCCTGGCGCAGTTGGGCAGGCAGGCACGCCTGGTTGCGTTCGGCCTGGGTCAGCAGCTCTACGCCTTTGGGGGTGCCATTGGCCAGCTTGTCGTAGTCGCCGCACAGCATGGCGTAGAGCCCACGGATGGTCTGGTGGGTGTGCAGCACGTAGTCCGGTGTGTTCATGCCCCGAGCCGCCCACTGGCCAAGCCTGGGCATGAGGTCCTCATCGAAGCGGCTGTGCAACGCCTCGCGATTAGGGCGCAGGTAGGCCCCTGGGATGCCTTCTACAGTAATGATCAACACGTTGCGGGCGCTGCCGGTGGCGGCCAACAGGCGCTGGCCGTTCAGGTCGGCCTGGGTCAGCCCGGTGCTGGGCAGGGGTGTGAAGGGCGCGCGCCCCTCGACAAGACGCTGCAGGTTGCCCACGCCCGCTGACAACACCTGGTGGCCAAGGTTGTACTGGCGCCATTGATCGGCATCCGAGGGCGCCAACTGCTGGCTGCCCCAGTGAATGGCGAACAGGCCCATGACACCGGCCCACGCACTGCGCGGCAACGGCGCGCCGGGTTGGCCACGGCTGCGCCATGCGCAGACCAGCCAGGTTAGCAGGCCTGCGCCCAGCAGGCCGGGCAGCCAGGCGTGGGCCAGGCTGCCGCCGGTGGAGTTTTCCATGAATTGCGGGTCGAACAAATAGGTGAGGTCGGCACTGGTCGGCAGCCTGCCCACCGCGCTGACCAGCTCGGCCGAAGCCACCCAGAGGCCCGCCCAGGCCAGCAAAACCGGCAAGCCCAGCCACCAGGGGCGGCGATACAGCAACAGCAGCAGAACCCCGCCCAGGGCAAGGTCCGACACATAGCCAAGCGGGTTCGACCAGCCAAGCACGGTGCGCGCAACCAGGGGGATCACCAGCACCAGCATCGCCAGGGCGATCAACCGGGTGCGTGGGCGGTCTGACAGGCTCTTCACAAAAACTTCCCTTTTGCCATTAAAACGTCATGCATCTGTGCTGGATGATAACAGGCAAGGGCGCTCGGAAGCCTTTGTGCAAAGGCCTGCCACACAAAAACCGAGCCCGCACAGGCGGGCCCGGTGTGTGCAACCATCAGAAGTAATAGGGGAATTTCAGGCTGAACGAGAAGTCCGGGGCGTCATCGGTCAGACCGATGGACAGGTTGGGTACGATCGTAAGGTTGTTGCTGGCAGCGAAGGTCATGCCGATGTTGAAGTTGGCGGCGTTGTAGTCGCTGTTGGAGACGGTTTGCCAGTCACCCCCATCGGGCTTGATCTTGCTCTTGCGGCCGATCTGGTCCGACACCGAGAACGACATGCTCATTTTTTCGTTCAGGGCAAAGGCGATACCGCCACCGATCTGCCACGAGTCACCCAGCTTGACGTCGCCCGGCACTTTGCTGTTGACCTGCGGGCTGATGTCACTGAACGAGTCTTGCAGGTTATAGGTATAGGACAGGCTGCCGAACAGCACCGCCGGGTCGAACGTCTTGACCAGCGAAATACCGGGGGTGATGGACCACACGCCATTGCCGGTCGGCAGGCTTTCAGGTACCGAGAGGTTGTCGTTGCCAGCCACCTGGCGCAGTTTGATGCCATACGGGTCCTTGCCGGTAGGGGCCTTGACCCGCAAGGTGGCAACGGCATCCGGCCAGCTCTCGGACTCGTCGAGGAACTTGTAGGCAACACCCACGTTGATGTCGCCGATTTCCGGGTCACGGGTCACGCTGGCATCGGACGTGGTGGGCCCGGCGCCACCGGCCCCCCCTGAAGAGTAGGTGGACTCGCGGTAGATCACGGGCACGTTGACGTCGAACTGCCAGCGTTGAGCCAGGTTGTAGCGGGCAGTCAGGTCCAGGGTCCAGTTATCGGCCTTGATGCGGTCCAGGTTGATGTTGCCGAGGAAGATCGAGTCCAGGGCCAGAAAGCCGTTGAGGGTCAGTGCACGGGTGTCGTAATGGGTGTAGGTCAGGCCGGTTTCCAGGCTGAACTTGCCACCGCCGAAGAAGCCACTGGCCTCGTCGTACAGGTTGGACACGCTCTGTGCAGGCTCCGAGTCGGCTGCCAACGCCTGCCCGTAGGAGCTGCCGGTGGTGCCCGGGGCCCCGGTGGCCACGGTCTGGCCACCCTTGACGCGTTCAGCCGGGGACTTCACCAGGCGCTTGGGCGGTGGGGCGGCAGGGGTTTCTTCAACCTGACGCACCCGCTGTTCCAGCACCATCAGCGCCTGCTGCTGGGCCTCGTAGCGGCGCTTAAGCTCTACCAGTTCCTGTTTCAATGCTTCTACCTGCGGATCTACAGCGGCGTACAGCGAGGTGGCGGGTGCCAAGGTAGTCAAACAAACAACCGCTTTGAGCGTTAACGATCGTTGCATGGAATTGCCGTCCCTTCCGACTGCTTTGATGAGACTGAGCGTAGATCAGTATCCGAAAGTGCGAAGACCTTTAAGTTGGTCCAGGCTGCCATTGAGCGACGCGGCCGCAGGCAGGTTGTCGCGCATCACCACATTCAACGAGGTCACGTTGTTCACGAAGTTGCCATTGCCCAGCAGTGTGGTGTTCTGCATCAACCCGCCCTGGGCCAGCCGTTGCACGGTGCTCCCCTGATTATTATTGGCGTTGATGTTCAACTGCACGCCCACGCCGCTGGACGATACGCTGAGCGCACCGGCGCCATTTTCACCCACCAGCGTCTGGCCGGTGGCCAGCGCCTGGCCCTGGGGCTGAAAGACGGGCGCCTCGTTGGCCTTGGTGACGTTCACATCGACATTGTTGTAGGCGCTGTTGTTGTCACCGGCGGCGCGTACCACCTGCGTGACCCCTTGTGTCGTCCCCAGCCCGCCGCCACCGGTTACCGTACCGGTACCTTGAGCGCCTGCCGGGGTACTGGCATGGGCACTGGTGGGGACTTTTTCATCGATCATCGATACGTAGAACTGAGGTTTGATTGTGGATTGCTGCACCTGCAGGCTGCTGGTGGCGCCAATCACCTCACCCTGGGCGTTCTGCCAGGTGCTGCTCATGACAATGCCGAAACTGACGATGCGCCCCGGCATCACAAAGCGCCCGCGCAGGTTCGCCAGCTCCTGGTCCTTCAGTTCGATGGGCTTGAACGTCTCGGCGTGGATGGGCAGGCTGGCGGCAAGACAGGCCATGGCCAGCCAGATTGGGGTCTTCATGGAATGCTCCCCGGCGCATCATGCACCTTGTCATTGGAAGAGGCGTTAGAAGAAGTCGCTTTTGATGAAACCAAAGTCCAGCAGGTCTGCGTCTTTGACTGGCGTGAAGCCATCCAGGCGGCCCTTGGCGGTGAGCGGCAGCGGTGGGTCTATCAGCGCGTTGCCCTTGTCGTACCCTTGGCCGATCACGGCAAAGATGATGCCGTTCCAGCCTTTGATGAAGTCATCGACCCTGTAGCGTTTGTGCCCCAGCACGGGGTCACCGATGTATACCCAGCCCCTGTCGACCTTCTGCATGACCACGAAGTGCTTGTAGCCACGGATGTCCATCAGCACCACCACCGGGATGCGCACGTCGTGCAGGGTATCGGGTGCTACCCGATAGCCACGGGCACGCATGCCCAGGCTCTCCACGTAGCGTTTCATGTCGAGCATCGAGAAGCCTTGCGTACGCACCAGGTCCTGGTCGGCGTGGGCCAGCATGCCCTCGATTATCTGATGTTCGTCCACATCCAGCCAGTAGGCCTGGCGCAGGATGGTGGCCAGCGCGGCAGCACCGCAGCTGAAATCGGTTTTTTGTTGCACCAGGTCGACGAACTTGCGTTCGCGCACACTCTGGATCGGTTTGAACACCACGGCACCGCCCGGCAATACGGACAGCGGCATCTGCGCGGCTTCACTCACGCAGGCCACGCACAACAGGAACGCCAAGGCGATGGTGCGCATGATCGGTTGCCTTCTGGTGTGTTGGGGATAGGCCCTCCGAAGAGGGCCTTTGGCACGCCACTTAGAACGAGGTGTTGGAGATGGCCAGCGAGTTGCTCTGCTGGTTGCCCACACCTGCCGCCACGTTCACGCCCAGGTTGCCGCTGCCGCCGTTCACCGAACCGCTGAGGGTTGCAGTGTTGGTAACAGGGTTGGCCCAGCCGGTCGGGGTCAGCACTTGGAAGGACACGGTATTGCTCAGGTCGTAAGCGCTGCTTTCGCTGTAGCTCTTGGCAACGTCGTTCGAGGACTGACTGGCTGCTTGGCCAGACTTCTGATACGCCGAGGCCGAGGCGTTCTCGTACGACGAGTCATGCGACTTGGTGTACGAAGAGTCACGCGACTTGTCATAGGACGATTGGTGGGTTTTCTCGTAGTTCGAATCGAAGGCTTTTTCGAACGAGGAGTCATAAGCGCTTTGCTGCGACTTGTCGATCGAGGCGTTCAGCGAGGCATTCAGCGAGCCGTCGACGCTGTTGGTGCGGGTGCGGTCGCCGTTGCCGTTGTTGACGGTTACGGTGCGCGTGGCATCCGCTGCAGCTGCGAGGGTGGCTGTCAGGTTGGCACTGCTGGACGAGCTGGCGCTGCCGCTGGCCGAGCCGTTCATGCCCCAACTGTTAGAGCCGCTGGCACTACCGCTGTTGGAACCGCTGGCGTTGCTGGAGTGCGAGCCGCTGGCGTTCCAGCCGTTCGAACCGCTGGAGCTCGCGCTTTGCGAGCCGGCCAGGCTGAAGTTGGACGATGCGCTGCGGTTGTCGGTGGAGTTCAGGGTGCCTTCGCGCGAACTCGAGCCGGTGGCCGAGGTGGTGAAGGTCAGGGTGTCGACACGGTAGGTGCGGTCGGCGCCGTTGTTGACCACCAGGCCTGGGCCATTCTGGTCGGCCTTGGCGGTGGCCGTGGCGTTACCGATGCCAGCGTTGGTGTTGGCGATGGCCATGCTGTTTTTCTGTTGGTTCAGGTCGCCGCCGGCAATGTTGATGCCCACGTTACCCGAGCTGCCCTCGCCCGAGCCGCTCATCACGGCCGAAGACTGGGTAGACCAGTTGTCGACACGGTTGTTGTTGCTGTACTGGCTGACATCGGCATTGGCTTCGGCAGTGCCGAACACGAAGCTGTTGTCCAGGGTGGAATCAGCCGCCGCATTGGCGATCGCCGACGCGTTGCCCTGCTGGTTGCCATTACCGGACGCCACGTTGACACCCACGTTGCCGCTTGCGCCCGTGGCCGAGCTGCTCATCTCGGCCTGGTTCACAGTGCCCTGGTTGGTGATGGTGTTGCCGGTGCTGCGCTGGGTATCCAGTGCATCGGCTTTGGCCGAAATGGGCAGCCAGGTGGTGCTGCTGCCGTTGTGGTAGGTGCGGCCGTTCTGATCAGCTTGTGCAGCTACAGCCATGACCGCCGCAATTGCGAAAACCAGAGGCTTGAGTGCCATCGAAGGTTTCATGGTGATTCTCCGTGCTCTTAAGGGTTAAGTGTCGTGCTTAACGAAAAGGGTCAATCCGCGACCCGTATGCTCAAGGTGTTGGCCATGCGGTTTCCCACCCCGGCACTCTGGTTCAGCTGTACCACCCCACGGCCACCGGTGAACGCCTGGTCACTGGTCGTGACCTGGCGATGGCCGGCCGAGATGGCAGCTGAATCGGAGTTGTTGAGCAGCGCCACGTTCTGTTGCATGAGGACGCTGTCGTCGATGCTTTGCGGTTGTGCCCCGATACTGATACGCAGGGCGTTGGCCTGCTGCGTGCCGGCACCGGCACTCTGGTTGACGCCCAGGGCGCCACTGCCATTGCTGAACGCAGTGCCGCCGATACTGGCCTTGGCATCCATGGCAGGGTCAGCCGGTACGTTCAGGCGCTGGCGGATCTGGGTACTGGCGCTGGCGCCGTGGCCGGCTGCGAAGGCGCGGGCGTTGGCCTGCTGCTGCATGTCGCCCGCCGCCTGGTTGACCGTCATGTTGCCTTGGTAACCGCTGCCCGAGTTGTCGATGTCGGCGGTGTTGTTGACCGCGGCCGGTGGCTGGGCGAAGGCCGGCGCGCCGCACAGCGCGGCCAGCAGAAGCAGCATGGGCTTCATCTCACTTGCCTCCCGTCAGGATCTGCAGTGGGGCCATGCCTTTCTGCACGCTTGAATTGACCATGTTGGAAATACCGTTGCCCGAGCCTGTCCCTCTGCCTGCGGCCAGGTTGGGCAGTTGGTTCTGATGCGACAGGTTGCCCCCCAGGTGGTCGGTCTGTTGGGTGATGAGCGAATTGATGCCAGCGCCGCTGCTGATGTTGGCGAAGTCGCCATCGCTCAGTTCGTTGGTTTGCCTGAGCACGTGAGCGACGGGGTTGGCGTTGACGGTGGTCGGGGAGGGGTCAGGCTGCAGAGGAGGCACTACCGCGTTGCGGGTCTGCACATCACGGGTGATCACGATGATGCCGTTGTCGGCCTGGGCCGACAGGCTCAGCGAGCCCAGCACGCACCCGATCAGCATCAGGTGGTTGAGGCGGTGGTTGATCTTCCTCACGACGGCGTTCCCTCTTCAGCCGCTGGCCTTGTTCAGCGATGCGCTAGGCAGAGCAGAAGCCGTGCCGCTTTTGATAACTTCAACGATATCAAGGGCTTGGGCGTTTTCGAGGGGTGATGAGGTGAGGATGTGTGTCAGCCCTGATACAGCGCACCGGCGCCCAGGGTGGGCGGGCTGCTGCAATAGCCTGAATCTTGAGGGGGAAACATGGGTGTTTCAGCGCCTTGACACTCTGCGACGATTAACACCAAAGCCCCAGAATGCGAGGTATTCGGGGGCTGGCGTGTGTCACGTGCTTAACACTGGGGCAGGTATGGCGTCGCGCAGCGCCCCATCAGGGTGGTGACTTGCTCGGCGGCCACCTGCTGACGCTGCTCCCAACTGCCCTCGATGACATGGTAGGCCTGCTGGTGGCGTTGCAGCCACTGCAGGCTGTCGTCGAAGAACTGCTGGCGGTCCTGCAGCGCCGGCTGGCTGCGTTGGCCATCCGCTACCCAAGGTACCCCTTGAGGGCTGAGCAACAGGTGCAGGTCGTAATGCCGCGCCAGCAATGCCTGCTCCAGCCACGGCGGGCACGCCGCAAACAAGGCTTGGCTCCACAGCATGTTGCTGAGCAGGTGGGTGTCGAGGATCAGCAGTGGCGGGGCCTCTGCACGTGCGTCATCTTCCCAGGCCAGTTGGCCGCGGGCGATGACCGGAATATCGGCATAACAGGTGTCCCGCCCTTGCTGGTCGATGAAGTAGCGCACGTACTCGCCTACCACCACACCCCCGAAACGGGCCTGGATCAACCCGCTCAACCAGCTCTTGCCACTGGATTCCGGCCCGCACAACACCACGACCTTCATGGTTGCGCCAGCGCCGGGTCACGGCGCCACTCCAGCCAGCCGCGCAGTGCGATCAAGGTCAGCACTACGAAGAAACCCGCCGTGAAGTAAAGTTGCTGATGAAGGTACTGGCCGACGTAGGCGATATCGACCACCACCCACAGCGGCCAGCACTGCACACGCTTCTGCGCCATCCACAGTTGCGCGACCAGGCTGAACCCGGTCAGGGTGGCATCCAGCCACGGCAGCGCGGCATCGGTGAAGCCGGCCATGCTGGCGCCCAGCCCTGCGCTCAGCACCAGGCCGGCAGCCAGGCCGGCGACCATTGGCAATGGCGCCAGGCGCGAGACCCGGCGCGCCTCTTCGGCGCGCCCAGGCCGCTTCCATTGCCACCAGCCGTACAGCTGCAAACCGGCGTAGGCCACCTGCAGCAACATGCCTGAGTACAGCTTGACCTCATAGAACAACCAGCCGTAGATCAGCACAGCGATCAGGCCGATGGGCCAGCACCAGGTGTTCTGCTTGACCGTCAGCCATACAGCGGTAACGCCGAGGACGGCGGCGATGAGTTCAAGGCCGGACATCGGCGATCCTTGGATAAATCGGGGAGGGGCGCGATTGTAGCCGTTCGCAGGGGTAAGGTGTAGGGCACAGGCTGCGGTCCAGCCTGTGCCTAGCGTGCTGCGTGCATCAAACCCGGAACTGGCGCAGCAACTGCTCAAGGTCCTGGCTCAGGCGGCCCAGGGCCAGGCCCGCATCGCTGGACTGGCGCGCCGCTTCGGCGGCCTGCTGAGAAAGCCCAGCGGTATCCAGTACGTTGCGGTTGATCTCTTCCACGACGTGCGACTGCTGTAGCGTGGCACTGGCGATGGACGCGTTCAATGCGGTGAGGTTGTTCAACACCAGGTTGATTGCATCCAGGCTGGCGCCAGCTTCACGGGCCTGCTCGACGGTTTGGCGCGACGCTTCGCTGCTGGTGTCGATGGCCTTCACCGCCGCATCGGACTGGCTTTGAAGGTGCTCGATCATGGTGTGGATCTCAGCCGTCGACTGGGCGGTCCGCTGGGCCAGCAGCCGCACTTCGTCAGCGACCACGGCAAACCCTCGGCCCTGTTCACCGGCGCGGGCGGCTTCGATGGCGGCGTTGAGTGCCAGCAAATTGGTCTGCTCGGCGATCGAGCGGATCACCTCCAGCACACCCCCTATACGCGTGCTGTGCCCGGCCAGTTCACGAATGACCTGCACGGCCTGGTCGATGGTCATCGATAGCCGGTCGATTTGCGCCAGGCTGCCGTGGATAGCCTGCTGCCCATGGGCCACCTGTTGCTGGGCTGTGCGCATTTCGCCCGCCGCCTGCTCGGCCGTCTTGGCCACATCCTGCACGGCGTAGGTGACCTCGTTGACCGCCGTGGCTACTTGGTCCATCTGCAGCGACTGCTGCGCACTTTGATGTTGAGCGGCCCCGGCGTTGTCGCCCACATGGCCGGCCGAACGTGCCAGTTCATGGGCCGCCCCCTGCAGTTGGCCGACCACGCCCTGCAGCTTGCCGTTGAAGCGGTTGAAGTGTTCACCCAGGTGAGTGATTTCGTCCCGCCCATGGGTGTCCAGGCGCCGGGTGAGGTCGCTCTCGCCGCTGGCGATGGTGCCCATGGCCTCTACCGCTTCTTGCAAGGGGCGCGCGATGCTGCGGGCAATCAGCCGCACCACCAGGGCCAGCACCAGGGCGATAACCAGGCCCAGCAGCGATGCATCGCGCACCTGGCGGGCAAATTCGGCCTGCACGCCGTCAATGTATACACCTGAACCGATGATCCAGCCCCAGGGCTTGAACAGCTGAATATAGGAAGTCTTGGCAACCGGTTCGCTGGCACCGGGCTTGGGCCAGCGGTAATTGACCGGTCCGGCATCCTGGTGCCGTGCGAGCGCGACCATTTCGTTGAATACAGCGAACCCGTCCGGGTCCCGGATACCCGACAGGTCCTGGCCGTCGAGCTTGGGGTTGGTCGGGTGCATGACCATTCTCGGCCCCAGGTCGTTGATCCAGAAGTAGTCGTCGTGGTCGTAGCGCAGTGCCCGCACCACCTGCAACGCCTGTTGCTGAGCGGCCTCGCGGCTGAGCGTGCCGGCTGCTTCAAGCCCCTGGTAATACGCCAGCACCCCGGCCGCAGTCTGCACCACGTGGCGGGTTTTTTCGGCCTTGGCCTGGTACAGGTCGCCGTGAATCTGGCGCAGCATCAGCAGCCCCAGCACCACCAGCATGGCCACCGACACCAGCAGAATCAGCCACAAGCGGCTGCTGATCGACATCGATCTCAACGTCTTCATTCAGGTGCTCCCGTTTGTTCTTTTTATTCAGGTGCATCCAAGCACGGCTGGCTACGTGGCCCCACTCGACCAATGGCTAAGTGCTATCTCAGAAATAGTCTGCAGCAGGTCGCGTAAAGCCAATGCAAAGAGCCTCTGCTAGCATCTCGGCCGCGCAAGATGAAACCTTTAGGGGGCGTGAACTTTTCTTCTGGCTTTGTGACCAACAGGCGCTGTAAAAATGCCGGGCCGCGTGCGGCGACCTAAGCAAATCAAGAACAAGGGGCTTGTCATGCGCAAGCTTCATCGGGGGGATGATGGATTTTTGGACTGCCTTTCAGGCAATCATATTGGGCGTGGTCGAAGGGCTGACGGAGTTTTTGCCAATCTCCAGTACCGGCCACCAGATCATCGTTGCCGACCTGATCGGGTTTGGCGGCGAACGGGCCATGGCCTTCAACATCATCATTCAGCTGGCCGCCATCCTGGCGGTGATGTGGGAATTTCGCAGCAAGATCTTCGATGTCGTCCGGGGCTTGCCCAGCCAGCCGCGGGCAAGGCGCTTCACCGGCAACCTGCTGCTGGCTTTCCTGCCTGCGCTGGTGCTGGGTGTATTGTTCGCCGACATGATCCATGAATACCTGTTCAACGCCATCACCGTGGCAGCGGCGCTGGTGGTGGGCGGGGTGATCATGCTCTGGGCCGAGCGCCGCCAGCACACTGTGGAGGTGGACCATGTGGATGAAATGGGCTGGGGCCATGCGCTGAAAATCGGCTTTGTCCAGTGCCTGGCGATGATCCCGGGTACTTCACGTTCCGGCTCCACCATCATCGGCGGCCTGCTGTTCGGCTTGTCGCGCAAAGCGGCCACCGAGTTTTCATTCTTCCTGGCAATGCCAACCATGGTCGGCGCGGCGGTGTATTCCGGCTACAAGTACCGGCACCTGTTCCAGCCGGATGACTTGCCCGTGTTCGCATTGGGGTTCGTGACCTCGTTCATTTTCGCCATGATCGCCGTGCGCGCCTTGCTCAAGTTCATTGCCAACCACAGCTACGCAGCGTTTGCCTGGTACCGGATCGTGTTCGGGCTGCTGATCCTGGCCAGTTGGCAGTTCGGCTGGGTCGACTGGACCACCGCCCATGCGTGAGCAGCCAAGCCGCCACGCTCAGGCGGGTGTGCGCAATGTGCGCCTGAAGCTGCTGCTGTTGGGCGTATTGTGCCTGCTGCCGGGGCTTGGGGCTGCGCGCATGGCCTGGAACGATCAAACCTGGTGGCCACTGGCGCTGTACCCGGCCATGAGCCTGATCAGCCTGCTGCTGTACTGGCGGGATAAGCGCCAGGCCATCAGCCAGGGCTGGCGCACGCCCGAGAAGCTGCTGCACGCCAGCGAGCTGTTGGGCGGCTGGCCGGGCGCACTCGTGGCGCAGCAACTGTTCAGGCACAAGACACGCAAGGTGTCGTACCAGTTACTGTTCTGGCTCATCGTGTTGCTGCATCAGGTGTTCTGGGCCGACTGGTTGTTTTTCGAGGGGCGCTATCTGCCCTTGGGTTGATCGGTCGTTCACAGGCCTGCGGGTGGGTCAGTGCTTAAGACCCACCTGCAAGCGCTTGGGCAAACGCTTCACCACCAGCTGGTGCGAGCGCAGCAGCAGGTCGCTCAATTCGTCGCGGCCCATGGGGTAGGGCGGCGCCATGCTGACCCAGCGGGCCCGCGCCAGATAAGGCGCAGGCCGTACCCCAGGCCGATCGCAATAGCCCAGAAACAGCTCATCGGCCACCTTGAACGACAGCCCTGCCCCCGCCAGGTCGAGCACGGCGAACATCTTGTTGCCTGCCACCGAAAACACGCGGATACCGCCCCACTTATAGTCCTCGCGTGCCCCAGGCAGGCTCAGGCAGTACGCAGCCACTTGCGCTTCACTCATCGTCTTGGCAGGCATGGTGCTCATCTCTTGCACGGTCACCGTGATCAAACCAGCGCTAGGTGCGCCGCGCAAGCGCTGCATCACCAGTCCAGGGTATAGGCCAGGCTGAACGTTCGGCCTTCGGCGTTGGGGTAAGGGGTTCTGCCGTTTGCCTGGGTGAGCAGGGTTTCGTAGCTGCGGTTGGTCAGGTTGTGAATGCTGCCTTCCAACCGGCCCTCGGGCAGTTCCACCGAGCCTATCAGGTCGAGCAGGGTGTAGCCGTTGATCTGCCGGCCATTGTTGTCCCGTGCCGCCGCGTTGTAGTCGGCCAGGCGCATGCCTTGCAGGCGCACGCTGTAGTCGTCATTGGCGTACGCCACAAACAGCGTGGTCTTGGCGGGCGCAATGCGGGTGGCTGGCAAGTCGATCCACTTGCCGTTCTGCTCGGTTTCGCCCTTGGAGTAGGCGTAGGTGCCACCGGTAGACCATTGGTCGGTCAGGTACCAGGTGAGGCTGCTCTCGATGCCGCGTACGCGCTCTTTTTGGTTGATCAGGCGCAGGACGCGGTCGTTGGCATCGTAGAACTGGGTCACGTCCGAGGTGTTGTTGTACACCGTCACCTGCGCCTGCACCGGGTTCCAGTTGCCGCGCCAGCCCAACTCGTAGCTGTCGACCTTGATCGCCTGGGCATTGAGGTTCTGGATGTTGTAGGTGCTGTTCACGTCGCGCAGAAAACGCTGGATATCCGGCAGCGAAAAGCCCTGGCTGAAGTTGGCGAACACGTCCTGGTTTTCAGTGAAGTGGTAGACCGCACCCAGGTTGTACAAGGTGGCGTCGTACTTCAGCGTGTCGCCCGGTAACGTGGCGCGCCGGCCGGTCTGGACGATCTCGCCGTAGGCAATGCTGTCATCGACCTTGCTCTGCACCCACTCACGGCGCACGCCGCCGCGGAATGTCCAGTCCGACACATCCCAGGCCACCTGGGCAAACAGGGCTCGGGTGGTGGTTTCCAGGTCTGGGCCTAGCTCATAGGTGGTGCCGGTTTTACGGTAGTTCAGGCCATTGACGGCGTACTGATCGCCGCGCTGACGCGCAAACTCGTGGCTGTAGTCCGCACCCCATACCAAATTACCGGAGCCAGAGCCGATGGCTGGCAGCGGGGTATCGATGGCCGTGCGCAGGCCATACACCGTGGTTTGGCTGTCGGTGGCCGATACGCCGGCGCGGCCCCGGGAAATGTCGGGGAAAAACAAGGCATCGGACTTGCGCCAGTAGCTTTCTACGTTCAGGCCCTGGCCAAAGAAGTCCTTGTCGGTGTAGTTGAGGTTGGCGGCGCGGTTGTGGGTGGACGGCTGGTCATCCAGGCTCAGGCCTTTCACCGCCACGGCCTCACGCCTGTTGCTGGGGTCTTTGGTGTAGTCGGTATCCTGCTTGTCGCGGTAATCCTGCAGGCCCAGCGTCAGCTTCTTGTTTTCGTCCAGTTCCAAACCGAACCGACCTTGCAGGTCGTAGGTGTCGGTGTCCATGTTCGAGCCCTGGGAGGTGTCCTGAGGGATACGGTGGCCTTTGGCATCGAACTGGTCGTTACGCTGGGTGTAAGCCCCGGAAAGGTACCAGTCCGCAGGGCCCTGCCGGCCGGTAGCGCTCTGGAACCCCTCATAGGTGAAACCTTTGCGGCTGAGGTTGTCACCGGCAGTGATCCCCAGCTTGCTGGTGAAGGCCAGTGGCTCGCCCTGGTTGCGCTTGGTGATGATGTTGATCATGCCGCCAGAAGCGCCGGCACCGTACACGCTGCTGGCGCCTGAAATCACCTCGATGCGCTCGATGCTGTCGGGGGAAATGCTGTTCAGTTGGCGGAAATTGTCGCGTGTGGCGTTTTGCGAGACCCCGTCGATCAGGACCAGCATGTTACGGCCACGCAACGTTTGCCCGTAGTTGCTCATGCCGCCACTGGACGGCGCGATACCGGGGATCAACTGGCCCAGGATGTCGGCGACCCGGCGCCCGGCGCCCATCTGTTCGCGGATCTGGGGCGCGTCGATAACCTGCACCGAGCCCGGAATGGACGCGATGGTGGACTCCACACGCGTGGCGGAGGTTACGGTGGCCTGTAACTGGACAGCGGTGTCGTTCGAGGCTTCCTCAGCCCAGGCAGGCAGGCCAGCGGCGGTTAAGGAAATCAGCAGCGAGAGTCTGGAAAGTTTCATGGCGGTGTTTTCTAGGCGTTATGGGTGGGGTTGGCAGAAACGAAAGAAGCAGAGGCACTGTGGTAGCGGCGCACAAGGCCGATGAACAGCGCAGCACAGAGGTAGGCCGAAGCCACGAACCAGAAAGCGTGGTGCAGGCCGACGGTGGCCATGGCTACCCCGCCGACCACGGTGCCGAGCAATGCACCGGCCTTGGCCGCGCTGTTGCCAAGGCCCATGGCGAAACCTTGTTGCTGGTGACTGACCGTGGTAGCGATGAGCATGTAGGCCACTGGCAGCAGTGCCCCTTGCCAGACACCCCAGACCAGCCGGGTGGCCATGAACGCTGGCCATTGGCCGACGAGCGCGGTGGCTGCCAGCGTTGCCGCACACAGCCAGGTCACGCGCTCGATCACCTTGAGCGTTTGTGCGGGCTGCAGCCGGTCAAACAGGCGCCCCCACAGGGGGGCCGACAACGCCAGGGTCAGTGCGCTGGCCCCATAGGTGGCACCGATGATCCAGCTGGGTGCGGTGAGCACTTCAGCCACATACAGCGCATAGAACGGCTGCGGCATGATCTTGGCAGCCTGAACCAGCACGATGATCAGCAGAATGCCGCCCAGCCAGCGCCTGGGCAGGGGTGACGCCGAGGTGCCCTGGTGTTTCGCGGTGCGGGCACGTGCGGGGTCGGCTGGCAGCCAGGCGCTGACCATGGCGCACGCCACGCAGATGCCCGTGGCACTGAAGCACAGCACTGCGAAACCTGCGCTGTCCATCAGCCAGCCACCGAGCACTGGCCCGAGCAGCGAGCCGATCGCGGTGACGGACTGCAGGTGCGCCAGGGTACGGCCCCGGGATGTAGGGGTGCACCAGTACAAGGCATACGCCTGGGCCGCCGCCAGAAAACCTGCCAATGCGCCTTGTGCAATACGCACGCCCACCAGCCCCCACGGGTTACTGATGACCCCCGCCAGCCCTTGGCACAGTGCCAGCGCCAGCAAGGCGCGCAGGATCATCGGCTTGTGGCCGGTGCGGTCACCCAGCCGCCCCCACAGGGGTGTCAGCAGCATGGCGGCGATCATGGGGCCGGCATACACGGCCGACGACAGCAGTGCGATCACTCGCGGGTCGTCGCCACCTGACAGGGCCTGAATTTGCAGCGGCCAGAACGGCCCGCTCATCTCCATGGCCCCCATGGACAACAGCTGGATGACGATCAGCAGTCGCAAGGCGAATGCATCAGCCTTCATCAGGTGTGTTCCGCAACGGGTTCGCCAACCGGCCAACGATGTCGGCATGGCTGTCGAGCAAGCGCATGCGCATGAACGACTTGGCCGGCCAATCGTGCTGCAGCAGCGCGTCGTGCTCTTGCTGCCAGCGGCTTGGCAATACCTGGGGTTCAAGGGTATTGAAGCAGCGCTCTATTTCCTCGGCGAGCAAGCCCCACAACGCTGCCTGCGGTGTTTCCCAGTGACGTGCACACAGCAATACCAGCTCGCCCAGGTGGCACATGAACGTGGTATGCAACAGCTTGTCGCGAACGAACGCATCGTCGTCGAACAGTGTCATCAACGGGTCATGCAGTGCCAGGTCCAGACCATGGGCATGGAGGGTGGCACGGTGGATGCGTATATCGCCGAAGTCACGAATCAGCAAGCGGGCGGGAGCGCCATCGGCACCCATGACCATGAAGCTGTTCTGTTGATGGGCCTCGAAAGCCACCCCGTACTTGAAGTGCG